>CAMYIO010000050.1 GCA_947258515.1 uncultured Ectothiorhodospiraceae bacterium
GGAGCGGACCGCGTCCGCGAATAGCCCGGGCTCCTGAAAATCGCGCATGCGAGGCGCTCCTGCAGGTTGTTGTTGGTCATGTAGTGCTCTTTATGACCTGTTCACGCAATTCCCCCACCCACATCGCCGTGGCGCCTGCCACGGAGACCGGCATGGCGAGGAAGTTCACAACCGGAATCATGGTCATCAGCAATGAGCTGCCGCCAAAACCATAGGAGAGCATGCGCCGCTGTCGCAGCAGCTTGCGCTGTGTCGAGAAATGCAGCAGGTGATTCGCCATCGGGTAATCAACGTATTCGATGGCCAGCATCCAGGCGCTGAACAGTCCCCATATAAAGGGTGCCGCTATATTGATGCCGGGGATCAGGAACAGGATGCCAAGCGGCAGGGCGCGCAGCAGGAAATACAGCAGCTTGCGCAATTCCGAAAGAATGCTGGGTATGAAATCCTTTGCGAAGGCCTGCCAGCCGCCGGTTTCGATGGGTTGCCCGGTGAGATGTTTTTCCACCGCTTCCGCCAGCATGCCATTGAAGGGGGCGGCAATCAGGTTGGTGATCAGGGAGAAGCTGTAAAAGATGATCAAAACCCCGGCAACGGCGAACAGCGGCCACAACAGGTAGCGCAGCCAGTTAAGCCAGGCAGGCAGGTAACCGAGCAGCAGGTTGATGAGCAGTTCCAGCCAGTGTGTCAGGCCGAAGATTGCGCCGCCGAAGAAGACGCAGCTCACCAGCAGCGGGACGGCGACATAGCGGCGCAGACCGGGTTGCCGCACGAGACGCCAACCCTCAAGCAGGTAGTGCATGCCTGAACGATTGCTTTTCATGATGATCCTTTCAATGCCAGCAGCGCGGCACCATAGGCCGCTTGCTGGTGGGCGGCGGCCGTTACCGGTATGCCGGTTAATCGAGATCGCATTATACGCCATGGTGCATTGGCCGCGCCGCCGCCGCTGGTGATGATCTGTTCCGGCCAGGGTGCACCCAGTTCCGCCAGTCTTTGGTAGCCGCGTACTTCAATGTTGGCGATACCCTCAAGAATGCCCTGGTAAAATAAAACATTATCCGCGGGTCTGGGCTGCAACCACCACTGTTCGATGCGCCACCCACCAGCCAGCCGTCACCCAGGCGGTGGCTGTAGATGCCATATTGCGGTGAGAACAGCGGCTGGGTTGCCAGCACTTTCAGCACCAGCGTGCTGCCGAGCGAGGTGACAGCGTCGCCGGGACCGGCACCGGTGGCAATGAAGCTGGCGGTACTGTCGGTCGTGCCGGCAAGGATGCGCGTGTCGCCGCTCAGGCCCCAGCGTTTGCCCAGGTGCGGGGCCAGTGTCCCGATTGCCTGCCCGGCGGGCACCACCCGGGGCAGCAGGGCCAGCGGGACATCCAGTGCCTGCAGCCAGTCGGGCCAGCGCCGCTGGAGGATGTCGTAGCCGAGTTTCAGGGCGTTGTTCTCGTCGCTGTGGCCAAAGACTCCGCACAGCCTGCCCAGCAGCCAGTCGGCCTGGTGCAGCACGTGCCGGGCATTCCTGCCGGCGGGCGTCTGCAATAACCACAGCAGTTTGGCGAGGCTGGCGCTGGCGCCGTGCGCGGCACACTCGGGTGGCGCAACGGTTGCGACGCGCTGCGCCTCGCGGCCCGCCCGTGCATCGTTGTACATGAGCGCCGGCCCCAGCGGGGTACCGTTGGCATCGCAGCACAGCAGGGTGGCGGAGGTACCGTCCAGCGTGATGGCGGCAACGGCTGCCAGGCAATGCTGCGCGTGCAGCCGGTCAAGATTCTCTGCCAGCGCCGCCCACCAGCAATCAGGACCCTGCTCGACGGCCGCACCCTCGCGTGCGGGTGCCGGCAGGGGCGTGCTGACCTCGGCCTGGATGGACGCCGCGGCATCGATGACGCAGCTGCGGCAGCCCGAGGTGCCGACGTCGATGCCCAGGTAGAGGGGCTCTGCCACTAGGGATGCACCGGGCAGCTTACCGCTTGCTGCGCCCGCACGATCTGTTTACGGCAGGGGTGTTGCGGCATGGGCAAGGGGCTGTGTCGTTGTTGCCGATAGCCGGTAAATAAGCGGGTATGTTATACAAGTAATTGATATATAATATTAATTACTTAAGAATGATCGTGTCCGTCGGATTCCATCCCGGTTGTCGGTATTCCACTGTGACGTCGGTATAGACGCCACCGCGGACATTGAATTCAGCGTGCAGGCGCATGAACCGGGGTTGGCAGGCTTTCACCAGGTCGTTGAGTATGCGGTTACTGACGTCCTCGTGAAAGGCGCCTTCATCGCGAAACGACCAGACATACAGCTTCCACGACTTGAGTTCTACACAGGCCTGGTCCGGGACGTACTCAAGCTGCATAGTGGCAAAATCCGGCTGGCCGGTTTTCGGACACAGGCAGGTGAACTCCGGCGTGCGGATACGGATGGTGTAATCACGGTCCGGGTGCGGATTGGGAAAGGTCTCGAGTGTCTTGCCGGGTTGTGTTGACATGCAAGCAGGGTACAAGACACAAGATGATGTGTGCAAGCTGTATGCTATAACTAAAGCTTGTATATCCGGATATTAATCGGGTAGTCTAGCCGTCCATGCGGTTGTCCAAAATAAAGCTGGCCGGGTTCAAGTCCTTCGTCGATCCGACCACGATCCATATCCCTTCCAATCTCGTTGGCATCATCGGCCCGAATGGCTGTGGCAAGTCGAATACCATCGATGCCGTGCGCTGGGTGATGGGCGAATCCTCGGCCAAGCACCTGCGCGGCGAGTCCATGGCCGACGTCATTTTCAACGGATCAAACACCCGCAAACCGGTGGGTCATGCGAGTGTCGAACTGGTTTTCGATAATAGCGATGGCACCATCGCCGGCCAGTATGCCGCTTTCAACGAGATTTCCATCCGTCGCCAGGTTTCGCGCGACGGTACCTCCAACTACTTTCTCAATAACACGCGCTGTCGCCGGCGTGATATTACCGATATCTTCCTCGGCACCGGTCTCGGGCCACGCAGTTATTCCATTATCGAGCAGGGCACGATCTCGCGCCTGATCGAGGCGAAGCCCGATGACCTGCGTGCCTTTCTCGAGGAAGCCGCCGGGATTTCCAAGTACAAGGAACGCCGCCGCGAAACGGAAAACCGCATCAAGCATACCCGTGAAAACCTCGATCGCCTCAATGATCTGCTGGAAGAGATTGACAAGCAGCTTGACAAGCTGAAGCGGCAATCGCGTGCCGCCGAACGCTACAAGGAACTCAAGGAAGAGGAACGGCAGGTCAAGGCTGAACTGCTGGCGTTGCGTTACAACGCCATGCACGAGGAAACCAGTGCACGTGAACAGGTCATACAGGAACGTGAGCTTGCCATGCAGGCCGAGCTGGCCGAGCAGCGCAGGATTGAAGCCGAACTGGAAAAACTGCGCGACAGCCTGACCGGTGCCAATGAATCCTTCAGCAGCGTGCAAGGCCACTACTACAAGCTGGGCGCCGATGTGGCGCGCGTCGAACAGGCCATCAAGCACAACAGGGAATCACGCCAGCAACAGCAACAGGAATTGTCACGCGCCGAGCAGACACTGGCCGAGATCGAGACCCACATCAATATTGACAGTGAGCGGCTGCAGGAACTGGCACGCGACCTTGAAACCGTGGAACCCGGGCTGGCGGTGGCCACGGAGCGAACCGCACAGTCTGTAGCGGCACTGAAGGATGCCGAGCAGGCCATGCATGCCTGGCAGCAGGAGTGGGACGAGTTTAACCGGCGTTCCGCGGAACGTGCCCAGGCGGCGCAGGTGGAGCGTACCCGCCTGGACCATCTGGATCGTCACCTGCAGCAACTGGACGAGCGCTTGCAGCGCATGGATAACGAACAGCAAACGCTGGGTGAGCAGTCGCTGGAGGAAGAATTACAGCAGCAGGCGCAGGCATGCGAGGCGCAGGAAACCGGGCTGACCGGGATACAGGCGACACTCGATAATGCCGTTCGGCAGATCGCCGATGTGCGCGGTGTGCTGCAACAGCGGGAACAGGAGCTTTCCGCGCTGCAGAGCATCCATCACGATACCCGTGGCCAGCTGGCCTCACTCGAGACATTGCAGCACGCGGCGCTGGGTCAGCGCTCGGAGCAGGTGACCGGCTGGCTGAAAGCGAGCGGCTTGCAGGGTGCACAGCGACTGGCGCAGGAGATACAGGCCGAGCCGGGCTGGGAGCA
Source organism: uncultured Ectothiorhodospiraceae bacterium (assembly GCA_947258515.1). GTDB lineage: Bacteria > Pseudomonadota > Gammaproteobacteria > UBA9214 > UBA9214 > UBA9214. The sequence goes on from CAMYIO010000050.1 coordinate 4,202, forward strand.
TGCTGTCGAAACCGCGCTGGGGTTTTATCTCGAGGCGGTCTGTGTCGATGGACTCGACAGTGCCGCACAGCTGCTTGGCAGCCTCGAGCAGGGAGCACTGGCGCTGTTCGACACCAGTGTCGCCGGTGAGTCTTCCCTGTCCACTGACAAGGGTGTGCCGTTGGCCGGCAAGGTGACGTCATCCTGGTCCATGGGCACCTTGCTTGACGGTATCTATGCCGCGGAGTCCCTCTCAGATGCGTTGTCGATGCGTACCGGACTGGCATGCCATGAGTCCATCATTACCCGGGATGGCGTCTGGATAGGGGGAAGCTGGCTACGCGTTGCGCGCGATAGCGATGAGAAGGCGGGTGTGCTGGAACGTGAGCGCGCCATCAGCGCATTGAGCACGCAAACCAGCGCACAGGCCGCCAACATCGAGGAATTACGGCAATCAATCACAGGCGCCCGTGATGATCTGCTAGCGGCGGAAGCCGAACGCGAGCGCCTGCAGGGTGACTACAACCAGGCACAGCGGGCCGTCAGTGAGCTGCGCGCCCGGCAGGCAGCGCTGCAGTCGCGCCGCGAACAGCAACAGCACCGGCGCGAGCATGTCATGATGGAGTCCGAGGTGTTGCGCCTTGAAAAGGCCGGTGAGGCAGAGCAACAGGCGGGTGCCCACAGCCGGCTGCAGGAAGCGCTGGACGCAGTTGCCGCGCTGTCGGTGGAACGCGAGGAGCGCACGCGCCGGCAACAGCATCTCAGCAGTGCACTCGATGCCGCCAGGGAGTCGGCGCGCAACGATCAGCAAATACGGCACGAACTTGAGATCCGGGTGGAGTCCATGCGTACCGCGCAGGGTGCCACCAACCAGTCACTGGCGCGTATGCATGAGCAGTGTCAGCAGCTGAACACGCGCCGTGATGAACTGACCGCGGTACTTGGACAGGGCGATACGCCGATTGTCGAGCTTGAATCCGAGCTGGGTGAGATGCTGTCGAGACGCTCGATTGTCGAGACGGAGCTTGGCGAGGCGCGCAAACAGGTTGAATCGATCGAACACAATACCCGTGAACTCGACCAGGAACGCATCAGGAAGGAACGCAACGTCGGCAACATGCGCGAGCAGGTCGAACAGGATCGCATGGCCTGGCAGGAAATCAAGGTGCGCAGTGATACCCTGCTGGAGCAGATAACGGCATCAGGTTTCGAGTACAAGCCGCTGCTGGATGTGATTGACGAGGCGGCAAGCGTTGAGGCATGGGCCGAGAGGGCCGAGAAACTGGAATTGCGTATCCAGCGACTCGGGCCGATCAACCTGGCCGCGATCGAAGAGTACGAGGAGGAATCCAGGCGCAAGGGTTATCTGGATGCGCAGCATGCCGACCTGATCGAGGCACTGAATACACTGGAAGGTGCCATTGGCAAGATTGACAAGGAAACCCGTGCACGCTTCAGGGAGACCTTTGAAAAGGTCAACGAGGGCATGCAGGAAAATTTCCCGACCCTGTTTGGCGGTGGACAGGCCTACCTGGAACTGACCGGTGACGACCTGCTGGATACCGGGGTGACGGTGATGGCGCGTCCACCGGGCAAGCGTAACAGTACCATCCACCTGCTTTCCGGTGGCGAAAAGGCACTGACGGCGATTGCGCTGGTATTTGCTATTTTCCGGCTGAACCCGTCACCGTTCTGTATGCTTGACGAGGTTGATGCGCCACTGGATGATACCAATGTGGGACGTTACTGCGATATGGTTCGCAAGATGTCAGAACATGTCCAGTTTGTCTTCATCACCCACAACAAGATCACCATGGAGATGGCCAACCAGTTGACGGGGGTTACCATGCATGAGCCCGGTGTGTCGCGCCTGGTGGCGGTTGATGTTGATGAAGCAGTGAAACTGGCAGCTGTCTGACACGGGCAGGCGCTATTGAATTCCGCCCGGGATTTGCAGGAAAATACGGCGGGTGTAAACTTATTGCATAACGCGGGTCAGGTGGTCCTCTAATGGAAAATTTGCGCTGGATACTTCTCATTGCCGGAGCCGTGATCGTTCTCGGGATCTATCTGTTCGGTCTTTACCAGAACAGGAAAGAGACCTTGCCGCGGCGCAAAAGCAGCCATCGTACCGCACCGGTGCTCACCCGGGATGATGATTTTGACTACGATGACGATCTCGATGACGTGGTGAACCAGGTCGGCGACTTCTACGCAGAGGACCCTCTTGCAGAAGACCCGTTTGACGAATTTCCCCCGGTCGCGGCAGACGCCGAACATAACGACGCCGCGCAACCGCTTGACAGGGGTGAGGCCGCGGCGCCCGATCCGCTGCCGGGCTCGAGTACGGTGATATGCAGATTTTTCACCGCAGTGAAATGCTTGATGGCCGGGAGAAGATCCTGTTCTCCGCCGCCAATATCAAGGAACCGGGCATATTCGACCTTTCTGCCATGGAAAGCTTCACGACTGAAGGGATTGTGCTGTTCCTGCAGATACCGGGAAGCGTCGATGGCGTGCATGCCTTTGATTCCATGGTCGAGTCGGCGCGGATACTGGCGGATAACCTCGACAGTGCGGTCTGCGATGCCTCGCGCAGCGTGTTGACAAACCAGACTATCAGCCACATGCGTGAAGAGGTGATCAGCTGCCAGCTGCAACAACGGGTGGCGAATGCGGCGTCATGAGTGTGCCAAAATCCGTGCGCGCACGCGCACGGAAACTGCATGCCGAGTTACACGAACATAACTATCGTTACTACAGCCGGGATGACCCCCTGATACCGGACGCGGAATACGACCAGCTGCTCCGCGAACTGCAATCCCTCGAAGAACAATATCCGCAACTCATCACCCCGGACTCGCCGACACAGCGCGTTGGTGCGGCGCCGCTCAAGGCTTTTGGCGAAGTGCGCCACGAGCAGCGCATGCTGTCACTGGACAATGCCTTCTCCGATGACGAATTGCTCGATTTCGACCGGCGCGTGCGTGAGCGCCTCGAAACGGACGAGGTCGAGTATGCCGCCGAACCCAAGCTTGATGGCCTGGCGGTCAGCTTGCTGTACCGGGATGGCCGGCTGGTACGTGCAGCCACACGCGGTGACGGTATTACCGGTGAGGACGTGACGCAGAACGTACGCACTATTGCCTCGGTGCCGCTGAAGCTGGCCGGCCGTTCGATACCGGAGGTCCTGGAAGTACGCGGCGAGGTCTACATGTCGCACGCCGGGTTCGAGGCCCTGAACCAACAGGCCGCGTCTGCAGGCCAGAAACTGTTCGTCAACCCGCGCAATGCCGCCGCCGGCAGCCTGCGCCAGCTGGATCCGGCCATTACCGCCAGGCGCTCCCTGGAAATATTCTGTTACGGCGTTGGCCAGGTGAGTGGCGGTACCCTGGCAGAGACGCACACGGATATCCTGGCGCAACTGCAGGGCTGGCACCTGCGTGTTTACGAGGACGTACAACGGGTCACCGGCGTATCCGGGTGCATTGCCTACTATCAACACTACGAGCAGCAGCGTGAGCGTTTGCCTTTTGAGATTGACGGCGTGGTATTCAAGGTCAATCGTCTGCAGCAGCAGCAATCGCTGGGCTTCGTTGCGCGTGCGCCGCGCTGGGCTATTGCCCGCAAGTTTCCCGCGCAACAACGTGAGACCCGTGTGCTGGGGATAGAAGTCCAGGTGGGCCGTACCGGTGCCCTGACGCCTGTCGCGCGCCTGCAACCGGTGTTTGTGGGCGGTGTTACCGTCACCAATGCAACACTGCACAATGAAGAGGAGGTGCAGCGCAAGGACGTGCGCAAGGGCGATACCGTGATTGTGCGTCGCGCCGGTGACGTCATCCCCGAGGTGGTGCGCGTTATCAGGGAGAGACGTCCCGCGGGGACACAAAAATTCCAGCTGCCCACAAGCTGTCCGGTGTGTCATTCACACGTGGTTCGGGTGGAAGGGGAGGCCGTCGCACGCTGTTCGGGTGGCCTGTTCTGCCCTGCGCAACGCAAGGAATCGATCAAGCATTTTGCATCACGCCGGGCGATGGATATCGAGGGTCTGGGTGACAAGCTGGTTGAGCAACTGGTCGAAAAAGAACGGATCAGTCATGTCAGTGATCTTTACCGGCTCACGGTTGAAGATCTCGCCGGGCTGGAGCGGATGGCCGAGAAATCAGCAAGCAACCTGGTCGAGGCTCTGCAACGCAGCCAATCGACGACATTGCCACGTTTTATCTATGCGCTTGGTATCCGTGAAGTGGGGGAGGCGACGGCGCAAACACTGGCGCGGGAGTTCGGCGATCTCGACCTGTTGATGGCCGCCGATATCGAGGCACTGGAAGCTGTTCGCGACGTCGGGCCGGTCGTTGCGAAACGTATAAGCGAATTCTTCACCGAGCAACACAACCGTAAGGTGATCGCTGCATTGCGAGAGGCCGGTGTTCACTGGCCAGTTGTTGAAAAACCACAGGCGCAGCCGTTTGCCGGCAAGACCTTTGTGCTGACAGGGACGCTCTCCATGCCGCGTGCGGAATTGAAGGAAAGGCTGCAGTCCATGGGTGGCAGGGTGGCAGGGAGTGTCTCGAAGCAAACGGATTTCGTGGTGGTCGGCGACAATCCGGGCTCAAAGCATGACAAGGCCCTGAAACTCGGTATCCCGGTCCTGGATGAAGCGACCTGCATCGAGATGCTCTCGAAGTGATTGACTGTTCGGTGATGACTCCGGCCTCGTCAGAAGCATCATGAAACGCCTGAACACCAGGCTGCTGTTCGGACTGATCCTGAAACCGTTTACGGAACTCGGTCATAAGCTGCGCCATGTCTGGGGCAAACGCAAGCCACACTCTGATGCCATAACGGTTACGGGTAAAGATACGCCGGTCAGTTTTCGCGAACTGGGTGAGCTCTATGAAACCTTGCATGACATGGCAATCAGGGACCCGTTGACCGGTATCTATAATCGTGCCTTGCTCTACGATCGCCTGAAACAATTGTTTGTTAAATATCGCCGCACTCCGGGCCGGGCAGGTGTACTGTTGATTGATCTGGTGCGCTTTAAATATGTCAACGACTTGCTGGGTCACCATACCGGCGACCTGCTTTTGAAGGATGTAGTTGAGCGTATTTCCGGGGCCTTGCGTGAATCAGATACGCTGGCCAGGCTGGGGGGTGACGAATTTGTCGTGATTCTTCCGGACACCGATACAGATCAGGCGATACAGGTCGCGCAGAAAATTATTCAGGCAATGCAGGCTGAATTCGAGGTGGAGGGCCATAAATTATCAGCCTCGGTGTCCATCGGTATTACCCTGCTGCCCGAGCATGCTGATGACGTCGAAACGCTGCTGCATAACGCCGACTACGCCATGTACTCGGCCAAGGATAACAAGCAGGGTTATGCGGTTTTTGATCCGTCAATAACCGATGAAATCTCCCTCGCCAGGATGACCCTGGACGGCATACTCAACGAGGACATAGAACGCAATGACCTGTTTCTGGTTTACCAGCCGGTGATGGAATTCAGGACGGGTGCTGTCAGTTATATAGAAACGCTGGTGCGCTGGCGTCAGCCCGACGGCAAGATACTGATGCCGGAGTCCTTTATCCGTGTTGCTGAAAAAAGCGGGCTGATCAAGCAGTTATCGGAATGGGTGATCGACACGGCATGTCGGGAATTCGCACGGATGCAGCAGAACTATGCGGGGCTGCGCGTTGGCATCAACCTGTCGATGCATAACCTGCATGATTTCAGGCTGGTGGATAAAATTCAGGGCTCACTTGACCGCTACCGGCTGCATCCTGCCTCATTATTACTTGAAATCACCGAGACCGGGGTTATGCTGGATCCTGACCAGGTGATCGAGATGCTGGGTCAGCTGGTCGCCAAGGGGCTACAGCTGTCGATCGATGATTTTGGTACCGGTCACTCCTCACTGGTGTACCTGAAACGGTTGCCGGTTCATACCCTGAAGGTGGACAAGTCCTTCGTGGTGGACATGGATAGCGATGAAGAGAATGCCTCGATTGTGCGGGCAACCATCGATCTTGCGCACAGTCTGGGTTTGACGGTGACGGCCGAGGGTGTCGAGACCGCTGCGGTCCTGAACCGGCTGCAAGGAATGGGCTGTGACTATTACCAGGGCTACTATGTCAGCAAGCCGATGCCGAAGGCCGACATGGCAGCGTGGCTGTCGAAACAGCGGGAGAAGATGCCATGAAAAGCGGTTTGATGTGCTGCGTGTTGCTGTTGTTATGTGCCTGCAGCGGCGGCGAGTCGGAAAGCGGAGGTCATGTATGGAAAGAGCAAACCGACATGATCGACAAGGCGCGGGACGTTGAGGATTTGCTGGGTACCGCCAATGCCCGGCAACGTCAACGTATCGAGGAACAGGCGCAGTAGCCGATAGAAAGTAAGCAAATTTAACTGAGTACCGGAATTATTTTATTTAATCGCCACGGAAGAACACGGAAGAACACGGAAAAATAAATACTTGATGGAAAATATTTTCGTGTTCTTCCGTGGATTCCGTGGCCAAAATATTTGTCTTTAACAGCTTGAAGAAGCATCTGGTAACGAGCACTGCAGAATGGAAGCCAGGTTGCTTGCATTCACAAGGTAAGCGGTAATGACAAGAATAATGACAATTACCAGTGGTTTGCCAGGCGCTGGAATAACGCAGCTGGCAATCAATATCGCGCTTGAGCAGGTCCGTCGCGGCTGCCAGGTGGGTGTTTTCTATGCGCGTGACAGTGCCACCCCGATTGAAAACCTGCTGAAGGTGCAGCAACCGGTGAATATGCTGCGGCGTGCCGATGATCCCAGGGAACGGGGGTTGTTACGCAGCGGCTACCAGGGTGTCGATATTATTTCCTGCGGTACCCCCTTGCGGGAATGGCCGACGTTTGAAGCGGATCAGCGCGCGCTCTGCATCCGGGAGATGGATGTCGAGGATGGTTATGACGATTTTCTGATTGACACCTCCGGTATGGATGCGCGCACCCTGCTGGCCTGCTGCAAGGCCTCGGGTATTGTCGTTCTGGTGGTCACCCCCGAACCCCAGTCGCATGCAGAAGCCTTCGCCCTGATCAAGGTACTGCAGCTGAACGGCTTCGCAGGCCTGTTGCGGATTATTGTTAACAAGGTTCGCTATCCTGATGATGCAGAAGCAATACATGATGAACTGTTCCATCAGGTCAGTGCCCACCTCGGACTTGATGCACCGTTGCTGGGGGTGCTGCCGCAGGATGAAAGCCTGAAGAAGGCGGAACGCGCCCGCCAGGCCTTCACCTCGATATTTCCTCAATCGCAAGCGGCTGGCGCGATAATCGGGATCGCCGATACCCTCGATCAGATCCCGGTGCGTTTCTTTACCGGTCCGCGCACCTTGTCGGCGCTCTGGCATGCCCTGATTGACATCATCCAGTTGCCGGTCACCCTGAGCGGAGACGAACTGCTCGATGATGGTGTGGAAACAACGCAGGCTGCCGAGCCGCCGTACGAAGAACCGGCAGTAGAGCAGGATAATGAAACAGGCTTGTTGCAGTTTGAGGGCAATCTCGAAAGCCTGTACGCCCTGCAGGAGAGACTGCAGGGCAATCTCCGGGTGTTGTTCGCTGACGTGAATGCCTTTGTTGCAACTGCCGGGCGGGATGTGCGCGTGCTGACGGACGTGAATGACGGCCTGTTGCAACGTGAGCAGATGATCAGCCTGGTGGCGAGGGTGCTTGGAATTATGCAGGCAGCCGACCCGGATCAGTCATTCCGCTTCCAGGTGTTCGATATCGTTGTCTCTCACCCGGATGCTGCATGGCTGGAGACGGGGCGTTATCTTAAATACGTTTTCCATATACTGCAGCCGGAGTTGCCCGAAAGCGCGCAGACCCTGTTGCAGAATGCGCCGGCGATGACCGTGACGGCGGGCACTGATGGTGAAAGCATTTACGAGATAATCGATACGCTGCACCACTGTTGTCTGAGTATTATCAGTGATATGCAAGAAGGTGTGCGCATGCAGGTCTGGCTGAAGAGTGAGCTACAGCCGGACATGAAGGTGCTGTCACTGGCGGAGCGGCGGGCACCGGCCGGATGAGCGGCTGGCGGAACGCTTCCGCCAGCCGCGACCAGTGTTTACTTCACGATGTCGATGCTGGCGCTGCTCTTCATCGACTCGATGTATTGTTGCAACTGCTGGTTGGCCAGCAGCATCTTGATGCGGTCCTTGACGTCATCATAGGGTGGTGGCGTGCTATCGCGGCTGTCATCGAGGATGATGACGTGCCAGCCAAACTGTGTCTGTACCGGTGTCTTGGTATAGGCGCCTTTCTGCAGCGTCGCGGCGGCTTCGGAAAACGGCTTCACCATCTGGTCCGCACCGAACCAGCCAAGCTTGCCGCCGCTGGGGCCTGACGGGCCGGTCGATTTTTCCTTGGCAAGTTCCGAGAAGTCACTGCCGCTGTCGAGCAGCGTGATAACCCCGTTCGCCGTTTCCTCGTCAGCCACAAGGATATGACGGGCGTTGTATTCCTTGCCGGCGACGCCTATCTGCTCGTCGTAAAGGGCCTTTGCAGCCTCATCCGAGACAGGGTTGCTGGCCATGAAATCCTTGATGGCGGCACCGGCGAGGGCGGTGCGTGTTTGCTGGTCGAGCGCCGCGATGACAACCGGTTGCGAGTTCAGGCCCTTGTTGACAGCATCCTGACGCATTAACTCAAGCGAGATCAGCTCATTCAGGACGGCTTCCCCGGAGTTTGTCTGCTCGTTACCGGCCTGCGCCTTGCGCTGGCTGGCATAGACGTCAAGCACGTCCTGGGTTATCGGGATGTTATTGACGGTGGCAACGATGACGCCCTCGATAGCCGGAGCGGCAGTGGTGGCGGTGTTTCCGGTATCGGTACGGCTACCGGACTGCATCTGGTCACAGCCGCTGACGGCTGCCAGCGATGCGATGAGTACTAGGGTGTGACGATAGTTCATTGAGTTGTCCTTCTTGGGTTGGAAATTACGATTCTTGCGGTGTTCTGGCCTGGATACTGAGGGCGTGAATTTCGCTGTGCATGATATCACCGACAGCATCATAGACCAGCCGATGCCGCTGAATGAGTGTTTTGTCTTCAAATGCGGGGGAGACGATGTTGACGATAAAGTGACCACCGCCACTGGCGGCGCCGGCATGACCGGCATGCCTGGCACTCTCGTCGATGATATCCAGCTCAACGGGTTGCAGTGCGCGCGTCAGGCGCTCGCGCAGCATCGCTGTGCGGTCGTTTGTCATGTCAGGGCAGTACCTTTTTAAAGGGTTTAACGGTGACCTGTGCGTAGACGCCGGCGCTGATGTAGGGGTCGGCATCTGCCCAGGATTGTGCGTCGTCCAGTGAGGCAAACTCCGCAACGACCAGGCTGCCGCTGAAACCCGCTTCACCGGGTTCGTTGCTGTCGATGGCCGGATGCGGGCCCGCGAGCAGCAGGCGGCCTTCTTGCTGTAATGCATTCAGCCGCTCGAGGTGGGCTGGACGTGCCGCCAGCCGCTGTTCAAGTGTGCCCGGTCTGTCCTCGCTGATAAAGGCGTAGAGCATTACTTGGTTTCCCCGTCGGTTTCTTCGCCGGCTTCCATGTAACGGCTCAGATAGAAGGCCTGTGCGAACACGAATACCAGTGTCAGGCCCATCATGCCGAACAGTTTGAAGTTTACCCAGGTCTCTTCGCTGAAGTTGAAGGCCACATACAGGTTGATCACGCCCATGAATATAAAAAACACGATCCATGCCCAGTTGAGCCGTTTCCAGACCGGAGCCGGTGCGGTAATGGCGTGTCCCATCATGCGTTCAACCAGGGGTTTCTCGCCGATAAACTGGCTGCCGAGGAAGGTGACGCCAAAGAGCCAGTTTACCACGGTCGGTTTCCACTTGATGAATACCGGGTCGCGCAGGATCAGTGTGAGGCCGCCAAACAACACCAGTATCCCCAGTGTGATGACGTGCATCTTTTCAAATTTGCGGTTTTTCAGCCAGAACAGCCCGGTTTGTACAAACGCGGCTGCGATGGCCACGGCGGTGGCCACATAGATGTCGTACATCTTGTAGGCCACGAAAAACAGGATGATCGGAAACAGGTCGAAAAGAAACTTCATTGCAGGATTTGTCCGGGATTTTCAGGAGAATTGCAGGCCAGTCATTGTTCAGTGCAGCCGAATAATAGTCTTTTTGGCGGGCAGGTGAAAGCCGGTTTATCAGCGCCACCCCTGAAAATCGCGCTCGCGGAGTGCTCCTGCATCCATAGAGGCACCTGTAGGAGCGGATCGCATCCGCGAATTCAGTGGTTGACAATTCGCGCTCGCGGAGCGCTCCTACATCCCTCGCGGAGCGCTCCTACATCCATAGAGGCCCCTGTAGGGGAGCGGACCGCACTCGCGAAGGGGTTAATGTAATGAACGTTTAACCGGCCATTCGCGGTGGTATTTTTCCATCACCTCGCGGACGTGGGGCGGGTAATCGAGTGCGTCCATTTGTTGCATTCCCTCGCTGAAAAAACGGGTCGCATCTTCAGGCAGCTTGCTGCTCAGGACGGCAAAGGCCGCCTCCATCAGGTCGCTGTCATGGCTGCGCGTGGCGACGATACTGTAGTTGATCAGCAAGACCCGCCAGGGACGCCCGGGGTTCATTTTTTCCAGGTCCTGACTGATGACGCTGGATACGGCAGCAATGATTTCCTCGATGACACTGCAGAGTTTGCCCAGTTCCGCCGTATCCCGGCTGCTGTTGGCAAGCAGTGCCAGCGCATTCGCTACCGGCTCCAGTGTTTCGATCTGGCCACCGTGACGGGCAATCCAGAGGGCAATATTGATGGCCAGGCCGGCCAGTTGCGGCTGCTGCTCGCTGAGGCTGCGTTCATTGGTCGCCGCAGACAGTGCTTCATGTAACTGCAATGCATATTCACCTATCTCGGTGATATCGGCGCTACTGGAGTCGCCGCCGGATTGCATGTCGCTTTCAATACGGGTCATGACATCAGTCAGCTGATGCAGTGCCTGTGCCAGCTCGATTTCGGTTGCTGACTGTGAGGCAGATGCCGGGTCGTGCTGCTTGCAGGCCGCGAGGATTGCGTTGCTGTCGGAGAGGATAACGGCAAGCTCTCCCGTGGGTATTTGCATCATGAATTGCCCGGTAAATAGTCAGGGTGCTGTTAGTGTGGCGGCGACGCTGTAGCGGCGCCCGCAGCGGAATGTTGGCAACACATTATAAAGCAGTGTCCTGTAGAATGTAGCGTATGACACTACACTATGATCTGCATAGCCACTCGATTGCTTCCGACGGTACCCTGAGTCCGGTCGAACTGGTGACCGCTGCGCATGACGCTGGCGTGGATGTGCTGGCACTGACCGACCATGACACGCTGGATGGGCTGCTTGATGCCGCGCACACGTCCCGGTTGCTGGGGATGCAGCTGGTGCCGGGTGTGGAAATATCGGTTAGCTGGCAGTCGCAGACCATTCATGTGCTCGGCCTGGGTGTCGATCCGGGCTGTGAGACATTGCAGTCGGGGCTTGCCGGTCTGCGCGAGTTTCGTCACTGGCGTGCCGAGGAAATCGGCCGGCGTCTGGCCAGGGCAGGCATCAGCGGCTGCTATACGGGCGCGCGTGCCCTTGCCAGGGGCAATATCGTCGGACGGACGCATTTTGCCCAGCACCTGGTCGCGGCCGGCCATGCCCGCTCGGTACGCGAGGTGTTCAAGCGTTTCCTGGTGAATAACAAGCCCGGTTACGTCTCCGGTCAGTGGACCAGTCTCGAGGCGGCGCTCGAATGGATTCATAGCGCCGGCGGTATCGCGGTGATCGCTCACCCGGCAAGGTACCGCATGACGAGCAGCAAGCTGCGTCGCCTGATTACAGAGTTTCGTGCCGGCGGCGGTGTCGGAATGGAAGTCGTATCAGGCAGTCACAGCAGGGATAATATCACTGCCATGGCATCACTGTGCCGTAACGAGAACATGCTGGCATCTGCCGGGTCAGACTATCACGGACCACAAAATCCCTGGATTAAACTGGGCCAGCTGCCGGCACTGCCGCCCGGCTGCCGACCTGTCTGGGAAAGCGAGCGCTGGCCGCTTCAATGAGGTCATGTTTCAATGAGCCAGTTTTTCCAGATTCATCCGCTTAATCCGCAGATACGGTTGATACGACAGGCGGTAGAGATCATTCGCAACGATGGACTGGTCGTGTATCCGACGGACTCCAGCTACGCGCTGGGCTGTCATGTTGGTGACAAGCGCGGCATGGAACGCATACGGCGAATCCGCAACCTTGATAACAGGCACAACTTTACCCTGATGTGCCGTGACCTGTCCGAAATATCCACCTATGCCAAGGTGGATAACAGCAGTTATCGCCTGTTGAAGTCGCTGACGCCGGGTGCCTACACCTTTATTCTGAAAGCGACACATGAAGTCCCGCGGCGTCTGCAAAATCCGAAACGCAAGACCATCGGTATTCGCGTGCCCGATCACCCCGTCGCCCAGGCATTGCTGGATGAGCTGGGTGAGCCCTTGATGAGTTCCACCCTGATCCTCCCGGGCAAGGACATGCCGGAGACGGACGCCAACAATATCCGCGAGCTGCTTGAGCATGATGTCGATCTGGTGATCGACGGTGACTTCTGCGGTGTCGAGCCTACCACTGTGGTGGATCTCGTTGACGGCATACCGGAGGTGATACGGCAGGGGTGTGGCAGTATCGAGGGAATGTAGTGCTCGTAGAATTGTTTGCTGTAGGAGCGCGTCCCCGGCGCGAATCGCGGCGAGGACGCCGCTCCTACCGTTATTCTCACATTGACTTCCACGGTGTAAACGCGTGGCGCATGCAACGGGTAGCCCCGCTAATGCAATTACCCGGTAGACGGTTATAATCCGCCGATGCTCGAACTCAGCCTTGTACAAAAAATTGCTATCTGGGTCGTACCGGTGGTGCTCGGGATTACCGTGCACGAGGTGGCGCACGGCTGGATTGCCCGCAAGCTGGGTGATAACACGGCCTTTATGCTCGGCCGCCTGACGCTGAATCCTTTCAAGCACGTCGATCCCATGGGTACGATACTGATCCCCGGCATGCTGTTGCTGCTGCAGGCCGGGTTTATTTTTGGCTACGCCAAACCGGTGCCGATCAACTGGAAAAACCTGCGGAAGCCGAAGCGGGATATGGCGCTGGTGGCGGCGGCCGGTCCGGGTGCCAATTTATTAATGGCGCTTGTATGGGCCCTGTTTATACGCCTTGGACTGTCGCTGGGAGAGCCCGGTATTGCGCTCGTCTACATGGGGGTTGCGGGGATCACCATCAACATTATCCTGATGGTGCTGAACCTGCTGCCCTTGCCGCCGCTCGATGGCGGGCGTGTCATGACCGGCCTGTTACCCGGGCCCTGGGCCTACAAGTTCAGCCTGATCGAGCCGTACGGCTTTTTTATCCTCATCGGGTTGCTGGTGACGGGCATCCTGGGCATGGTGTTGTGGCCGGTCATCAGTGTGGGAATGTCGATGATGGTGCCGGTCTCCGGGTTATCAGCACAAAAATTTCAATTGCTGTTGCTCGCCTTAATGGGCAGATAGGAGATTATTTTGGTTGGAATACACACCAGCAGCCGGGTACTTTCCGGCATGCGGCCAACGGGACGTTTGCACCTGGGGCACTACCATGGCGTGCTTAAAAACTGGGTAAAACTGCAACATGAATTCGAATGTTTTTTCTTTGTCGCCGACTGGCATGCATTGACCACGCACTACGAAGAATCCCATATCATCGCTGACAGTGTCTGGGACATGGTGATCGACTGGCTGGCCGCCGGTGTCAAACCGGAATCGGCGCAACTGTTTATCCAGTCACATGTGCCGGAGCATGCCGAGCTGCACCTGCTGCTGTCCATGGTCACGCCGCTGGGCTGGCTGGAACGGGTGCCGAGTTACAAGGACCAGCAGGAAAAGCTGCGCGAGCGCGACCTGGCGACCTACGGTTTCCTGGGTTACCCGCTGCTGCAAAGCGCCGATATCCTTATCTACGGTGCCGACAAGGTGCCGGTCGGAGAAGACCAGGTGGCGCATGTCGAGCTGACCCGGGAGGTCGCACGCCGTTTTAATCATCTTTTCGGACGTGAACCCGGCTTTGAGGCGGCTGCAGAGGCCGCGATCAGGAAGATGGGCAAGAAGAACGCACGCCTCTACCGTGAATTGCTGAAACGCTACCAGCAACAGGGTGATCATGAGGCGGTTGCGGTGGCCCAGGCACTGCTGGCGGAACAGCAAAATCTCGCCATCACCGATCAGGAGCGCCTGCTGGGTTACCTGGAAGGTGGCGGTCGCATGATTCTGACCGAGCCGGAGGCGCTGTTGACGCCGGCTTCAAAAATGCCGGGGCTCGATGGCCAGAAAATGTCCAAGTCCTACAACAATACCATCACCTTGCGCGAAGCCCCGGATGACGTGCGCGAGAAACTGCGCACCATGCCGACCGATCCGGCGCGGGTGCGGCGCACAGACCCCGGCAACCCGGACATCTGTCCGGTATGGCAGTTGCACGGGGTCTATTCCGGTGATGCGGTGAAGGCCGCGGTACGTGAAGGCTGTACCACGGCGGGTATTGGCTGTCTCGATTGCAAGCAGCACATCATTGACAGCGTACTGCAGGAACTGGAACCCCTGCAGGAGCGTGCCCGGGAATTCGAACAGGACCCGGAAAGAGTCCGCACCATCATTCACGAAGGCTCGGAAGCGGCGCGTGACGTAGCGCGCGAAACACTGCAAGAGGTACGCCAGGCCATGGGACTGAGCTATAGCTGAATGTCATGGGCCGGGGCTAGAAAAAGCGACAACTGACTGAAAATAGGGTAGTATCCTCCGGACGATGAAAGTCGTCCCTCGGATACGACGCCGTCACCACGTACCAGGGTATTACATGAGCGAAGAGCAAAGCCGCGAAGCACCGTCAGACATCCATCCCCAGGAAGAATTACCCATCGCCATTGTTCAGGGCAAGGTCTACGATGCCCTGCCCAGGGATCTCTATATTCCGCCCCAGGCACTGGAGGTTTTTCTCGAGGCCTTCGAGGGCCCGCTGGATCTGCTGCTGTACCTGATTCGTCGCGAGAATATCGATATCACGGATATCCCGGTTGCCGATATTACACGCCAATATGTTGAATACATTGGCTTAATGCATGAAATGCAGCTGGAGCTGGCGGGTGAGTACCTGGTGATGTCGGCCATGCTGGCTGAAATCAAATCGCGCATGCTGCTGCCCCGTTCGACCGAGATCGAGGAAGGCGAGCTGGATCCGCGTGCCGAACTGGTGCGGCGCCTGCAGGAATATGAACGCTACAAGCAGGCAGCGGAGGATGTCGATGCGCTGCCGCGACTGGGACGTGATGTCTACCAGGCGGCTGCAGAGCCCCCGGAACGAAAGATCATTCCGATGCCGCCGGAGGTTGATCTGCAAGACCTGATTGCGGCCTTTCAGGACGTCATGAAGCGTGCCTCAATGTACGCTCATCACCATGTGCAACTGGAGTCCCTGTCTGTCCGCGAACGCATGTCCAGTGTACTCAGCAAGGTTAATTCGACGCATTTCACCCGTTTTGCCGACCTGTTTACCGTCGAGGAAGGCCGCATGGGCGTGGTGGTTTCGTTTCTTGCCATTCTCGAACTGGTCAAGGAATCGCTGCTCGAGCTGACACAGTCCGAGCCGTATGCACCGATACATGTGAAGGCGGCTGCACGTGCGGAAGATACTGTCGAGGTCGAGGACATGACCACTGAACAGGCAACCGCCTGAATGAGGATTGACCTGCAGGGAAACAGCCATGGAAATTGATCAGCTCAAGCATGTCATCGAGGCCATCCTGCTGGCGGCCGGTCGTCCACTGAATATTGACCAGTTACGGGCGATGTTTGCCGAGCAGGAAAAGCCGGAACGCAGTGAGATACGTGACGCGGTCAGCGCCCTGCAGGCCGATTATGAAACACGGGGTATCGCATTGATACAGGTGGGTAGCGGTTACCGGATCCA
>CAMYIO010000051.1 GCA_947258515.1 uncultured Ectothiorhodospiraceae bacterium
GCGGCGTTGACGTCGAAGGCGAAGGCGATCTGGCTGAAGCTCTGCCAGTTGATGGTCGCGGCGCGAAAACCGTCGAAGCCGAGGTAGGCCAGGCCGCCGCCGATGAGCCCGCCGGCCAGGGCCAGCACGAGCGATTCGAAGAGCACGGAGATCACTACCGGGGCAGACTTGAAGCCCAAGGCCCGAAGAGTCGCGATCTCGCGAGTCCGGGCGGAGACCGCCGTGTACATCGTGTTCAGGGCGCCGAAGATGGCGCCCAGCCCCATCAACCCGGCGATCAAAGAGCCGAGTCCGATGATGATGCCGCGAAGCACGGTCGACTGCTCGGAATAGAACTCGGTCGCCTTGGCCACCTTGACGTTCAGGCGCGGATCCGTGGTGAGCGAATCCTTGAACTCCGGGAAGGCCCCGACCGAGGTCAGTTTCGTATACACGGACTGGTAGGAGTTACCCCGCCGGTAGGCCGGCTGCACCACCGCGGCGTCGGCCCATATCTCGCCCCCGGCCATGCCGTTGTTGGATTCCGGCGAATCGTTTCGGCGTTGCGGCAATTTTTCGGGGTCAGCGAGGTAGCGTGCAAAGGCATCTCTAAACTGCGAGGCTTCGTACCCCTTCGGCGTGCTGTTGCCGAAGCGGACGGTCTTGGACTTGATACCGTACGGGACCAGCAGTTTCGACAGTTGTTTAGGGGTGATCGGTTTGCCCTGGTAATAAGTTGCCCAGGACATTTCATCGTCACCTACCAGCGCATCGATCAAATCAGCCGTTTTTATTCTGTCGACCTGCTTGCGCTCGAAAATCTGCCGGATATCCGCAAGCAGCTCATTGCCGGTACTGACATTTTCTTCACGGGTACCTGAAAGCTTCAGCGCCGCCGCCGTTGCTCGCAGTACCCAGTCCGGACCGGCACAACTTGCGATGGCCAGCAGCGGCTCCCAATTGTCTTGGGCACGGTCGTTCAGTTCGTCCGGCAGCTCGGGGCGTGCCTGATGCACCTGTTGCGCGTGGTCCTCTGCAAATCGTGCCAGCTTGGAAGCTATATCCTCAAACAGGCCAGGCTCGGCGTGACGTAAGCGCGATACCTCTTCATGCGGCAGTTTGCGGCGTAGGTTGAACACAATGGCGCGGCTCAGGGTAGCATCGGGCAGGTGTTTCTCCAGCGAGATACCCGCCAGTGCCTTGGCACTCCACACCGTAAATCGCTTGGGCTCGTGAGTGTCGCCGACTGTGCGCAGGACGAAGGCATTGGCGCGCGTGTGTCCCGCGTTTATGATCCCCTTGAGCTCCGTGCTTTCACGGATGAACGTGTCCGCTTAATCAATGAGCAGCGTGGGCTGCCAACGTTCAACCGATCGAAATAAAGCCGCCGGTGTCGCATTGGCAACGGGCAATGGTCTGGCCGACATGCGACCTAACACGTCCAACAACATTGATTTGCCACACGCTTTTTCAGGTGCGTTGATTATGGCGAGAGGTGCGACTTCCACGGCGTCGATCAACCATGAGAAAGCCACCCATAGCGTCGCAGCATCGATCTGTTCAGGTTCCATCACGATGAATAGGCGGATCGTGCCCGCTATGTCATTCAGCAATGCTGCTGGATCAATGGGTGTCGGAAACGGCTCGATTACCGGGAATGGCAAGCTGCTGGTATCTCCACCATTAATTATTTGTGATGCAACCGGCGCGCTGATTGTCGTGATGGTTCTATCCGTCCAACCCGCCTGCTTGGCATCGTGGTAGATGGTGCCCAGTGTTACAGGTGTGCCCGTATATTTTTCGCTCAGGAAACGTTGCCAGACCGTATCAAATGCTGCCTCGCCGGTGAGACCATCGCCACCGGGTGTGGCCCAGGCCTTGGACAGGTTGCCACCTAACTCACCGCTGCTCCACGCTCTGGCCATATCACGAAATGCGGTGGTCAACTCCGGATGGCAGCGTGCGGCCGTGGCGAGTGGCGCCAGACGTCTCAGCTTCCAAGTTTCTTCATCACAGTCTGGATCAAGCGCACTAAGAGCCGATGACAGCTTCATCAGATCCGGTGGCCCGAACTCCAGTGCATCATCATTGTCCGTGATGTTTCCGGCGTTCGTGGCATTCGAGGCATGCCCTGTCGGCATGGTAACTACCGGGCTGCACAGCCTGACGTGCGCAGCGTCGATCGCATCGAGCATAACCGAGCGCTCAATGTACTCGTCGGATGCGGATTTCAGCGTCACAGGTCTGGCCGGGGAGTACTTGTGATTGAATGTACCCGGCACACGCAACACGCTGGCAATGTCCGACGTGCGGCTGTCGTCCGCCAGGAACCCGCAAGTTTTGGTCAGGTCCTTGAGTTGTCTCGCAGACGATTGCCAGTCATCGCGAGAAATCATGTCATCGACCACCCAGTAGACGTGCATGCCGCCACCGCTGGAAACGATGTTCGTCGGCTCAGGCAGTTCCGCATCTTTGCAGAAATTTTTCAGGGCATCTTCGGCATCATCAACCGTTGCGTAGCCTTTAACCTCAGGTCCTGCGAAATTGGCTCATCGTCACGGTGTACACCGTCGCGATCGTATCCATCGCGATCATAGCCATGAATGCTATACCCATCTTCATCATATCCATCCACATCGTACCCGTCTTCGTCAAAGCCCAACTCATCATACATGTCTTCAACGTACCCATCTGTATCCAAGAAATCCTCGCAAAACTCATCGTCACGTTGCAAATTATCCATTGAGATTCCCCCTATATGCGGTTGTAACAGACAGCTCGCTATCGGCTTCCATTTCAACTCTCTTAACACCGACACAACACCATGCCAGCCTTGCTGTCATTTGTAATATCCGTCGAATGCGGTGCCAGAAATGGCATCCTAGGAAATTCCACCGGATGTTTGTGAATTCAGGGGAGGTCAGTCGAATTATGGTCGCCGGTGCTCCATCTATGAAATGCACCAAGTGACCCTGATCCCCCGGCCTCAACGACATAACGCCATGATTTTTATGATGGATGGTGGGCCCGCCGATAATCGAAACTTCGACCAAGGGGTTACCCTCTCCGATTGTTCGGATCGCTGACAGTGTCTACCTCGAGTGCAGGGACATCATGCAATAAACCAGGAAGGGTGTCTGACAGACAATGCCGACAATGGGGCTAGGATTTGTGACCAACATCAACGTTCCATAGCATTGCAGAGGTAAAGTGACATTCAGGGTTAAATCAATGATTGATTAAGTCTGCGGAGGCTTTCAAGCTGCCGAGCGGCGACACTTCTCTCCGTATGGGATCGCCGTTTAGCCGTACCTAATGTATGCGATTTACAAACGAGCATTTTCGACACATAGTTGTCGTCTGGTCGATGCTTAAATAATTAATTCGCGTGTATCCCATGTGGGTGTTTTTTTCTGGTGGGTAGAATCGGCGAATGTTATCAATAATTCTTAAAGCATTTTTTACCATTGTTAGTTTGGCCACCCTTACCGCCATACTGAAAATCAAAGCTGTTTCTGAATTTCTATTCCTTGATGCAGTCGCTGACTGGGTTAACGGTGAGATTGCAAAAAAGGTGCCTGAAATGATGGAGGTTCTGGCACCTATAATAGGGTGGTCGATTCCTTTGTTTGTGGCGGCTCTCATGGTTGTATTCACTTACAAGATAATCGAATGGGCGCACGGTTTCAGCGGAAGATCAGCAGAACACTCGGCAGGCCAAGAAAAGACGCCTGATTTTATTGATCGAAAAACACCGCCAGACACAGGTAAACATGGCGTTTTGTTGTATGACGCCATACATTACGTAGCAACCAGGTCATGGGATGGAGAAAGACTAGATATCTTCACAAGCAATGAAGGATTCTTCAGAGGTATCACCCAAGCATGTGAAGATGTAAGGCAATTTGCATGTGATGGCAACCTAATAATATGGGGAAGTACAGGAAATTCAGGCTCAATAACCCCAATTGAACCTAATTATTGGCGTGCTTACGGATTTGACTATTTTTCATTACACAGAGAGGCCCCAGAGGAATTTCATACAGAGATAAAGGTAGGCCAACCCCACGACTCAATTTATAAACAATTAAAAACAAGCAAGAGCAAGATTGAGGAACTATGGCCATCGAGAAATACCTGAGTCTGAAATAAGACCGAAAAAATGGACTGATTGCCCGATTCTGTGATGAAGAACTTGGCTTTAGAAATGAATAATTTTTGATATTGCACCTGAAAAATTATCGGACTACCGATGTCCACAGCCCCGCCGTGGGATGCACCAAGGGACTATGATCCCCTGGCCTCAATGCCATAACGCGATGATTTTTATGAGAGGTGGTGGGCCCGCCAGGACTCGAACCTGGGACCAAGGGATTATGAGTCCCCTGCTCTAACCAACTGAGCTACAGGCCCTGAAGAAGTGGGAAAGTATAACGGCGTTGCTGGAAACAACAACGCCGTTTTTTATTACTCGATCTCCAGGAAACTGCGCAACGGTTCCGAACGGGTCGGATGACGCAGCTTGCGCAGTGCCTTGGCCTCGATCTGGCGAATACGTTCGCGTGTCACATCGAATTGCTTGCCGACTTCTTCCAGTGTGTGGTCGGTATTCATGTCGATGCCAAAACGCATGCGCAGTACCTTGGCCTCGCGCGGCGTAAGCCCGGAGAGTACGCCCTGGGTTGCTTCTTTAAGGCCCTCCATTGAAGCAGAGTCAATCGGCGAGTCGATGTTCTGATCCTCGATGAAGTCACCCAGATGCGAATCTTCATCATCGCCGATGGGGGTTTCCATGGAGATCGGTTCCTTCGCGATCTTGAGTACCTTGCGAACCTTGTCTTCCGGCATGTCCATGCGTTCTGCCAGTTCTTCCGGTGTCGGCTCGCGGCCGATCTCCTGCAGCATCTGTCGTGAGATACGGTTGAGCTTGTTGATAGTTTCGATCATGTGCACCGGAATACGGATGGTGCGCGCCTGGTCGGCAATCGAGCGGGTAATTGCCTGACGAATCCACCAGGTAGCATAGGTCGAGAACTTGTAGCCGCGACGGTATTCAAACTTGTCCACTGCTTTCATCAGGCCGATATTGCCTTCCTGAATCAGGTCGAGAAATTGCAGTCCGCGGTTGGTGTATTTCTTCGCAATGGAGATAACAAGTCGCAGGTTGGCCTCTACCATTTCCTTCTTGGCGCGCCGTGCCTTGGCCTCGCCAATGGACATGCGACGGTTGATGTCCTTGATTTCCGGGATGCTCAGGTGTGCATTGCCCTGCAGTGCAATCAACTTGTTCTGCGCGCGCTGTATTTCTTCCTTGTACTGGGCAAGCGATGCAGAGTACTTGTGACCGCCGGTTGCCTGTGAGTCAAGCCAGCCGAGGTCGGTTTCATTATTCGGGAATGATGTGATGAAATCCCTGCGTGGCATACCCGCGCTGTTGACGCAGATGTCCATGACACTGCGTTCATTAGTGCGTATGCGTGCGATGGCGTGACGCAAGTTGGTAGTCAGAATATCAACGATGCGTGGAACCAGTTTGAGCATGCCGATCTGGTCCGAAAGTTGCTCGCGAAGTTTCTTGACGCGTGCGGCATTATTGCCGCCCTTCGCTTGAGTTGCGACCAGTTGATTGTAAACCTTCTCGATATCGGCAAAGCGTTCTTTCGCTTCTTCCGGGTCAGGACCGGTATCAACCGGCTCTACGCTATCGTCATCCGAGTCGTCATCGTTATTCTTGTCGGTAGTTGTTGCCTGTACCTGTGCGGGTGCCGGTATCTCGGGTTCCTCGGCGTCGGGGTCAATAAAGCCTGAAATCAGCTCGGTGAGGCGCATCTCCTCGGACTTGACGCGCTCATAACCGCGCAGCAGGGTGGCCGCTGTCTCGGGGTAGGAGGCCAGTGCCAGCAACACCTGGTTGAGGCCATCCTCAATGCGCTTGGCGATAACGATCTCGCCTTCCCGGGTGAGCAGTTCCACCGTGCCCATTTCTCGCATGTACATGCGAACCGGATCCGTGGTACGACCGAACTCGCTGTCAACAGTCACCAGGTTGGCGGCGGCTTCTTCCGCCGCATCTTCGTCCGCAGAATTCTTGGTGCTGGCAAGCAGCAGGGAATCACTGTCCGGAGCCACTTCGTGCACCAGGATTCCCATATCATTGATCATGCCGATGATATCTTCGATTTGCTGTGGATCGACGATATCTTCCGGCAGATGGTCGTTGACTTCGGCATAGGTCAGGAAGCCCTGTTCCTTGCCCTTTTCGATCAGCAGTTTCAGTCGTGATTGTTGGTTCTTGTCCATAGTCATCCGCAGGCAAGTCGATTGCCCATAAAAATACTTAAAAGGGGTGCGAGATTAATCGACCAGTATAAACTAGTATATTGCGGCTAGCCAATTAGTAAACAAGAGGTCTGCTTCGATACCGTGATGGCCATCAGCGCTGGCGTGCGGCATGACTCTGCAACAGCAGGGCTCCATATTCCTGTTTTTCCGCACTGCTGAGGGCGCGGAGTTTCTGTTCTGAATCAAGATAATCTATCCTGTTTTCAATATGTTGGCGTTCAATCTCGTTGATATTACCCTGCAGGTCTGCCGCCAGTTCCAGGTCGTCCACGGGGGGCGCCCAGCAGGCCAGCCGGGTTAGATAGCGCCCCTCCTCATTCTCGCGCCAGTGTTCCAGTAATGCCGCGGTGTTGAGTTCCGGTTGTTTTTTAATTAGTTCAATTATTTCAATCAGTAAGGGTACGCCCGGCTGGCTGCACTGGCTGATGTGCGCGGGCAGCGTGATTTCAGCAGCCAGTGACGGCTGGTAGAGCAGCAGTTCAATCGCCTGGCGCACCGGGCTCTTGTGTCCGGAACGCTGTGCGGCGCGCGGTTTCGCGGTCACCATTGGTGATGGCTCGGGACTGCGTCCGTCCTGCGCGGTATCCAGCCGGTCATCGATACGCGCGGTCGATGTATGGGCCAGTTCAGCCAGGCGTTCGACCATCAGTTGCCTGAACATGCTGTCGGGCAGGCTCGACAACAGCGGTTTTGCCAGTGTCACCAGGCGCGCACGGCCATCTATGCTGCTGATATCCAGTTGACTGGCCAGGCGTTCGAAGAAAAAGTCGGAGAGGTGCGTGGCTGTTTCGATACTCTTTTCAAATGCCTCCCTGCCAATTTTTCTCACCAGCGAATCGGGGTCCTCGCCGTCCGGTAAAAACAGGAAGCGTGCTTCACGCCCGTCACGCAGTACCGGCAGGGTATTCACCAGGGCGCGCCAGGCCGCCTCACGTCCGGCACGATCGCCATCAAAACAAAACACCACCTCCGGCACGGCGCGAAACAACTGTTCGAGGTGCTCGTGTGTCGTGGCGGTGCCCAGTGTTGCCACGGTGTAGTTGATATCGAACTGCGCCAGCGCCACCACGTCCATGTAGCCTTCGACTACCAGAATGCGCTCGAGATGACGAACGGCCTTGCGTGCTTCAAACAGTCCGTAGAGTTCCTTGCCCTTGTGGAACACCGGTGACTCCGGACTGTTCAGATACTTGGGTGTGCTGTCGTCGAGTACGCGGCCGCCAAAGCCGATGGTGCGGCCACGCCGGTCGTGTATGGGAAACTGTATCCGGTCGCGGAAGCGATCGTAGGCGCCGTTGCCGTCGTCGCGGCTGATGGTCAGTCCCAGCTCCAGCAATAGCTGTTGCTCTTTATTGTCTGCGCCCAGCGCAGCAGCAAGGTTTTCCCAGCCCGGTGGTGCAAAGCCGATATGGAAGCGGGTGGCAACGTCACCGCTCAGTCCCCTGTTTTTCAGGTAAGCTACCGCGCGGCTGGCCTGCGGGTGTTCGCGCACCTGTGCCTGGTAGTACTCGGAGACGCGCTCCAGCAAGGCATAGTGCGGCAGTGTTGAGGGTGCATGTGGCTCGACGCCGGCCTCACGCGGCACCTCGAGGCCGGCACGGCGCGCCAGTTCCTCGATGGCCTCAACGAACTCCATGTGTTCGTAATCCATCAGGAAGGTGATGGCGGTACCGTGTTCACCACAGCCGAAACAGTGATAGAACTGTTTTACCTGGCTGACGGTAAACGAGGGCGTCTTTTCACCGTGGAAGGGGCAGCATGCCTTGTATTCACGGCCGGCCTTTTTTAATGGAACGCGCGATTCGATGACCTCAACAATATCCGTGCGGTTGAGTAATTCGTCGATAAACGATTGCGGAATACGGCCGGCCATGTGGAATAGGGTAAAAGGGACGGCCCGGGAAGGAAAGCGGCTTGTTTACCCCGTCATTGCAAAAAGCCTTTTGCAGGAGCGCCGTCCCCGGCGCGATTGTTTTTTGTTTTCCACCGAATCGCGCCGGGGACGGCGCTCCTACAGATCTGTACCAGGGGTAAACGCCAGGATCAGAATGAATTATTTATTTCATTCTGTGGATCAGGGGATGAAAACAGCTTTTTGTTCGGTCTGGCTACAGTGCGGTTGTGGGGGTTTGACTGTTAGCCGAGCCTGGCCTTGATCATGGCGCTGACGGCGCCCATGTCCGCGCGGCCCTGCAGTTTGGGTTTCAGCTGGCCCATGACCTTGCCCATGTCCTTGATGGAACTGGCGCCGGTATCTGCCATGGCGGCTTCAATCAGTGCAGCGATTTCGTCATCACCGAGTTGTTCGGGCAGGTAGCCCTGGATGATGTCCAGTTCACTGACTTCCTGTGCGATCAGGTCATCGCGACTGGCCTTTTCAAACTGGCTGATGGATTCGCGCCGTTGCTTGCACATCTTGTCGAGGACCAGCAGTACCTGCTCGTCATCCAGCTCGATACGTTCATCCACCTCGCGCTGCTTGATCGCCGCGGTAATCAGGCGAATGGTCGCAAGGCGCTGCTTTTCACGGGCACGCATGGCATCCTTCACGTCCTGCTGAATGCGGTCTTTGAGGGACATACGGAGAAAGGGGGGGGGTTAGTAGAGGCGCACGCGGCGTGCGAGTTCGCGGGAAACCTTTTTCTGGGTGCGCTTTACGGCGGCAGCCATTTTACGTTTACGTTCCTGCGTGGGCTTTTCATAGAATTCACGGCGACGGACTTCGGCCAGGATTCCGGCTTTTTCGCAGGCGCGCTTGAAACGGCGGATCGCGATCTCAAAGGGTTCGTTATCTTTTACACGTACATTTGGCATACAAATTCCGTCAGTTACTGCGGTTATATTGGGGCTGCGCATTCTATACACGTCGACATGAAAAGGCAAAATTTGCCTTGTGTAACAAGCGCTGGCGTTTACCATACAGGCCATGATCGTACTCGGAATCGAAACCTCCTGTGATGAAACCGGGGTGGCCCTGTATGCCGCTGACAGCGGTTTACTGGGCCATGCCCTGTACAGCCAGGTCGATCTGCATGCCCGTTACGGCGGTGTAGTCCCGGAACTGGCGTCCCGGGACCATGTCCGCAAGCTGCTGCCGCTGGTTCGACAAGTAATTGAAATATCAGAAGTAAAAGAAAAAGACATCGGCGGGGTAGCGTATACCGCCGGTCCCGGTCTGGTCGGTGCCCTGCTGGTGGGGGCAACCACCGGACGCAGCCTGGCCTGGACCTGGGGGGTGCCTGCCATCGGGATTCATCACATGGAGGGACACCTCTTGGCGCCGATGCTGGAGCCCAATCCGCCGGATTTTCCCTTCCTGGCGTTACTGGTCTCGGGCGGGCATAGCCTGCTGGTGGAGGTCGAGGGCATCGGTGACTACCGGGTGCTGGGCGATTCTGTCGATGATGCCGTCGGTGAGGCGTTCGACAAGACCGCGACCCTGCTGGGCCTGTCCTATCCCGGCGGGCCGGCGCTGGCGGCGCTGGCGCTGCAGGGCGATGCCACGCGTTACCGTTTCCCGCGACCCATGACCGACCGGCCCGGGCTGGATTTCAGCTTCAGTGGCCTGAAGACCTTTGCACGCAATACCTGGCTTGAATCGGGGCAACGCGAGCAGGACCGTGCCGATATCGCGCGCGCCTTCGAGGAGGCAGTTGTCGATACCCTGGTCATCAAGTGCCGTCGCGCGCTTGCGCAGACCGGCCTGAAGACACTGGTGATTGCCGGTGGCGTCGGTGCCAATCGCCGCCTGCGAGAACGTCTCGGCGAATTGATGCAGGCCGAGGGTGGACGCGCCTGTTATCCGCGTCTGGAATTCTGTACCGATAATGGTGCCATGATTGCCTATGCCGGCTACCGGCGCCTGCAGGCGGGGCAGCACGAGAGTCTGAGTATCAAGGCCATGCCGCGCTGGTCACTGCAGGAATTGCAGGCGGTTTAAACAGAGGCGCAATTCGCGCATGCGATGCGCTCCTACTCATTGTTTCACTCTCAGGTATATCTGTTGGGGTAGGAGCGGATCGTATCCGCGATAGGGGCATTCTCATCGCGCATGCGATGCGCTCCTACGAATTGTTATCCTTGCCAAAACTGATCTTGCCTTCCTTGCCGCTCAGCAGGTTGGCAATGTTACTGCGGTGCCGCCAGTAGAGCAGGGCGGTCAGCACCACCATGGCGATGATGATGGGTCGCTCCGGCAACAACCACATGAATCCCAGCGGCGTCAGCAGAATGGCCGTGAGTGCTGCCAGCGAGGAAATACGGAACACCATGGCCATCGCAAGCCAGATGCCCGTGGTCAGCAATCCCACCGGCCAGTAGAGGCCATAGATCACGCCCAGTGCCGTCGCCACACCCTTGCCACCCTGGAAACCGAAAAATACCGGATAGAGGTGACCGAGGAAGGCGGCCAGTGCGGTGGCGGCGAGAACTGTCGGACTCGCGTGCAGGGCATGCGCAATCAATACCGGCACCAGCCCTTTCAGCATGTCGCCGGCGAGCGTCAGTGCAGCCGCCTTTTTGCCGCCGAGCCGCGCCACATTGGTGGCCCCCGGGTTACGCGAGCCGGTGGTGCGCGGGTCCGGTAGTCCCATCATTTTGCAGACGATAATGGCCGTGGATATCGAACCGAACAGATAGCCACCCGCGATCAGCAGAATATTCATTGTCATGGCGACATTGGAATCGTTAACAGGCCGGGCGTCAAGGACAACCTGCGTGAGCAGTCTTCGCTACTGGTCAAGCAGGCGACGAGGCTCTATATTGAAGCGCACATCAACAGGGCATCTATCACATGGACACGGTATTTATAAACGACTTACGCATTGAAACCATCATTGGTATTTACGACTGGGAGCGCAAGGTCAAGCAGACCATCAGCCTTGACCTGGAAATGGGTACCGACATCCGCCAGGCGGCGGCTACTGATGCGATAGACGATACACTCAACTACAAGGCCGTTGCCAAACGCCTGATTGCCTTCGTCGAGGCCAGTGAATACCAGCTGGTGGAGACACTGGCGGAAAAGATTGCCGCGATTGTATTGAGCGAATTCACCGTGCCCTGGCTGAAACTCACCGTGCACAAGCCGGGTGCCGTGCGCGGTTCGCGTGATGTCGGCGTCATCATCGAACGTGGTGTGCGGGGCCAGGGCTGATGGCGCAGGTGTATGTCAGTGTCGGCAGCAATATAGACCGGCAGCGGAATATCGCCACTGCATTGCAGCTGCTGACAGAGGAATATGGCGAACTGCAGCAGTCGTCGGTGTATGAAAGTGCGGCCGTCGGTTTTGACAGTGAACCGTTTTATAACCTGGTACTGGGTTTTTCAACGCAGCAATCACCACAGGCCGTTCAGGAGCAGCTGCATGCCATCGAAAACCGTTGTGGACGGCAGCGCACGGCGGCACTCTCGGCACGCACGCTGGACCTGGACCTGCTGCTCTATGACGACCGGGTGATGACGGATGGCAAACTGGCGTTACCGCGCGATGATATCGAACGTTACGCCTTTGTACTGCGCCCGCTGGCGGAGATTGCCGGCACGGCACGCCATCCTGTAACGGGCATCAGTTACACGGATATGTGGGCAGGGTTTGATGATACGGCGCAGCCGTTGACGCGCGTTGACTGGCCGCCCGCGGCAGCTTAGGCCGAAGACCAGGTGGTCGAATTTCCCGCCCCCTCACAGCAGGCGCTGCAACTGAGCGCCGAACTGTCGACTGTCATTCGCAGTGAAATCAGCGCGGCAGGCGGTTCCATTCCGTTTTCCCGCTACATGGAGCTGTGCCTGTATACACCGGGCCTCGGTTACTACAGTGCCGGGCAGCAAAAATTCGGCGCCGGCGGCGACTTTGTAACGGCACCGGAGATTTCACCGTTGTTCGGACGCTGTCTTGCCAGCGCATGCCGCGCGGTACTGGAGTCTCTGCACGGTGGCGATATCCTGGAGTTTGGCGCGGGCAGTGGCCAGCTCGTGATTGACGTGCTCGGCGAACTGGAACGCATGGCCTGTCTGCCGGGGCGTTACCTGATACTGGAACGCAGTGCCGAGCTCAGACAGCGACAGCAACAGGCGCTGCAGCGTGAGTTGCCGCAGCTGCTGCAGCGGGTGTGCTGGATTGACACCCTGCCGGAGGCCGGTTTTCGTGGCGTCATGCTTGCCAACGAGGTACTGGACGCCATGGCCGTGGAGCGCTTTCAGTGGGACGGCAAGGCTGCCGGGTTATACCATGTGCGCGTCGAGGACGAGACCTTCCAGTGGCGCCTGCAGACAGCAGCGCATGAAACACGGGTCGCGATCGAGGTGCTGGCCTCAAAGTGCCAGCTGCCGCCCGCTTACATTTCTGAGTTCAATGCCGCGTTACCGGCCTGGCTGCAGAGCGTGGCTGACCCGCTGCAAGCGGGCGTGATGCTGCTGATTGATTACGGTTATCCGCGACATGAGTATTATCATCCGCAACACAGCAGTGGTACGTTGATGTGTCATTACCGGCAGCGTGCACACGACGACCCGTTCCTGTGGCCGGGGCTGCAGGATATAACGGCGCATGTGGATTTCACCGCGCTTGCCGAGGCAGCGCTGGCCGCGGACCTGGAGGTGAGCGGCTATACCACGCAGGCCTTTTTTCTGCTCGACTGTGGTCTCGATGACTTGTTGCAGCAGGCCGGCCCGACGGATTCCACGCACTACATGCAGCTTGCACAGCAGGCGAAAACCCTGATACTGCCGGGTGAAATGGGCGAGCGCTTCAAGTGCATCGCCCTGACACGCGGCATGACAACGGCGCTTCCCGGTTTCCGCCTGCAGGATTTCCGCAACCGGCTTTGATGACGATTTTCCTATGGATACACTACAAGCCCTGATGCTGGCCCTGTTGCAGGGCCTGACCGAGTTTTTACCCATATCAAGTTCTGCGCACCTGATCCTGTTACCGCGCTTGCTCGGCTGGGGCGACCAGGGACTGGCCTTTGATGTCGCCGTCCATGTCGGCACGCTGCTGGCCGTGATGTTCTATTTCCGCCATGACGTGCAGCGCCTGCTGTGCGCCTGGTTCGCTTCCTGCCTGAATCGCCAGATGAATGCGGACGCACGCCTCGCGTGGCTGCTGTTGCTGGGGACCGTGCCGGCCGCCGTGGCCGGCCTGTTGCTGCACGACGTGGTAGAGACACACCTGCGCTCGCCACTGGTGATTGCACTGGCGACGATTGGTTTCGGGGTGTTACTGGGGCTTGCAGACCTGCGCGGCCGGCAAGTGCGCGGCTCTCGTGACCTATTCCATCAACGACGCCTGCATCGGCTGCACACTATGCGCGCAGGCGTGCCCGGTCGATGCGATTCC
>CAMYIO010000052.1 GCA_947258515.1 uncultured Ectothiorhodospiraceae bacterium
GGTAATGCCGGTACCGCCGGTGATGATCACGGCATTGATGCCGGCATCGGCAATCCATCGGGATAACACGGCCCGCAGCCGGTAGATATCGTCGGGCACGATGCTTTTCTCTGCCAGCCGGTGACCGGCTTCTGTCAGCAGCCTCACCAGCGTATCGCCGGACTTGTCATTGGCTTCGGTACGCGTATCCGACACTGTCATGACAGCGATATTGAGGGGTTTGAATTCACGTTCGTTGGGGTTGCCGGGCATAATGAGTCTCGTCTGGTCAGATCAGATTCTGGAACGGCTGCACCTCGACCACTTCGCCCGCTTCCACGCGGGTACGATCGGGATCGAGCAGGATAAAACAGTTGGCCTCGCTCATGGAGCGCAGGATACCGGAACCCTGGGCACCGGCGCTGCGTACGCTGAACTCGCCGGGTACGGTCTCCCCCAGCACGCCGCCCTGGAATTCGTAACGGCCGGGGCGTTTGCGCAACGCCGTGGTGGTGCGTGCATGTACCGTGTAGGCATCCAGGGTATCGTTGTCGCCGGTCATCTTCAGCAAGGCCGGCCGCACGAACTGGAAGAAGGTCACCATTACCGATACCGGATTGCCCGGCAGGCCAAAGAACACGGCCTTGTTGATATGCCCGAATGTCACCGGCCGTCCCGGCTTCATGGCAATCTTCCAGAACGACATGCTGCCAAGTTTTTCCAGCGTCTCCTTGACGAAGTCGGCCTCACCCACGGAGACACCGCCCGAGGTGATGATGGCGTCGGCACTGGCCGCTGCATCCTTGAAGGCCTTTTCAATCAGTTCACGCTGGTCGCGCACCACACCCATGTCGATAATCTCGACATCGAGTTTCTTCAGCATCCCGTAGAGCGTATAGCGGTTGCTGTCGTAGATCTCGCCGGGACACAGGGGCTCGCCGACCGCGCGCAGTTCATCACCGGTAGAAAAAAACGCCACCCTTAGCTTGCGGTAAATACTGACCTTGCCAAGACCCAGTGATGCCAGCACACCGATGTCAGCCGCAGTCAGGCGTCGCCCGGCGCTCAGCACTGTCTGTCCCGCCTCTACATCTTCCCCGGCTGCGCGCACATTCTGGCCGGCGCTGTGACCCGTGCCGATATGCACGCTGTTAGTGTCGGCATCAATTTCTACCTGCTCCTGCATGACGACGCAGTCCATGCCCTCCGGCATCATGCCACCGGTCATGATGCGGACTGCCTCGCCCGGTCCGACGGGCCCGATGTAGGGTCGACCGGCCCACGAGGTCCCCGCTACCAGAAAGGTCCGGGGCCCGTCCGCGGGCAAATCAGCAGCACGCACAGCATAGCCATCCATGGCGGAATTGGTAT
The DNA here is from genome assembly GCA_947258515.1 of uncultured Ectothiorhodospiraceae bacterium. Lineage (GTDB taxonomy): Bacteria > Pseudomonadota > Gammaproteobacteria > UBA9214 > UBA9214 > UBA9214. Next base: position 1,351 of record CAMYIO010000052.1, read on the forward strand.
GAGAAGGCACATCAATCGGTGACACCACGTCTGCCGCCAGCACCTGTCCCAGTGCATCGCGCAAGGCAGCCGTGTGTGTGTCACGAATCATGTTCACCGCGTCCAGGATGCGTGCACGCGCCTCATCCACGGTCAACAGGCCGGTGTTCAGTTCATCTTCACAGTTGGGCTGACTCTCTATTTCATTGTTCTGCATCGTTGCTGCCTCATGATATTTCCAACCTGATATTACAACAGGAATGGTACCCGATATAATTTTACCGCTGCAGGAGCGCTTCGCGAGCACGAACAGACAAACCACTGAAATCAACAGACAAACCACTGAAATCACGGATGCGATCCGCTCCTGCAAACACCTTCCCAGGCAAACAGCTGCCATAAGGGAAATCAACCATAGGGAATTATCTTGCGCTCGCCACTCTGCGTGTCTATCAACTGCGGCCGCAGGCTGCCGGATTCCAGTGACAGGTGCGCATCACATAAATGCGCCACGGTGTGGAACTCGTGCGTGGCCATCAGGATGCTGACACCGTCTTCCTTGAGCCGCTTGATCATGCGATAGGCCTGTTCACGTGCCTCGCTGTCCATGTTGGTGGTCGGCTCATCCAGCAGCAGCACGCGCGGACTGAGAATACGCGCCCGCGCAAAGGCGACGCGCTGGCGCTCGCCACCGGAGAGCTCGCGGGCATTGCGCATTTGCAGATGAGCGATGCCGGCCCAGTCGAGTGCCTCCGACACCTTGCGGGAAATTTCCTTGATGGAAAATTTCTGCTGCCTCAAACCATAGGCAATATTGTCGGTAACGCTGCGATCAAACAGGTACGGCTGCTGGTGCAGATAGATCACGTGCGTGCGCAACCGCTGGCAGGCACGTCGCCACGGCAGCGCCTTGCCGCCAAGCATCACCGTGACGCTGTCCGGTGACTCGAGTCCGGCAATGATGCGCATCAGCGTGGACTTGCCGACACCGTTGCGACCGCTGAGTGCGACACAGCTGTGTTCATGGATTTCCAGCACATCGATATCCAGCAGCAACTGGCCATTGACGGTCTTGCGCAACGCGCTGTAGCGTACGATTTCATTCACGACGTCATCACCCCCCGGCCCTGGTAAAACGCCAGCAGGCCATTCAGCAGCAACGCCATGGCCAGCAGTACCATGCCCAGCGCAATTGCCTGGGCAAACTCGCCCTTGGTCGTTTCAAGCGCAATGGCGGTTGGAATATTCCGGGTATAGCCGAGGATGTTTCCGCCCACCATCATGGAGCAACCGACCTCGGCGATGATGCGTCCAAAACCGGCAATAAAGGCGGCAATCAGGCCAAAACGGATTTCGTGTATCAGGGTCAGGAAGGCGCGGTGCGGTTTCGCACCCAGTGTGATCGAGGTCTCCCAGACACGCCGGTCTGCGGCCTGGAAGGCCGCATGACTGAGTGCAACCAGCAATGGAAATGACAACAGCATTTGCCCGATCACCATGGTTGACTGGGTGAACAACAGCTTCAAGTCGCCCAGCGGGCCACTGCGTGAGAACACCAGGTATACCGTGAGACCCACCACGACCGCAGGAATCGACTGCAAGGCACTGAAGCTGGCAATCATTGCACGACGTCCCGGGTAACGCAGGTGCGCCATCAGAAACGCCGTTACAAAGGCAAACGGTGCGGCGATCAGGATGGCACGCAGCGAGACACTGAACGAAGTAAAGATAATGATCCACAACGCCGCATCGCCCGATAACAGCAGGCGGAAGGACTCAGCCGTGGCGGCGGACAGGCTGTCCATGGACTATTTTATGACCGGGTAAAACAACGGTTCGCCATCCACCTTGTAGCCGGCAATCAGGGCGCGTGCCTTGTCTGACTCGAACCAGCGAATCAGGTTCTGAACGGCAGTATAATTGACATCAGGAAAACGTTCCGGATTGACGGCAATGATGCCATAGGGATTCTGCAGCGCCTCACCACCCTCCAGCAGCAGTGCCAGCGGGCTGTTGGCACGGTACGCCAGCCAGGTACCGCGATCAACCAGTGTGTAGGCCTGCATCTCACCGGCGATCTGCAGGGTCTTGCCCATGCCCTGCCCCACCTGCTTGTACCAGCGCCCCTGCGGTTCAATACCGGCCTGTTGCCATAACGCCAGTTCCTTTTTGTGCGTACCGGAATCATCACCACGCGACACAAACACGGCTTTCACGGCGGCAATCCTTGCCAGGGCCTTGTCAGCATCCTGCAGGCCACGCACGCCGGCGGTATCGTCCCGGGGACCAACAATAATGAAATCGTTGTACATGATTTCATGTCGGGCGACGCCATAGCCGTCCGCCACAAAGGCTTCTTCTGCCGGCTTCGCATGCACCAGCACCACGTCGACATCACCGCGCCGCCCCAGCTCCAGCGCCTTGCCGGTACCGACCGCAATGACGTGCACCCTGATACCCAGCGCCTGTTCAAAGACCGGCTGTATGACCTTGAAGAGACCCGAATTTTCGGTACTGGTGGTGGTAGCCATGCGCACCAGCGGTTGCTCTGCGGCGAAAGTCGCCGGAGCAGTCAGTAACAGCAGGCAAGCCAGATTTGCAATAAATCGCTTCATGAGCAATATTCCATACTTATGTGTTCCAAACACTCCCTATGAGCAAGCTCACACACCTCGATGCCAGTGGCGCCGCCCGTATGGTCGACGTTGGCGACAAACCCGAGACCCTGCGCGAGGCACGTGCCGAGGCCCGTGTGCGCATGACGGCAGAGACACTGCATCTTATCGAGTCTGGCGGACATACAAAAGGTGATGTGCTTGCCGTGGCACGGATTGCCGGTATCCAGGCCGCCAAGCGCTGTGCCGAACTGATCCCGATGTGCCACCCCTTGCTGCTTACCGGGATCGATGTCGATATCGCGCTGGATAGCGAACACAGCTGCGTACACATCACCACCGCCTGTCGACTCAAGGGCGTAACCGGCGTTGAAATGGAGGCCCTCACCGCGGCCTCGGTGGCCGCACTGACCATCTACGACATGTGCAAGGCGGTGGATCGCGGCATGGTTATTGAGGACGTACGCCTGCTGCACAAGTCCGGCGGTCGCAGCGGCGAATGGAACGCCACTGACTAAAGCTTCTGTTACACAATTCCGGGCAGCTTGCGTCAGTCTTTAACTAGCGGGCTCGCCACTCCACCGGCATGGGTTCCGCCCGCCTTCAGACCTTCTTTCGGCACAGTGCTGTCCTGCCCGGCCTGCAGTTCCTGATACCAGAGATCATGATGCTGCCTTGCCCAATTGGCATCAACATGGCCATTCACCATCGACTCAAGTGCGCCCTCGACACCGACCGTGGCGAGGTACAGGTGGACGATAAAGAACGCGATAACACCGATCGAGGCAATGGTATGAACCACATGTGCACCCATCAGCCACTCCCGACCCTGCTGGAAGAGGTTGGTAAAATCCAGTAACAGGCCACTGGTAATCAGTACGAAACCGCCCAGCATGGCAACCCAGTACCACATTTTCTGCCCGGCATTGACCTTTTCCGAACTGGGTTCCTCACCGCCGAAGTAGCCGCCCGCCCGCATGAACCAGCGGCCATCGACCTTGAGATTGAACAGGCTGTCCTTCAGGTAGAGAAAAAATGCGATTGGTACGATTGCGGCAAACAACAGACCCACGTAATTGTGCAGCAGCTTGCACACGGTGGCCGTAACGGAAAATCCCGATGCCCCCAGTAGCGGGATCAGCAGCCAGCGGCCGTATAGCAGGATAAGTCCTGACAGGGCCAGCAGCACGAAGGTGCTGGCGAGTATCCAGTGAACCGTCATCTCTGTGGTCGTGTAGCGGCGTACCCGTTTACCGGAACGCCCGTCCTCGATACGGATCTTGCCCCTGACCAGGTAGTAAACGATGAAGATGCCGACCATGGCACCCAGCACCATTGCACCCCAGGGTGCGAGCTGCTGCATGCGATACTGGCGCCAGCGCTCGCCGTACTCACTGATCAGCACGCCGCTGTCAACACCCTGCACCTGGGTGGTGCCCACATTGGCATGGCGCACTTCACGCCAGAGTTCACTACCCGGATTCGGCACACCACCTGCATCGGGATTCACATAGGCAACGGCGTAGGGAATTAATGGCAACAACAGCGTCAGTGCAAACAGCAACAACAGCGACCAGAGCATAATACGACGATGCGCTGCGCCTGCATGTGTGCGAGTACTCATCGCAGTTGGCACCGGATCAATCACCACCCGTGGCCTTGTCCTCGACAGCATAACCACGGCGAATGCCCGGCTTGTTATAGGCAACACCCCAGCCCCAGGCAAATCCGGACGCGCCGCGCCAGGTTACACGTTCACGGAAAATCTCGGAAACGGTGTCGCCGTCACCGGCCAGTAAGGCCCGTGTGGCACACATCTCGGCACACAGCGGTAACTTGCCCTCGGCCAGCCGGTTGCTGCCATACTCGGCAAATTCCTCCGGGGAATTGTCCGGTAACGGACCACCGGCACAGAAGGTGCATTTATCCATCTTGCCGCGCGAACCGAAGGCTTCATTCTTCGGGAACTGCGGCGCGCCGAACGGGCAGGCGTAAAAACAATAGCCGCAACCGATACAGATATCCTTGTCGTGCAGCACCACACCATCATCGGTAAAGTAGAAGCAATCCACCGGACAGACGGCCGCACACGGTGCATCCGAACAATGCATGCAGGCCACCGACATGGAACGTTCGGCGGGTGAGCCGTCGTTGATGGTCACGACACGGCGGCGGTTAACGCCCCAGGGAACCTCATTTTCATTTTTGCAGGCTGTCACACAGGCGTTGCATTCAATACAGCGTTCCGCATCACAGAGAAACTTCATTCGGGCCATGGTTCAGTCTCCTTTCAAGCGGGTGTGATGCGGCACAGGGAACACTTGGTTTCCTGCATCTGTGTAACGGAATCGTACCCGTAGGTGAAGGCCGTGTTGCAGGCCTCACCCAGCACGTAGGGGTCACTGCCCTTCGGGTATTTATCCCTGAGGTCCCTGCCCTCGAAGTGTCCGGCAAAGTGAAACGGCATCCACACCACGCCCGGCGCGACACCTTCCTGGGTGATCTTTGCCATGATCTTGATGCGGCTGCCTTCGGGGGATTCCAGCCATATCTGCTCGCCATCCTTGATGTTGTTGTTATTGGCATCAACAATGTTGATCTCGGCAAACATGTGTTGCTGCAACTCTGCCAGCCAGGGATTCGAACGGGTCTCGTCGCCACCGCCTTCGTATTCCACCAGCCGGCCACTGGTCATGATCAGCGGGTAGTCGCCGGTATAGTCCTTCGCCTGGATTGACTCATAGCGCGTCGGCAAGCGGTAGAAATCCTTGCGGTCAGCATAGGTCGGGTATTTCTCAACCAGGTCTCGCCGCGAGGTGTACAGTGGTTCGCGGTGTATGGGTACCTGGTCCGGGAAGGTCCAGACCACGGCGCGTGCCTTGGCATTACCAAACGGGGCACAGCCGTGTTTGATGGCAACACGCTGAATACCACCGGAGCGATCGGTCTTCCAGTTCTTGTCCTCGGCAAGCTGCTTCTCGTCGGCCGTCAGGTCATCCCACCAGCCCAGCTTCTTGAGGACGTCGGCGTCGAATTCCGGGTAACCATCCTTGATCTCCGCCCCCTTGCTCCAGGAGCCCTCGGCAAGCAGGTTGACACCATCGCGTTCCACGCCGAAACGCGCCCTGAAGTTCAGGCCGCCCTCGGCCACCGGTTTACTGGTGTCATAGAGGTTGGCGGAGCCAGGATGGCGCATCTCCGCGGTCCCCCAGCAGGGCCATGGCAAACCGTAGTAGTCGCCATTGGCCGGTCCACCCTTGGCCTGCAGGCTGGTGTAGTCAAAGGTATGCCAGTTTTGCTGATGTTCTTTCAGGCGTTCGGGGCTCTGACCGGTATAGCCAATGGTCCACATGCCCTTGTTGAATTCGCGCGTGATGTCCTCAATGAGTGGCTCGTCATTACTGACCTGGATGTTTGTGCAGAACTCGTCACCAAATCCCAGTTTGTTGGCAAGTTTGTACATGATGGTATGGTCAGGCAGTGACTCGAACAGTGGATCGATCACCTTGTCACGCCATTGCAGCGAGCGATTCGAGGCCGTCACCGATCCGTAGGTCTCAAACTGGGTAGCGGCCGGTAACAGGTAGACACCCTCGGTGCGGTCCTGCATTACCGCGCTGGCCGTAGGATAGGGATCGATGATCACCATCAGGTCCAGTTTTTCCATCGCCTGTTTCATCTCTACGCCGCGGGTCTGGCTGTTGGGCGCGTGCCCCCAGAACACCATGGCCCTGAGGTTGTCACGCTGCGCGATGTTGGTCTTGTCTTCCAGCACACCGTCGATCCAGCGTGACACCGTGATGCCCTTCTCGGTCATCGGATTTACCGATTTATCGGACGGTCCCTCTTCGCCGAAGAATTCACCCGGACGTTCTTCCTTGTCGAAGCGCCCTGCCAGCCAGTCGTAATCGACACCCCACACCGCTGCCCAGTGCTTCCAGGCACCCTCCGAGAGGCCATAGTAGCCGGGCAGGGTATGACTGAGCACACCGAAATCGGTGGCGCCCTGCACGTTGTCGTGGCCACGGAAGATATTGGTGCCACCACCTGCCACACCCATGTTACCGAGCGCCAGCTGGAAGATGCAGTAGGCACGGGTGTTGTTGTTGCCGATCGTGTGCTGGGTGCCGCCCATACACCAGATGAAGGTACCCGGACGATGCTCTGCCATGGTTTGAGCGGCGCGCTTGATGGTTTCTTCCGGCACGCCTGAGACGCGCTCCACTTCGTCCGGTGTCCATTTCGCGACTTCGGCACGCACCTCGTCCATGCCATAGACGCGCTGCTTGATAAATTCCTTGTCTTCCCAGCCATTCTCGAAAATATGCCAGAGCATCCCCCAAACCACCGGCACGTCGGTACCCGGGCGCAGGCGGATGAATTGATCGGCATGCGCCGCAGTCCGTGTGAAGCGGGGATCTATGACAATCAATGGCGCATTATTGCGTTCCGTGGCCCGAAAAATGTGCTGCAAGGACACCGGATGGGCCTCGGCGGGGTTGCCACCGATAATCAGGATCGCCTGGCTGTTGTGGATATCGTTGTAGGAGTTGGTCATCGCACCGTAGCCCCAGGTGTTGGCGACACCGGCAACCGTGGTGGAGTGACAGATGCGCGCCTGATGGTCCATGTTATTGGTACCCCAGAAGGCGGCGAATTTGCTGAACATATAAGCCTGTTCATTGTTGTGCTTGGCGGAACCCAGCCAGTAGACAGAGTCCGGCCCGGACTGTTCGCGGATAGCCAGCATCTGGTCACCGATCTCGTCCAGTGCCTGCTCCCAGGAAACACGGGTCCATTTACCGTTTACCAGCTTGGTCGGGTATTTCAGCCGGCGTTCACCGTGGCCATGTTCGCGCACCGAGGCACCCTTGGCACAATGCGCACCGCGGTTGAAGGGATGATCGAAGGCCGGTTCCTGTCCGGTCCACACACCATTCTCGACCTCGGCATATATGCCACAGCCGACCGAGCAATGGGTGCAGATGCTGCGTATCTGTGTGGGTGTGCCTTTGTCTGTCGGTGTGCGATCAGTCGCTGCAGCCTTTTTCATCATCGACATGGAGAGCGTACCAGCAGCGGCGATACCGCCTGCGGTAATACCGGAACGCTTCAGAAAGGTGCGACGATCAATCGTGGCACCGAGCACGGCGGCGTGTAGAGGTGATGCATCTGTACCCTGTTTCTTGACCAGCTTCATATCCAGCCTCCAGAAGTCTTTAACTCACAGCATCTGTGCACTGCTGTTTCATACTTGTCCGGCAACCACGCAGACAGCGACACCGGGTCAGGACCTGAGTACCCGGTAATAATCCTTGATGTGCTGGCTTTCGTGATAACCCTTCGATGCGGGTTTTTCAGCCGTGTCTGCGGCTGCCTGTGCTTTCGTGTCGAGATCCACCAGTCCGGTTGCGGACACGGCGGTGATTGTTGCGGCCCCGCCGGCAACGGCGAAACCCTTGAGAAACATTCTTCGATCTGCGGTAAAACGCGTCTTGTCTTTTTTCATTACTCCTCCAACCGTGAATTGAAGTCATCAGCCTGGCTGACATGAAGTATTATACGCTTACGCTGGCATTGACAGATACTGCGATTCGACCTCCATAAACTGCTGCCCCAACTGTGCAACGGCTTTGTAAAAAACAGCAGACTCGGCCTCACGAAGGTCTGCAAAGAAATCCAGCATCCAGCTCGCGAGGTAGGTCCTGAAAAAATCCGACTGCTCCTCATAGGATAGACCAGATTCTGAAATAATCATCCCCATTGTTTCGCACAGGGCGGCGACGTGGTCTTCCGGCTCTGAAATACCGTCCTGACGCTCAAAGCCAAGCTTCTGCAGCTCATTTCTCAGCGAGGCTAGCACCTTTTCCATAAGAAAACCATGGATATAGAATGAGGCATAGGGCACCAGCTCACCACGCCCCAGGCCTATGAATAAATTGAAGAATTCATCACTTAACTGCTCGATGTCCGCCTGCCTGGCAGCTGCCTGCAGGGATCGCCAGATTTCCGTCATCGGTGTGGGTTCAGCATCGCTGGTATCGATCTCCTGCAGCATTTCCAGAATGTCGTCATCCGGCGGGCCGGCCAGCAAAGCACCCAGCACCCGATAGATTTCCACCCGCCCCGCATCACCGGCGTCCACGGACGTGCCCTCGGACAAGGGCCGCTGTTCAGTCATGACGCCCTCCCGTTTTTAGATGGATCAACCCTGATCTGCGCATCACTGCCCTCGTCGGCATAGATATCCCGCACCCGGCAGTCCTCACACATCTTGATACGCTGCAGTGCCGTTCCCTGGAACAGGGCATGACCCTTCATCTTTTTTGTTATGTTTTCAATCACGCTGCGGGTGGCAAACGGTTTACCGCAGACAATACAGGGATACGGTTCTTCTTCATACAGAATGCGGCGGGTATTGCGCGTCGGGAAGTCATAGAGATAACGCGGAGAGATGGCGATGGCATCTTCCGGACAGGTTCTGCAGCACAAGCCACACTGCACGCAATTGGCTTCAATAAAACCGAGTTGCGGTGTTTCATTACCGGCAGACAAGGCATTCGCCGGGCATTGCGACACACACGCCAGACACAGGGTGCAGCGCGCCTGGTCGAGCAGTACCTCACCAAAGGGCGCACCCGTCGGCAGTGACACCAGTGGACGTTTCATCGCTGCCACATCAAACAGGTGATCAACAGCGAGGCGGATTACGGTGCGTTTTTCATCGAGGCCGGCAAAACCGGCAGGCTCGGAATTGGCCAGCAGCGACACGCCACTAATCGTGGCAACGAGAGCAGCGCCCTGCTGCCGGGTATACAACAGGGCATCGGGAGAATAACCCATGCCCTCCAGCAGAGCGTGGGCCGTGCCCAGTTGCATGCGGATTTCATTTTCCACCGCTGGCGGTGTCCTGGAAGTGCCCAGCAGGATGACAGCCGCGGCCCCGTAGGCGAATGCTGACAACCAGGTATCCATCCCCACGCTACCCGCTTCTTCAACCGCAACCGGCAGGATATGTTCCGGCAATTGCGCTGCCACGGCAGCCACCACCTCATGACCTGCTTCACCATCGTGGAACAGCAATACCGCATCACTTCCGCCATTGTCACGATACGCCTTCAACATCACACGCAGGCGATCCAGGCTGTCACCCAGGCGCGGATAGCCATAGCTGATCGCACCGGTCGGACAGGCCGTTGCACAACTACCCGCGCCCTGGCAGAGGCCGGGATTCACCTCGATGCTGTTGCCCAGCGAAGTAATGGCATCTGTCGGGCAGGCTTCCAGACAACGGGTACAGGCGGTCATGCCGCTGCGGCCATGTGCGCAGATAGTGGCGTTGTAGTGAAAATACTGTGGTTTCTCAAACTCGCCGACCAGCCCGGGTATATCGTCCAGTGCCTGCTGCAGCGCTGCGGTATCGTCTCCCGGCGCGAAGTAGCCGGGTGGTAGCAGTTGACAGTTGATGAAGGCAGGCGTGGTCAGATCCAGTACCAGGTCAAACAGGTTGCGCCCGCGGGTGACCTCATTGATGACCGCGTCATCCTCTGCCGCCGCAAGCGTTAGCTGAAAGGCACCGAGGTAACCGGCGAGACTCCCGACCCTCGCCTGCAACACCGTGATGCCATCCTGATCGCGCTTTTTAATCCCGGCGTGCGGTGCGACAGGCCCGGTGATAACTACCGTCGGCCTGATACCTTGCAGCTGTTTGCAATATAGAGCGGCTGCCAGTGCCTGCGGTTCATCACCGAGTATCAGGAGTGTTCCGGCAGATACATAGGGAACGATGCCGGCAGGTACCGTTTTGCTAGCCGCCGCCACGGAGAGTGCCGCCGCACGTGCCTGCCCGTTTTGGCTGTCTGTGCAAAGATTTAACACAATAGCTTGTTCCTGATTATTGTAAACACACGATAATTGAGATCATTAATGTAGGAGCGCTTCGCAAGCGCGATTGAAATTCGCACACTAATCGCGGATGCAATCCGCTCCTACACCAATCTTGTAACCCTGTAGAAAATATCGGGCACACTACGCTCTGTCGGATTTCTCATCAATGTCTTTGACACTGTCGATATCCCCGGCTGCCGTCGTTTCGGACGTCTCTTGTAGCACAACAGGCCTGGTCATATCTTCTGTCTCATCCACCGTCACATCCTCTGCCTCCAGCTCCCGCTTCAGCATGCGTTTCATTTCCTGCGTAACAATATCACCCAGCCCCGCAAACTGGGTGTAATCCTCGTCATAATCATTCAGGCCATCGGTTACATTAAAGGCAGGCAGGTGAAACAGCTTGCGCAGGGCCAGTGTGCGCAGTTGCTCACTCACACCGGGCGACATGAAAAGCGAAAAATCACTGTCACCGTCAAGCGAATCAAGTGGTGGCATATCGGCATCGGTCAGTTGCTGCGCTGGATCGGCACTAACACCCTTGGCCGTCTCCTGTTGTGCACTGCCTGCAGTATGCACAGCCGGCAGGGGGTCATCCAGCGACTCGCCCCTGTGATCAGCGAGCTTGCGCCGGGACCATCGATTCAGAAAGTATTCGTCTGTATCCTGGCGGGCAGGGTTATCTTCAGCGTCGCTCACGATCGCCCTCCTTCCAGTCATCACGTTTGCGTTTCTTGCGTTTCTCGGGCACGTAGTTTGCCAGCACATACTGTTCCAGCCAGCGGTACACATCTGCCGGTATCGCTGCACGCTCTACCCGCTGGTCGGTTTCCATGTAGGACGCGGCTTCGCCATAACTCAATGTGACAATGGCAGGTTGCAGTGTTTCGTCCTGCGCTTCGTTGCAGACAACAAAGACACCGGGATTATCGCTCATCAGATTGCAGTAATAGCTTTCAGCATCATCCGCATGCAGCTCGATACTCAAACCGCTCCACAGGTACTGTCGCATCTCATCACCTGAATGAACCAACTGGCAGCGAACGCCTGGTTCGGCGGGCTGCTTGCCGGCCACTACGCCGGTGACGGTCCAGCGTCCATCTACCCAGCGATTGTTGTGGATGACCTGGTACTCGACCAGCACGGCGACCGGGTATTGCCTGGGTACAGTTGCGGCGAGTGACTCTGGCATAGGGGAACCTGTCTGACTGCGGGTGGTCTTCACTGAAGAATACCCTATAGTATAGACCTGAAAGTCTCAGGTACAACGGAAGCAGGCATGTCGAACACAAAAGCAGGATATCGTCCGCAGATCACGCATGCAGGTCTGTCACCGACGCACCCGGTCACCGCCGTTGATGAATTCAATGCAACGCGACAGGTCGAGGTGCCGGGTGAGTCTCCACTGACCCTGTACGTCGACGAACGCGAGATTGTCACCCTGATGACCATCGGCGCCCACCCGGAAGCACTGGCGCTCGGTTACCTGCGCAACCAGCGCTTCGTTGAACGGCTTGACCAAATCAAGTCGGTCAGTGTCGACCACCATACCGAGTCCGTGCAGGTGACCACCCGGGACGGCATAGAAGGCTGGGACGAGAAACTGAAAAAACGTACCGTGACCACGGGATGTGGACAGGGCACGGTATTCAGCTGCACGCTGGATAATCTGTACACCATCCGCTTGCCCGAAACCCGCGTGCGCCAGTCAACGATTTATGAACTGCTCGACAATATTTCCGGTTGCAATACCATCTACCGGCGATCCGGCGCGGTGCACGGCTGTGCACTGTGCGAGGGTACTCGCAGCCTGATGTACACCGAGGATGTCGGCCGTCACAATGCGGCCGATGCGATATCCGGGTATATGTGGCTGGATGACATCAGCGGGGCTGACAAGATTTTCTACACCACCGGCCGTCTGACCTCGGAGATCGTGATGAAGACCGCCCACATGGGCATTGCCGTGTTACTGTCGCGCTCCGGCGTGACACATATGGGACTGGAACTGGCACAGGAACTCGGCATGACCATGATCGCCCGTGCCAGGGGAAAGCATTTCATGATCTACCATGGCGCTGAAAACATCAGTTTTGACGCACCGCCGGAACAGCGCCCGGGACGCCCAAAACCGGAATAACTACTCCAGTTTGATTGTTTCATCCAGCGCGTGCACCAGCCCGATGGCCGGCATCTCCAGCCTGACAGAGACACTGAGTTGCTCGTTACCGGACAGCTTGCCGCTCTCGAACGCCGCCTGTAGCGCCTTCTCGATCTCCCGCTGCGATGTTATACCCACTTTTTTGAGGACCTTTCTGATTTCCATGTTGATTGCATCTTCATTCATCACCGGTCTCCTTGCGACTGTCTGACTGTGGCATGATGACACATGCCACCGCGGGCAGTAACGATAGCACTTAAAAGACATGACGACAGCCACACCTGTAAACGACATCACGGCCGTCATCCTCGCGGGTGGCAAGGCGCGCCGCATGGACGGGGAAGACAAGGGCCTCATAAACCTGAATGGCCGGGCCATGATCGACTATATTATCAGCGCGCTAAGGCCACAGGCCGGCAATATCATTATCAACGCCAACCGTAACCCGCAGCAGTACGGGATCTATGGCCTGCCGGTGGTGGCCGACATGCTCGGCGATTATTTCGGGCCACTGGTCGGCATGGCGACCGGCATGCACACCACGGACAGGCCGTATATCGTGACGGTACCCTGTGATTCGCCCTTCATTCCCGGCACGCTGGTGGAAACACTGTTCCGCAGCCTGGACGAACAGCAGGCCGATATCAGTGTGGCGCATGATGGCACACGCATGCAGCCGGTGTTTGCACTTTTACGTTGCGAACTGCTCCCCGGCCTGCTGGCCTACCTGGATGAGGGTGGTCGCAAGATCGACACCTGGTACGACCAGCAGCGTCTCGCCATTGCCGATTTCTCGGACACGCCGGATACCTTTTTGAATCTGAACACCCCGGAAGACAAACTTGCGCTGGAAAACAGGATGGCCGGCCAATAGAGGTGCGAGTACATCAACATGAGCTACACTAGGGATGACTGATTTTTTCGTCATGCCGGCCTGCGCCGGGATGACAATCAAGGAATCAATCAAAGACAAGCCAGCCTTTAATAATGCAGGGTAGATTCCAACGTGAAGGAGCAGTAGTCTCGAACACCATGAGCACCCGTCTGATTGATCCATTTGGCCGCACCATTGAGTACCTTCGGCTATCGGTGACTGACCGCTGTGACCTGCGCTGTTTTTATTGCCTGCCCGGTGACTACCGCGACTTCAGCGAGCCGGAAGA
>CAMYIO010000053.1 GCA_947258515.1 uncultured Ectothiorhodospiraceae bacterium
TGGATCTGATGCAGGGTATTTTTGCCCCGACACTTGCCATGAAGGTCAAGGAAAAGCATTCGATTGGTGTCTCACTACTGATTGGAATGCAGCGATTCAGTGCGCGCGGCCTGGGCAATTTACAGTGCTTTACCCAGACCGGGCAGTCGCCAGCCGGAGGGGCGGCAACGTGTGCAGCTACCGGTGGTGCCTTTACCTCGACACCTTCAGACGGTCTGACCAACAACAGTGACTGGGCTTTCGGCGCCGGTGCACGGATCGGCTGGATGGGTGAAGTGCACCCGCGCCTGACACTCGGAGCCTCCTACTCGACCAAGATCTACATGTCTGAATTCGATGACTACGATGAACTGTTTGCCGAGGACGGTGACTTCGATATCCCGGCAAACTTCACCCTGGGTGCAACCTTCAAGGCGACACCGAAGATAAATATCCCGTTTGATTTCCAGCAGATCCAGTACGAAGGCGTCAACTCGATTTCAAATCCTGGTCCTGTTTTTGTGCCTGGAAGAGGTCCGTTCCCTCCGTCAGGATTTCCGCCGTCAGCCAGTTCGGAATGGTTTGGCAAGGACGATGGTATGGGATTTGGCTGGGAAGACATCAACATCTACCGGCTGGCGGCGGAATACAACTATGACAGCAAGTGGACCTACCCCATACTCGGGCATTCAGTCTCACTGCCGCACACAATACAAGAGGGGCTATACTTACTATACGTGGCACGAAGATGTCTCAATGATCCATATCGAATTGAACCAGAAAGAAGAGGAGTGCACATTATGGGAAAGATACGATTACAAATTGCTCCGGATGTAGAGTTCAAGATGGACCTGGAGGTGGAAGGAATCGATTCTGGAAGTCGTGATTATAACGTCCAGCAACATAAGGCGGACGTATACCAGGAGTTTGAACAACGCCTGAAAAAGGTGTTTCCTGAAGGAGTAAAAATAGATAGGTTTGAATTTGGGCTGAGCCTCGATACTGATGGCTGAACAAAATGTGCTAATCCACATCAATGCATATGCACGACATTGTCGCTAGACTGTTAAGCATCATTTGATCAACCCTGAAGTAGGAGACCCTACTATGGATACCGCACTCGCAGAGGTTATTTTACATATCGATGAAAGTACGTCACATGATGAACGCGAGAAATTCCGTGATGTCCTGTTGGCAATGGATGGTGTAATGGCTGCAGACTGTAATGACAAAACACCGCATTTAATGCTGATTGAATACAATCCAGATGTCATCAATTCCATCGAGTTTGTGAATGCAGCAAAGAAGCATGGCCTGCATGCCGAGTTGGCTGGCTTATAGGTCGCTCGTCATCCGAAAGAACCGGTACCAGAATGACCTGCCTACGCAAGAAAGCAGTTTAATAACTTCTTTCAGAGACAGCCCGTCGGGACCGTATTCAATAACACTAAATGTCATGTTCTGGCCGGAGTTTCCCGTTCGCAACAGCGCCAGGCTTTGGCTCTGTGCTGCCCGTGGATGGCGAGTTATAGGCCCGTAATACGACCTGGGGACTGGTTCTAAATAAGAATTCTCCAGGCAGCGGGAGACGACCTGAAGCGGAAGTTCAGCGCCATGGATTGAGTGTCTGGGATATGAAACACCTGCAGAACGATTTAATGCATGTGTTGCATCGATCGGTTGAGCCGACAACTATAAGCAGTCATTCCCGGACCGAACTCTGGTCAGAAACTATTACCCCTTTCGATGCTCGCCACAACAGCTGATTATCCGACAACACAGGATATTCATTTCCTTTAATAGACAACGATTATTGTTGCCGGTATGTTCGGACAGTGCAGACTGTTGCTCTATCACTGCATGGGTTATTCGGTGTCTGAATTATTTGCTACGAAGATTAGAGGTTTTTTATTGATGAGTGAAATACATTATAAATACACACTCTTCCAGACGATATTGGCATTGGCACTCCTGCCATTTCCCGGCGCCGATACCTGGGCAGGCGAAAAACCAAAACTGATCCTGCAGATTACCGTCGACGCCCTGCGTGGTGATCTGCCGGGTCGATTCTCCAGTATGTTGGGCAACGGTGGTTTTCGTTACTTGATGGATCAGGGTATTTACTACACCGTCGCGCATTACCAGCATGCCAATACCGAGACCATTGTGGGGCACACGTCTCTGGCCACGGGAACCGTACCTGCTGCCCATGGCATGGTTGCCAACGTCTGGTTTGACCGTGAACTGGATCGCCTTGTCTACAATATCGAGGACCCCGACTACCGCTTGCTCACCGTTGGTGCTGACGTGGATTCAAAGACCGAGATTGACCCGACACAGAGGGCTGCCAAGGTGGAAGGTCGATCGCCAAATAATATCCTCAGCTCTACTTTCAGTGACGAGATGGCCGTCCATTTTGCCGGGCGGTCGAAGATTTTCGCTGTGTCGGTGAAAGATCGCGGCGCTGTTTCACTGGCCGGGCATGCTGGCAAGGCTTTCTGGTTTTCCAAAGCCAGTGGTGAGTTCGTTACCAGCAATTACTATTACCAGCAGTATCCTGACTGGGTGAACGAGTGGAACGCACGCAAGCCCGTCACGGCCTATGCAGACAAGTCCTGGGAACTGATGCATCCACAGGCGAAGTATCTGTTCGGCGATGCCGATGACCGCGACTATGAAACCGACTTTCCGGGTTTTGGGCGAACCTTCCCGCACGCCTATGGCAATACTGATGACAAGTACTTCACCACAAGGTTGACCTTAAGCCCCGCCGGTGACGAACTGACACTGGATTTCGCCAAGACCTTACTGAAAAGCGAACAGCTTGGTCAGGACGACGTGCCTGACTATCTCGCCATCAGCTTTTCATCCACCGATTATGTTGGTCACCTGTTCGGTGCCTCCAGCCTGGAGACCGAGGACAACATAGCACGTCTGGATCGTACGCTGACGGATCTGTTTGTATTCATCGATAAAGAGGTCGGACTGGAAAATACCCTAATCGTCTTGTCTGCTGATCACGGTCAGCCAGAAGTACCCGGGTATCTGCATGAGTTGCACATCGATAATGCGCATTACTTCGATACCGAGACTTTGGACAAAACGCCGGCCATAATGGCCCTGAAAAAACAGTTTGGCCTTGGCGAAGAACTGATCGAAGCCTTCTACCAACCCTATCTCTATTTAAACCATGACCTGATCAGGGAGAAGGGTCTGGACCAGGCTCAGGTTGAACAGGCTGTCGCCGCGGAATTACTGAAGTTCGATGGCGTTGCTTATGCGGTATCCAGCACGGCCCTGCGAAGTGACAATCTGCCCGACACGTTGATGATGCGCTCGATCATGCGCAACTTCCAGCCGAAGCGCTCCGGCGACATTTACCTGGTGTTCGAGCCGAACGTTTTCATTAACGACTTTGACGGTTTGATTGTGTCCTCAACCCATGGCTCGCCATGGCGCTACGACACCTTCGTGCCCGTGATCTTTGCCGGGGCTGGCCTGTCGTCTGTAACAGTGAGCCGTCCCGTCACGCCGTATGATATCGCTGCTACGCTCGCGGCTTATCTCGGTGTGAAGCCGCCGTCTGGCGCAATCGGTATTCCTCTGCCGGAAGTGCTTAAGCAGTAAGTGGAATTTCAGGTTGTGAACACGGTGAATGCTTTCTGTCCGGTTGCGTTGTACCCCTGGCCGGTTATAAGAACAATTGGCATTCAGGGTGCGACGAAGGGTGAGTAACCGGCAGTAACAGGACGTCCCCTTTTCTCAGGAGATCATGTATGGATTACAAGAACCTGTTACACATGTTATTCGTGCCATTGTTTTTAGCAGCCTGTGCATCTGATCAGATGAAACAGTCAGAGATCGAAGAGATGTTTGTAACTGATATCAAGTCAAACGGGATCAAGCTGTTCAACTATAGCGTGACTATGATCCGGCCTGATGGTTCGCATAGAGTCAGTGGCCGCGGTAAGTCTGAAGGTGAAGCTGGTGTATCAGGAGGAGGGCCGGCCGGCTGGTATGGTCGCGAGTCCGGAATGAAGGAAAAAATGCATGAAAAGCTCAATACCAGGTTGACTGAAACAGGCTATTGTCGAGACGGTTATATTGTACTCGGTAGTAGTATTGGTGGAGGACGCTCGTTTATAAGAGGGGAATGTAAGGAAGGGGCGACTGAAGATGACCGGAAAAAATTTGCCAATAGCCAGTAAAGGGGCCGGCTACATTCACCAATTAATTCACGTTCCACAAAATGTCTGCTGAACAACCTCATCCGGCTCCGGCGGTAACATATAGTCATCTTTCTGCGGTTGTAATACATAAGGCTTTTGTAATGTCGCGTGGAGCTTATGGAACGCTGAAAAATCATCATGATCTTCCGCTGCTCTGATGGCGGCTTCTATCTGGTGGTTTCTGGGAATGTAAACGGGATTGACCGCCTGCATGCTCGCCTGGCGGGTTGCATCGTCACCGCCTTCCTGGCGCAGGCATGCACGCCATTGCTGTGCCCAGTGATCGAATTGCCCGGGGTTATCAAACAAGCAGCGCACATCCTTGTCCTGGTCCGCAGGATCCATTGACAGCATTGATAAATAATAGAACGTTAGCGTGAAGTCCGCGCGATTCGCAGCCATCACATCAAACAGCTCATCGATCAGTGCCTTGTCACGATCGGGGCGGCTCATCAGGCCGGTTTTCTTCCGCATCCCGTCGAGCCAGTAATCCTCATAGAGCCCGGCATAGTTGTTCAATGCGCCTTTGGCAGCCTCAACGGCAGCCCCGGTGTTGTCATCCAGCAAGGGCAGGAGTGATTCTGCCAGGCGCGTCAGGTTCCACAGTCCGATGGATGGCTGCTTGTTATAGGCATAACGCCCGTGGCGATCGATGGAGCTGTAGACCTGGTCGTGTGCATAATGATCCATGAACGCACAGGGGCCATAGTCAATGGTGTCACCCGCTATCGACATGTTGTCGGTATTCATCACGCCATGGATAAAACCGAACTGCATCCACTGCGCGATCAGTGCCGCCTGCCGGTCGATAATTGCCTCAAACCATGCCTGGTAAGGGTTTGCTGCATCGCGACACGCGGGATAGTTCTGCTCGATAACGTAGTCCGCCAGTTTTGTGACGGAGTCCAGGTCGCCTCTCGATGAGAAATACTCGAAGGTGCCGACACGCACAAAGCTGGCGGCAATGCGGGTAATTACCCCACCGGGTAATAATTGTTCCCTGGCGACTTCCTCGCCTGTTGTCACCGCGGCCAGTGCGCGTGTAGTGGGTACGCCGAGTCTCGCCATCGCCTCGCTGACCAGGTATTCGCGCAGTACGGGTCCCAGGGCAGAGCGCCCGTCACCGCCGCGCGAAAAAGCTGTTTGCCCGGAACCCTTCAGGTGCATGTCGAAGTAAACGCCGTCAGGTCTGACAATCTGACCCAGCAGGAGGGCGCGGCCATCACCCAGCTGTGAATTGAAATGGCCGAATTGATGGCCCGAATATGCCATCGCCAGAGGCTCGGCCCCATCGGGGACACGATTGCCGGCAAAGATGGCAGCGCTCTCGGGCGTGCTCAGACAGGTGTCTGAAAGCCCCAGTTCACCGCTCAGCTCATGGTTGAAAATAATCAGCCCCGGATCTGAAACGGGCGAGGGTTTGGTTCGGGCATAAAAGTTTTTGCCGAGATCAATGTAACGATTTTTGAAGGGTATCTGTTTCAAGTGTTGTTTCTGGCCTGATTGAATAATGGGTATAGAGCACAATCTCAGGTGCAGGGTTCAAAAAAGAAATAAACAAAGAATAATAATGGGCGGCCCCTTTATAGTAGCTACACTCCAGGTAGGGTGCTGATGGCAGGTTAATCACATTCTTTACATGCGAATGATACTTATTTACACTCTTGCCTCCTGATAACCTACGGGGAGTAAACATGAAGTGTAGAGAGAAAGCGATAAAGGTTGCCATTGATCTGTTGAAGACACCCCGACGGCCGGCAGTTATTACTGTCGCCGGGAAAAAAACCTGTACAGGGCATTGTGCAAGCTGTCCCAACAGGCAGAATAATCAGTCGTTGTAATGGAGGAATTATTTAATGAGCAAGGAAAACACCAAGAAGGCCATCAAGCTACTAAACAAGATTATGGAACTGGAACTGGCAGGCGTTGTACGTTATACGCATTATTCCCTGATGATTTTTGGCTATAACAGAATTCCCATTGTGGGCTGGATGAAAGGTAATGCCGAGGAAGGGTTGGTTCACGCGCATCGAGCAGGAGAGATGGTTACGCTTTTGGGTGGGCATCCATCGCTGAAAATTGGTTCTCTGCTCGAAACGGAGAAGCATGACATCGGCGATATTCTTCGGGAAAGTATGGAGCACGAGCAAGCGGCACTGGATGCCTATTACGATCTGCTGAAACTGGCGGAAGGAGGAAAGCTGGTACTTCTGGAGGAGTATGCAAGAGAGATGATTGTAGAAGAGGAACTGCATCTTGACGAGGTCAATAAAATGCTGAGAAAACCGGGGGATGTCGAAGCATTCAAGCCCTGATAATTGCCCGGTCCATGGGTAGATTTGATTGATTCGTTAATTGACTCACCGGACACCGTCAGCGCCAGACTGCGACGGTGTCCGGCGTTGCAATGTTCCTTGAGATATGGCGCGAAAAACAATAAACGTGGTCTTTCCACTTTTCACGAGGAGCCAATATGAAACTTGAATCCCTGGCACTGCATTGCGGCTATGAGTCCGAAGCCACAACGAAGGCCGCGGCTGTGCCCATCTATCAAACAACCTCCTATACCTTCGATGACACCCGGCATGGTGCCGATCTGTTTGACCTGAAGGTCAAGGGAAATATTTATACGCGGATAATGAATCCCACCACCGATGTGCTTGAACAACGGTTGGCCGCAATGGAAGGAGGTATCGCAGGACTGGCAGTGGCTTCCGGGATGGCCGCTATAACCTATGCCATACAGTGTATCTGTAGTGTCGGCTCCAATATTGTCAGCACCAGCCAGCTTTATGGTGGCACCTACAATCTGTTTGCGCACACCCTGCCGCGGCAGGGCATTGAAGTCCGCATGGTTTCGGCGGAAGACTATGACGGCTTCGAGCAGGCCATTGACGAAAACACCAGGGCATTGTTTTGCGAGTCAATTGGCAATCCCGCGGGCAATATCGTTGACATCGAAAAACTGGCAGAGATTGCCGGTCGGCATGGTATCCCCCTGATGGTGGACAGTACGGTTGCGACGCCTTACCTGTGTCGTCCGATTGAACTCGGCGCGGACATCGTTATTCACTCCCTGACGAAATACATCGGCGGTCATGGTAACTCGATCGGCGGCATGATTATCGACTCCGGTACTTTCGACTGGGTGGCAAACAAGGAAAGGTTTCCCATGCTGAACGAGCCTGATCCTTCCTATCACGGGGTTGTCTATACCGAAGCACTTGGACCGGCGGCCTATATCGGGCGTTGCCGGGTGGTGCCGCTCAGAAACACGGGTGCCGCACTCTCTCCAATGAATGCATTTCTTATCCTTCAGGGACTGGAGACGCTGGGCATCAGAATGGAGCGCCATTGTGAAAATGCTGAAAAGCTTGCCAGCTACCTGAGTAAGCATGACAAGATTAACTGGGTTAACTATGCGGCGTTACCAGACAGCCCCTACCACCAGACGTGTCAAAAGATTGCCGGTGGCAGGGCCTCGGGTATTTTGAGTTTTGGCATCAAGGGCGGCATCGAGGCGGGTGGGCAGTTTATTGATGCCCTGCAGATGATATTGCGCCTGGTCAATATCGGCGACGCCAAGTCACTGGCCTGTCATCCGGCCTCGACCACGCACAGGCAACTGAATGAGGCCGAGTTGAAGACGGCCGGTGTCAGTGCTGATCTGGTGCGTATATCCGTTGGTATCGAGAATATCGATGACATTATTGCAGATGTCAGTCAGGCGCTCGACCAGGTCGGGTAGCGGCAATGTCGGCGTCGCTTCTTTAATATTAGCCAAATCCTGATCTGGCCACGTTGATTCATTTAAACGGGTTACCGTCCTGGCAGGTAGAAAAATACGTCATGTCGTTTCTTGCCTTCAGACACTGGACGCTGGTGTAGGTCATGCGGGAATGGTCGGCTGCCCGGGCGCGTTCTTGTTGTTCCATGGCCAGCAACTGCCGCGAGGCACCGCAGGCCTCAGCGGACGCACACTCATTATGCGGGCCACAAACATAATGGGTCAGCTGTTCGCAGGGGGAGTACCCGTCAATGAGTGCCCCCTCCCGGTCTTCCTCCTCCGGAGGCGGTAGTTGATGCAGGGGGGCGGTTGCCGGGACACCCGGCACCACCTCGCCCTGGTTGACGATCAGCACCGATCCGTCCTGCATGCGGTGGACACCGTTCCAGAGCTGGGTGGTCACTCCGTCGCGGGTCACCATGGCGCGTTGCGTATCGGGGTCCACGGTGACCACCCCGCCACCCACCAGCGACGAGGTCCAGCCTTCAGCCAGTACCGGCAGGGCAGGTGCTGCCACGCCGGCGGCCAATACCAGGGCAGCCAGCTTGTTCATTGTCCGGCCTGGAAGGCGTCCAGCACCAGGTACTCGAAATGCCGGCAGTCGTCGTGTACCGGGACGCCCCACTCGGTATCATGATATTCGACCATCAGGGGGTTTGCCGCGACCTTGCCGGGCCATTGGCAGCGTGGGAGATCGGGATCGGGCAACATGAATGAATTATTTACTCCAGAGTAAAAGGCGTCAAATCGCATTTTTTTACAGTCTATAGTCAGAAATATATATGTGCCCTGATAGCAATCATCATTTAAACTGCATGATTCCATGGATACGACGATAACAGATTCGACCGAAAGCAGTCAGAGCGGACATTTTCCCATCCTTGTGTTTCTCGCTCTTTTCCTGCCGATTGCGGTGATCGTGTTGTTGGCAGCCTATTATTATGCCTCGCAACGTACAGATGATCGCATCAAGGAAATTCTCGAGTCTGACAGCGCCAGACTCAATCTCATCAGCGGGTTTCTTGGTGCCGAGTTATTGGGTTCACTGAAACATCTACGTTCCCTTTCTACCGAAACCATAACCAGGCGAGCCCTGGATACAGAGTCACCGGCAGACCTGCAGTCACTGGAGACTTCATTTCTGATACTGGCAAGACGAAATCCGCAATATCTACAGGTTCGCTGGATTAACGAATCCGGGATTGAAATGTCGAGGGTAACGGGTGATAAAGGCAAGCAATATGCGGTGGCGGCAGAGGATCTGCAGGACAAGAGGGACCGCTACTATTTTAAAGAGGCTAATGAGCTGTTGCCGGGTGAACTCTATATCTCCCGTGTAGATTTGAATGAAGAGCGCGGAAAAATCGAAAAGCCAATCAAGCCAGTACTCCGTGTTGCCACGCCCGTAGAGGATAGTGCCAAGAAACACCGCGGGATTATCGTCATAAACATCGACATGAAACACCTGTTTAATCTTGTGCGCCTTCCCGGAGAAACGCAGCTGGAGGCGGATTTCCTGCTGGTCAACCAGCAAGGTGTTGTACTGAACGGGGAGATCGAGAATTTCCAGACCGTGGTTGCGGGGGAACAAGACGTGGAGTTCATCTTGCCCGATCCGAAAGTCCGTGAGCGGGTATTAGCGAGTAATACGGGAAGCCTTGAATTGGCGGACGGGTTATGGAGCTGGAAAAAACTTTCTCCTTTTGCCGCCTTCAAAAGATTGAGCCGGGTGTTTCCGGAACATCAGGTCTCCTTTGACCAGATGATTTCCGATGACTTTTCGCTGAAGCTGGTCGCACACCGGCCTCCCAGTTCCTTAACGGGTGTTCGCAGCGAGAATCTTTTTCTGATCTCTCTGGGTGTGATTATTGTTCTGTCAGTCTATTGTCTTTCGCTGATATTTTATTTAAACGGGCGTGCCCGTGTGCGGCAGGCTGAAGTGGGGGCTGCACACGCACTGGCGCGTGCATCAGGCATGGCGCGGATGAAGGAGCTTGAAGAGCGCTTTCATCGCCTGGTTGATGCCAGCAGTATTGGCCAACTGGTTGTTGACAGCGATGGCCGGATTGAAATTTCCAATCTCGCTGCAGAGCGAATATTGGGCCATGAAAGAGGGGAACTCGAGGGTTCCCTTGTGGACGCACTGTTGCCAGTCAGCTTGCAGGAGAAACACGTAGACTACCGCAAGCAATTTATGCAGGCTCCGGAGGCCCGAATGATGGGTATTGGACGTGAACTGGAGGCCATCAGAAAAGACGGTTCACCCATACCTGTGGAAGTAGGCCTGACTCCCTACATGGATCATGACCGCCAGTTGATCCTGGTGAGTCTCATCGACCTGTCCCATCGTGATCGCGTGGCGAGGATCAGTTAACCCGCTTGAAAATCGAAGGGGTCAGCCGCGATTGATTAGTTGAACTACTCGCCGGATACCGTCACCACAAGCCTGCGTCGGTGTCCGGCGGTGCGATGCTCCCACAGGTAGACGCCCTGCCAGGTGCCCAGGTCGCAGCGTCCGTTACTGATTGGCAGTGTCAGATCCGAACCGGAAAGCATGGTTCTGATGTGAGCCGGCATATCATCGGCACCTTCGGCCGTGTGTTCGAAGATGGGATCACCGTCAGTCACCAGGCGTGCCATGTAACGCTCCAGGTCGGTACGCACATCGGGGTCGGCATTCTCGCACAACAGCAGCGAGGCACTGGTATGTTGCAGGAATACATGACACAGGCCGGTGGTTACCCCGGACAGGTGCACCTGTTCCCGTATGGTGTCGGTGATTGAAGTCGTACCGCGTCCGTGAGTCGCGAATGTCAGCTTGTTTTGGTAAACACTCATTGTTGTTACCTGCACCCTCTATCAAGTATGTCTGCTAGCATCCAATCAACGCCCTCTCCCGCAGGGAGAGGGTTGGGGAGAACGAAGCGAGGGGCCGAAGATAAAATAATGGTGACTGCCTGAACAAATATCCCCTGTTTCTATCCTTCCCCGTCGTCTGCCAGCGCCCACGGCGGGTTACTGGGCACCTTCGGTGCCGAGGTCAGTACCTCGGCGAGATTCGGGCTGTCAGGTGAGACAGGAATCGGGATCCCCCGGGCCTCCTGCGCAACTGTTCGTGCCTTGTCCCAGTCAATGGCATTCGGCCCCGCCTTTGCTGCCAGTACCTTCTCCATGGGTTTGAGGCTGTTACCCCAGCGTTTGGTATCCTCGGCAAGCGGCGGGTGGGCCTCCAGGTAGAGTTGTCCGTTTCGCCAGCCCGCCATATAGGGCTGGTTAACGATGGTCACGCGGGTGCCCTCCGGGACCTCCGGAAACAGCCGGGCGATGTCCTCCGGATAGAGCCGCACGCAACCGTGGCTGACCCGAAGGCCCACACCGTAGGGTTGGTTGGTGCCATGTATGAGATAGCTCGGGAGACTCAGCCGCATGGCGAATTCTCCCAGGGGATTATCGGGTCCGGGTGGCACGACAGGCGGTAACGGGTCGCCCTTTTCGGCATGTTCCCTGCGCACCGAAACGGGTACGGTCCAGGTGGGCTGCACGATCTTCTCCGTGATGCGTGAAGTACCCTGGGGTGTTCGCCAGCCTTCACGGCCAATACCGATAGGGTGCGTGATGACCCTCTGTGGTTCATCTGCCGCGGGGAGGGGATAGTAAAACAGTCGCATGGCGGCCAGATTCAGAACCAGGCCCTCTCGCGGCCCATCCGGAAGCACGAACTGTGTGGGTAGTACCACCCGGGCACCCTCGCCGGGCAGCCACGGGTCCATGCCGGGATTTGCGACGACTATTTCCTCGTAACCCAGGTCATAGCGACGTGCGATATCGGACAGGGTGTCCTCGTGGCGTGCGGTCGTAATCTGAACGAGACCGACGATATCAGTTCCTTCAGGCGGCAGCAGAAACCGGTCGCTGGGGGTGGGCGGCTCTGCTAACCCTGTCCAGGTGCGCCAATCAGGGAAGGTGCTGCAAGCGGACAGGCAGATACTTGCACAGAGCACCGCGCTCCAGGCGAGCCATGGAAAGCCGTTGCGGGATGGCGTCGATGGATTCATCGTGACAAGGATGGGTTGTAACGACCCTGTGCGTCAAGTGATCGTGGCCGTATGGCGTTTTCCGTTTATCTTCCACCACAGGCTGAAACGGAAAAAGTTCCTGCTGTCTACTGGCTGTCGGGTCTGACCTGCACTGATGGGGATGTCCGCTTGCCCTGAAACACCATGGTTGGTATCACCCCGATGATTATCAGTTTTTCGACAACCTGTCCGTTGGCAGGATCATGTCGAAGCCCTGCATGTTCGCCGGTACCACGATGGTATTGGCACCGGTCTCGGCAAATTTCTGCAAGGTAAGATTGAGTTCATGCTGCAGGTACTCGGATGTCAGGGTCTTGTTAATGATGTCATTGGCATTGGCGATGCCCTGGGCACGGATGGCCTCGATCTCCGCATTCTTGCGCTCGATCTCGACCATGATCTGCTTGGCTTCCAGCCGTTTCTGGTTGGCAACGGCCTCGCGAATCGATTCCTCGATAGAAGGGTCCGTCAGGACAGAGCGAATGACCACGCGGGTAATCACGAACACATCGGGGTCATTGCTATCCAGTGTCTCCTGCAGACGGATCTTGATGTCATCGGCGATCTGTTCGCGTTTCTTGTGCATGGTCAGCGAGTCGATCCTGGCAACGGTCTCGTAGGCGGCGCGACGTGCCTCACGCAAGACCAGGCGGTAGGCCGGAAAATAGCTGTCAGATTCCCCATCGTACTGGTGGGCATTGGCATACTTGACGTACAGATCGGCGATTTGCGCGCTGTCCGCCTTGTAAAAGATCGTCACGTCCATGTCGCGCAGGGAAAGGTTATCGGCCGCCTTGGGTGTCAGGTCGGTGAGGT
Organism: uncultured Ectothiorhodospiraceae bacterium; assembly: GCA_947258515.1. Taxonomy (GTDB): domain Bacteria; phylum Pseudomonadota; class Gammaproteobacteria; order UBA9214; family UBA9214; genus UBA9214. Next base: position 12,888 of record CAMYIO010000053.1, read on the forward strand.
CGATCGCGATCTCCTTGCCGACAAATTCTCTAATCTGGGTGATCGCAGGCACTTTCAGATTCATACCGGGCGTGGCCTCTTCAGGATTGACCTTGCCGAGCGTTTTCCTGACACCTACGTTGCCTGACTCGATCAGGACCACCGTGAAATAAAGAAATGAAATGACCAGAACACTGAAAAATACTGTTGCCGCAGAACGCATGACTCGAATCTCCCTGGATAACCCCGGACCTTTCATGGCCAACTCCGAAACCTGGCTGATGATTGCTGTGTAAAAAATAAACGCCTATCAAATATTGATCGACTTGCCCAGGTGCTTCTGAATAACCGCAGTATCCAGTGTAACCATCGAGGCTGGATCGTGTTGACGCCAGTATCTTGTCTCATTGTGCGGCTACACACGGGCCTTTCCCCCTGTGGCATATCATTCGGCGGCAAGCACGGTCCTGTCACGCCCGTCCTGCTTGGCCTGGTAGAGGGCCTGGTCGGCGCGGCTCAGCAGTGTCTCCACACTGTCACGCGTGGTACATACAGCCACCCCGGCCGAGCAGGTGACGCGGATGTTGTTATCCTGATAGTCGATGCTCAGGGCGCGGATGGCTTCCAGCACACGCTCTCCCAGCGTTACATAATCGCCGGAGGCCACATCCACCAGTATCACTGCAAATAATGAAATCCGAACGCCGCGGGAATACACGCACAATCGCGTTCGCCACGCTCTGCAGCACCAGGTCACCGGCCGGGTGTCCGTGGTTATCGTTAACCTGCTTGAAATTGTCCAGGTCAAGCATCATCAGGGCCATGTCCTGGCCAGAAAGGAACGAGAAGTCGACCTGTTTGGCGAGTACCTCGTCAAAGGCACCGCGGTTGTGCAGGCGGGTCAGCGCATCCAGGTTGGCCTTTTCACGCACCGCGACCAGATCGGCACGCAGGCTCTTTACCCGCTCGCCCATGGACTGCAGTTGTGCTTCATAGCGAGCCTGCCGCTCCCGGATCACCCGCGAGACCATTTCGACGCTCCTGGCAAGCTGGGCACGAATTTCGTCCAGGGAATTGCCCAGCGCCACCGTGCTCAGCGTCGCCATCTCCCGGCTAACCATGTCATCATTCTCGCTGTCATCACTGATGGCCGAGCGCAGCCCACGGGTCAGTTCGCCGATCAGGTCACGCATGCCTTCGGCACTGCCGCGTACGGCCTCCTGTTCATTGCGCCGGTGGTTGCGGAAGAATTGCTGCAGGTCCGTCATTTGACGCTGCTCCATGGCGACCGCTTTTGGCTTTCCCTGCGCTTCCTGATTTTCCAATCCCAGCGGGGCGGGCGTTCCGGTCAGGATGTGACGCGCCCATGCCTCGCAGCGATGTTCCAGTTCGGTGGCCTCCATGGACTCGATGTCGAAGCCATAGTGGCCGTAAGCGTGCAACACACCCGCCAGGGCATCCAGGACCTGGTCCGCAAAGGACTCAATCACAGCTGCATGTGTTGCATCCGCAGCCACTGCCGCGGACGGGTTTATATCTATTTCGTGTCTGGTTTTCGAAAATAAGCTCATCTGTCACCCGTGATGCAAATCTGTATCTGACTGTGCTTGCCGGGCACTCTTCCGGCCTCTTCGTAAATCAGCTTGCTTGTCTGAAAATATCGTCAACCGGGGTGAATTCTTGACTTAAGCTGATGTTCGCACAAGAATTTTCCAGCTGTATTGAGCGGCTGCCCGATAAACCGGGCGGGCAGCGTTTATATATACCCTGTGCCGTCTCAGGCGCTTGCGTCATCACCGGCCGGACGTGCCTGCCTCGATAACAGGGACAGGTAAACGCCGCCCGACAGGGACTTCCTTGCCATCCACGTTGAGGATGAGGTCCAGCCCCTTGTCCGGGTAAAACCAGTGTTGCTGTTGTTCATCAATCTGCATAATCTCGGCGGGCACGCCGAAGCGGGCCTGCACGATGTCCTCATCCAGGTTGAAACTCGGCAGGAAGTTTATGACCCTGACCGGTGCCCGGTAGGCAACCGGGAGGTCGTCGGGATGCAGGTGATACCTGCGTGTCCCGCCGTCCTGAAACGCACGTTCCCGCAAGGGTGCGAGCGCATCGGGTGCGATATCCAGCACCAGGATCATCTTGCCCGTGATCGGGCCGGCTGAATGGTGGCTGTAATAGGCCTCCACTGTCCCGCTCTCGTGCGGTGCCGCGATGATCGCCAGTTTCATATCGTCGCCCATCAACTCGATGGCCTCAGCAAGCGTGGTCTGCCCGAGTGTGATGCCGAACACCCGCGTCACCCCGCCGGGCAGTTTGTCGATCTGCCAGGGCAGGCCTGTTACTGTCTCGTCGTTGGGTTGCTCGTCGCCGGACTGTTCGCTGCTATCGAAGAACAGCAGTCCTGCCGCAAGCAGGACGATGATCAGCAGGGCAAGGAGATATTGCATGTGGACTTCTCGTTGTCTGTTCACTACTGCCGTGTGTAATCTACACGGGGATGCATTATGTCATTACCGGGATCCGTGGCCAGACCCTGGTCTCTTCATGATAGTTGAATTCCCGATTTATGTCCTATTCCGGTGCCTGAAGGTGTCACTTGACGATTATTATGAGCAGTCGTCGGGAGGCCGCATTTCGGGAGTGCTGGTATGCCTGTTGTGCGAACAGCTGGTGACCACCAGCTTGTCTGATTCAGGGGTGTGTCGTCAGGCCGGAGGTGTCTGTCTCCGGGTTTTCTTGCTGCCGGTCCCAGATGGCCTGTACCTGCGCAGCAAGTGTCATAGGATCGAAGGGCTTGGCAATCACCTCCAGGGCGCCCAGTTCGCGATAGCGTTCAACCTCGTGGGACTGGACCTTGGCCGTCATGAAGATCACGTCAACACCCGCCGTGACTGGAAGATTACGCAGGGCTTCCATGGTGGCGGGCCCATCCATGCCCGGCATCATTACATCGAGAAGAATCAGATCAGGCACAAACGCCGGGGCTGCCTCGATCGCTTCGTGCCCCGAGCTGCAGGCCTGAAGGGTGAAACCGCCAATGGTTTCCAGTGCCATGCAAGCCACTGTCTGAATGTCTGGTTCGTCCTCAACGTAGAGTATCCTGTTCAGGGGTCTGTTTGCCATCATGTCTCCTCTGCCAGCTGTGGCTGCCTGGCAATGGTGCTGTGTATAGTGTCAATCAACGTCTCGTTGCTGGTCTTTGATTTTACCAGGGTGGCTACCACACCCCTGGCGAGTTGAGCATCGATCTCCTGGGCAGAGAACAACACGACGGGTATTCTGGGTGAGCGCACAGACAGTTCAGGCAGCAACGATATCCCCGAACCATCAGGTAGACCAAGGTCAAGTATAACCAGGTCAAAGTCCTCCCGGGCAAGTCGATGCCTCGCCTCGGCCAGCGTCCTGGCACCACTGACCTGGTATGCATTACCGAGCACACTGCTGACGATATCGCATACATCGGGTTCATCCTCGACATGCAGAATACGCACCGGAGCAGCAGACGATTGACAAACCGACCGGGCCACGGTGGTAATCAGCTTGTTCTCGTCAACGGGTTTTTCCAGCCAGTCCATAACCTGAACTGCATCACCGGATAGCTGTCTGGCCTCCTTGTCGGCAACGGCGGACACTACGATTACCGGTAAATCACGGGTCTTCTCGTTCTGGCGGATATCACGAAACAGGTCGATGCCGTACTGGTCAGGAAGCATAAGGTCGAGCGTCATGGCGGCATAGTTACGCTCGGCGAGTAACGCCTTCGCCTCGGATGCACTGTGAGCGATCTCGACTTCGTACCCGTGTGATTGCAACATCAGGCTGAGCAGATGGGCGACATCGACCTCGTCCTCGCATACCAGGATTCGCGCACACGTAGCGGGCGTTCCCGGCTGATCTTTACGTGCCTTTTCCACTGCTGCAACAAGCGGAACAGCCTGCATGGGCAGGTCGACATGAAAGCTGGTACCTTGCCCTTCCTGTGTCTCAAATCCGATATGCCCGCGCATATTCTCGACAATGGCCCTGGTAATGCTCAGACCGAGGCCGGTCCCGCCTTTCTGGCGTGTATCGGAGCCGTCGGCCTGGGAAAACTTCTCGAAGATCTGCTTCTGGAAGTCTGCCGGTATACCCGGTCCCTCGTCAGACACGGACACCCGCACACCGTTATCACAGGCTTGCGTGGCAATGGCTATCGTTCCGCCCTGTGGTGAAAACTTGGCAGCATTGGATATCAGGTTGGTCAGTACCTGGGTGAAACGGTCTTCGTCTACCAGTACAATAGCTCCCGGTAACCCGTCTGATACCACGATGTTTGCACCGTACTCACCGGCAAAGACCCGGTTACTCTCTACCGCCTGGTTTATCAGCGGCATGAGCTCTAATGGCCGGATCGAGAACTCCATCTTGTTGGCTTCAATCTTTTCGATATCGAGGATGTCATTGATGAGTCGTACGAGCCGGTCACAGTTCTTTGCCGCGATCTCTACCAGTGGTTGCGCCTTGTCGGGTAACTCGCCTGCAGTCCCACTTGCAACCAGGCCCAGCGCACCGCGAATAGATGTCAGGGGTGTGCGTAATTCGTGACTTACTGTGGATATGAATTCGTTCTTCATGCGCTCAATTTTCTTGCGCTCGGTTATATCACGCATGATGCTGCAGAAGAGCCGGTCATTGCCGACCCACATTTCAGTCACAGCGATATCGATCGGAAATATTGAGCCGTCCTTGCGCACACCCATTACCTCGCGGCCGGCGCCCATAATCCTGCTTTCACGTCCATTGATGTAGTCCTTTATGTACTTGTCGTGCCGGACCCGGTGATTTGTCGGTGTTAGTGTGCTGACATTACTGCCAATGACTTCATTGGCAGAGTAGCCAAACATGTCTTCGGCAGCGCGATTGAATGACTCGATGATCCCTTGCTCATTTGTGGTGATAATGCCATCAACCACGTTCTCGAAGATGGTGCTCATGCGGGTCTCGCGTTCACGCAGCTGTGCCTCTGCACATTCCCGCAGGCGATCTGCCTTCAGTGCCTCCACAATGTGTGTACAGGTATTGGTTATCGGTGCAAGGAACTCGACCAGGGCCTGATCGTATCCACCGGTACGATTGGCAATTCCGAACATGCCAATTGCCTTCTCGTCTCGACGAAAGGGAACACCCAGGAATGCATTTAATGCCGGGTGACCGGGGGGTAATCCACCACTGTGCGGATCTTTCGCAGGATCATTGGCAATTACCACATCTCCGCTTGTTATTGCAGTGCCGAACAGGGTTTCCAGATTATTGAATTCCAGTCCTGCAGGTGAGTTCTCCTCGAAAAACTTTTGCGTTTCTGTATTCCATGCGATATTGCTTATTGCAAATGTCTTGAGGTACGGATTTCCGTTCCTGTAAAGGACCTCGCCAATAAAGCCGTATTCGCTGTCAGTGATTGAAAGTATGTCCTGCAACAGTTTGTCGAATAATGCCTTCGCATCGGCATCCCGGATAAACCGCGACTGTGCCGTGCTTATCGTGCTGAGCAGTGCATGCTGGCGTTTTAATGCATCCTCCCTGTCGGATAGCTGCTGCCCGGTACGTTGATGTTTGCTGATCTCCCTTTCCAGGATGAGCTTCGATTCGCTGAGTTCTTTTGTGCGTTGCTCACCCTGGTATTTCATCTTTTTCGAACGGTCCAGGAGGCTGAACAGATAGGCCGTCAACAGGGCCGAGAACAACAACCCGGCCAGTAGCACCACCAGCCAGTGCCAGGATGTTGTACTCGTATAGTTGCTTTGCTCACCGCTAGCATGAATCGACCATTGACGACCACCTACTGTGAGGTTCACGGCATGCCTTAATCTGTTTACGGCTGAACCGTTGCGGCCACTGTCACCGGATTCAGTGTCTGTTTGGGCATAAAGCTGACGACTCCCTGCGTGGGTGCCGGATTCATCATCTATTTGCAAATTGACATGTCTGTCAGTGGAATTGTCGAGAGATGCCTGCACGAGGCTGGCGACCTTTAACACTCCGAGTATAAAACCCTGCAGGTTCTCACGACGCTGCTCAAGGGTGTTTGCAGGCAGGTTGTTGCGGTAGACAGGCAGGATGAACACTACACCGGCCTGCTCACCCGTCTCCTGGACCAGTCTGAGCCTG
>CAMYIO010000054.1 GCA_947258515.1 uncultured Ectothiorhodospiraceae bacterium
TCAGTTCAGAATAGGGTTTGGATAATATTGCATAACATCTTTAATTATAGGGGCGCCGTCCCCGGCGCGATTCTGTTATGAAAAAAAACAATCGCGCCGGGGACGGCGCTCCTGCAGGAATGATCATGAAACGCTAAATCACCCGCCAATAATGTTTTTATCCTTTAGATATTCGATGATTTCATCGGCAAGAATATCGGGTGTTTTTTCTGCAGCGAACAGGACCAGTTCCGGTTGCAGCGGTGCCTCATAGGGATCATCGATGCCGGTAAAACCTTTTATTTCTCCGGCACGCGCCTTTTTGTACAGCCCCTTGGGGTCCCGTTGCTCACAGACCTCGATGGGTGTGTCTACAAAGACCTCGATAAATTCACCGTCTTTTAACGTATTGCGGACCTTGTCCCGATCGGTGCGATAGGGACTGATAAAGGCAGTCAGCGCAACAACACCTGTCTGTGCAAAGATCTCTGCCACGGCCCCGATGCGGCGAATATTTTCTTCCCGGTCGATGGCAGAAAATCCCAGCCCAAAGCGGTTTGAAAATTCATCGCCATGTGTGTCCTTCAGCATGCCCGGCGCGGCATTCAGTCCATGACGGACATTGTCGCCATCCAGCACGACACTCTGGATTTTCGACTGGTGAAGCTTGTGATCCAGTGAGTTCGCGACCGTGCTTTTGCCGGAACCGCTCAGGCCGGTAAACCAGATCACACAACCCTTGTGAGCATTTCTCTTTTCGCGGGCCTCACGGGTGACACTGTGCTCATGCCAGGTAACATTTGTTTCATTGCTCATTATCTATTCTCGGTAAAGTTAATTTTGTCAGTTAGCGTGAAACAGCGGTCACTTGCCAGAATTTATCGCCCGGCAGCAACGGTATTGAACGACAGTTGCGGATTGGTAATACCCATGCACTGGTCTCACAGTCGCTATATTAACCGATGATCTGTTGCCGGTGTGAACTGTACAGCCACGGATTGGCGATTACGACGGCTGCCGGGGCATCCGGGGATGCAGGCAACTATTGCGACAGTAAGTACCACGTCCTATGATGGCGGCATAATGAAGCCTCAGAATCCTATTATTGAAATCCGGGAATGGACCGCGACCCTGACCGAGTCCGTCAGCCGCGTCGCCATACAGATTCTCGAACACCTGCCGGCAGCCCCGGGTGCCGTCGTTCGGTGTTGCCATGGTTATTTCGATGGCACTGGCAGGCCTTTCCGGAGCCGCTACCGCGCTGCTGTGAAACAGACTTGAGCCGTTCCCGGATAACGACCGCCAGATCTGACCAATTCGGCAAGCACCATTCCATGTTTCCAACTGAAAAAACATCTCGCCCTGCAGCCACCCCGTTCAGGAACCTGGCCCTGCTCGTCCTGCTATTTGTATGCGCGCCCTGCCAGCTCGTGGCACAGGGTACGGCGGGACAGGCAGAGGGCACTGGAACAAACGCCAGGTCGCAAAGCGCCGTTGAGAACCTGGCGAATATCCAGCAATCCCTTGAATCAAAACGAACGACTGTACGCGAACTCAGGGAACAACTGAAACAGCTGGAGGATGTATCCGGGAAGCCGGCACTCGAACAGAGGATTGAACGCATTAACCGGGATATGGCCAGTCTGCAACTGGACTTTGAAAATATCGCCCTGGGTAGCCCCAATCTTTCGGTGCTGACTGACCAGCCTGAACAACAAATCGACTGGCGTGTCGAACTCGAGCAGGTCAGCAGACCACTGCTCTCGACACTCAAGGAGCTGACCGCAAAACCACGCCAGATAGACAGCCTGCGCAGGGAAGCCGAGCGACTGGAAGACCAGCTGAAGGTCATTCAGAAAGCAATTGACTCGATCTACAACTTCAAGCACCAGACATTGCCACCGATGGTGGCCGACCCGCTGGAGCAGATATTGATCGACTGGGAACAACGCAGGGATGACGCACAGCGCGCACTGGAGACAACACATCTCAAGCTTACCATCCTTAAAACGGAGAGCACTGCGTGGTACACCTCCGCAGGGCAGGCAATCACGGAGTTTCTTAGTGGCCGTGGCCTGACACTGCTGCTGGCGATACTTGCCAGTGTGGCTATCTGGCTGCTCTCAAAGTGGCTGCTCGCGGCCTACTGGCGCTGGCTGTTTAGAGCCGAACATGATACCGGCCTTACACGGGCACCGCTGATCTATTACAGTTACCGCCTCGCCACGGCGATCATCATCATTTTCACCATACTGATGGTGTTTTATGTTCGTGGTGATGTGCTGTTTCTGACCCTCGCCCTGATCGCGCTGGCCGGTGCCGCACTCACCCTGCGGCAGACCCTGCCGCGTTACGCTGCCGAGTTGCGACTGCTGCTCGGCGTCGGTCCCGTGCGTGAGAAAGAACGCCTGGTACTGGACGGCGTACCGTTCATCGTGGAATCGCTCAGCGTCTACACGATATTGAAAAATCCGCTCCTTGAGGGGGTTGTGCGCCGGCCCCTGCATGACATGAATGAGCTTGCCTCACGACCCGCCGGCCAGGAACCATGGTTTCCCTGTCAGCCCGGGGATTTCATCCTGCTTGCCGACGGGGGTTTTGGCCTGGTAATGCGCCAGACAATCGAACTGGTCGAGATCATGGTTCGGGACAGCAAGATGCAGATCCGTACCAGGGAGTTCCTCGCTCAGAACGTCCGCAATCTGTCGCGCGAGGGCTTTGGCGTTGCCAGCGCGTTCGGCGTTGACTACCAGCACCAGGCGATCTGCCTTGACACGGTCCCCGATCTCTTCCGCAAGGCGATCACGGCACGCTTTGAAGAGGCCGGCATGAAAGATGACATCGTGGAAATGCTCGTGGAATTCAAGGCGGCCGGCGCCAGCTCACTGGACTACCAGATATACATGGTCCTTAATGGCCGTGTGGCAAAGGCCTATTTCAGGGCGCAACGCATGATACAACAGGCCTGCGTGGATGCCTGCAACCGCGAAGGCTGGATCATTCCTTTCACCCAGATCACGGTCCATTCAGGAAACACTGCAGAAGGTCCCGGTAAACAGCCAGAGGAGACAGCAAGCGACGTCACACAGCTTGCAGCAGCACCCGCTCAGCATCCCGACTAGCAGCTACAGCTCCGCCAGGCCCGATTGCAACTGGCTGATGGCACGCGCCGAGGTGCCGCGCAACAGGCGTCCAAGTATATCAGCGCCTGTAATGACGCGTTTCTCATCAGACCACAGCAGTATCAGGTCATGATCGATAACATCATCTGCTCCAGGTTCCACATGCATCGTTAAACGTGACAACACCCTGCCCAGCAGGGTACCCGAATCCGTGACGATGATAGGCCGGTGACAGTAGCCATAGGGATTGATCACCTCCTTGCCGAACAAGGCATCGCGCAGAAAGGCATTGGCATTCAGCACCACGCCGGGCTCATTGTGTTCATCCACGACGATGACCCACTTCTTGCCGGAACTGTTTATATCGAGCAAAAACGGGTCGAGTGCGTGGCGCTCAAATGCCGGAAACACCGGCAATCCGTTCTCCACAGGCAGCTGAATGATGCTGTCCGGGTCGACATGCTCGCCTTCCCGGGTCACGAGGACGTCATCCAGCGCCAGAAAATTCATGGCACCCATGCCCTCCAGGTGCGACACATCCGACTCATCCGCTTCCATATGCTTGCGAATCACCGTGTGCAGGTCCTGTTCCCTGAAATAGTTGATGCCCTCCGCGCCCAGCCAGCGGTCCAGTACCAGGGCGCTGGGTTTGGCGACCGGGTAAAGCAGCAACTGGTAAAATCGCAGCACCGGGGCCAGCAATGACCCCATGCGCATGGCATGACGTGAAAAATACGCCTGCGGCGTTATTTCACCGGCAAACGTAATTAGAATGGTCGAGAAGAAGAAGGCGGTCAGTCCGGTCATCACGGAATTTGACAGCAGGGTCAATAAAACATTGATACCCACGTTGCCCCAGAGAATGGTCGTCAGAAGAAAATTGACATCCTTGCGCAATGCCAGGATCTTCAGGGCAGCAGGATTACCCGCAGTGGCCTCCACTTCCAGCCGCAGACGGCTGATACCCAGTAATGCCAGATTGAGACCGGAGAACATGGCAGACTGGCTGATACAAAAAATAATACCTGCCCATATCAGGGCATTGGCCGACAGTGATTCCATGTAGTGACTCCCGATATGCTGGTTTCAAGGCATCTGCCTTGATTTGAAAAACGATAATCGCGACCAGTCAGGCCGTCATGATAGTAAGAAGACCCTGTTGCGTATCTCTACAGCCGGCCTGAACTTTGCTGCCTGTCTTGCGCGCCTAGCGTTTTTGTTCGACTGACTGGAGGGTCGTCCGAAAATTCATGTCTGTGCCGAAGAGACGGGTTTCAGTGCTACCATCCTGCGCAGGGAAGTTATAGCTTAGCGTCGTTGACGTCACAATCGGAGACAGGTCCTTGCATTCGTTCATGGCAAGCGCGCGGATTTCGGTCAGGCGAGGCTGCACGATGGTGCGCACGACAGTGAGCTCCACACCATCCTCTGTTAGTTGATGGGTGACTCGCAACCCGGCAAAATGATCTACGGTGGAATATAATTTTCCCAGTTTCCCCGGTTTCGTCAGATCGCAGCGCAGCCTGAGATAACTGCGTTTAACCCCTTTGCTCCAGGTATATGCTTTCCGGGTAACGATGGAATTTCCACGTTCGATCAGTTTCTCGCCTTGAGTCAGCTCGACTTTCAAAGCGAACCGCTCTGCAGAGTTCGCGGTAGCCGTCACGGTTAAAAACAGCCCGAACAACAGGTAACGTATGAACATTGCATGATCTCCGATGATTATTGGTTGTCGATGTTCGCGGTTGCACCATCATCTATCAGTGCATTGTAAGGCACACTCCACACCATGGCACCTGTTTCCGGCAGTAGTAATTGCGGCAGCGCAAGGCAACATAAGTAACAAGCCTGTTCAATCCACCAGTGTGACCGGCGTCGTGAAGCCAGCTCTACCGCCGGATACGCGTCGCCTACATCCACTGCCGCCATGACGCGCCGGCAGGGCTTCTGCTTCCCGGGCTTGATGAGCCAGACCGGACACGGGCACTTGCGTAACAGGTGCGTGTCCTCACTTCTATTCTTGCATTGAAGCATTGGGAACAGGTTTTTCACAACCGAAACAGTCGCAGATTACGTTCTATAAACTTGCGAATCCAGACTTCGATGAACGAATGCTCACGACGAATCAACCGCCACCAGCCCAGGGCATTGACCATCATACCCCACAGGGTGTCGGTCAGCCCTGATGGCCTGAAGGGCAATCAATATCCCCGGGTGAACGTGTCGCGGCAAGTCGCTCATGCTTTTCCCGGAGATTTGTGAATGAGGCCGTCTGTCCGTGTATTATGCGCTCAGAAGTGCGATGGCGATCCCCAATACCAGCAACACGGTAACTGCAAGGCTCCAGCCTTGCAGAGAACGCTCGCTGGCATCCAGTGTTTTCTGCCACGCACGGACCTGCAGGAGGCGGTGCGTAGCGGCCAGAGCTGAAGTACGCCAGCGCGGTAAATCCTGATATCCCATCGACATCGCCCAACGCTTGCCGCGACCAAGCCATCGCTCAAGGATCAACCAGAAGTCGCCTGGCGTCACAGCCGGAATCAATGGAACCCTGTTTTTTACTGCCAGCCACCAGACACTGACGCCGAGCAAAACCCCGAGGAGCAATGGTTTCCACACATCGTCAACCACGCTCATCGGGTCGTCACTGCACACGGCAACCAGCAGTCCGGATGTATAAGCGACCGCCAACAACACGTTCCAGACAGCCCCTGTCATCGGGGCCGGAATAGTGACCACCGGCTGTTGACGCTGCGTCAGCAGATAAAGCCAGCGCAGCGCCAGCAACGTCGTGCACAGCGTCCACCACGGCCACAGGGTTACCATCGTGGAATCAGCAGTGAGTGGATCACCTGCAGCAGGGATCCGGGCCAGAGAGAGGCTCATCAAGGGTGCCAGCGCCAGCAGCAAAGCTGCCGCTGCAGCGCCCGCAAGCTGCAGTGGCTTCAATACAAGTCGGGACGTTATCTTATCCGCCAGGTGTGAAGCAGGAACCAGTGCCGCCAGGGTCAATCCCAGGGTCAGAATAAACTGATGCGCCGTCTCCTGAATGACGGCTCCTGTCGCCGGCCATTCAAGACCATGTCCAAGGATCATGATGAACAGACTTGTAACAACTATTACGGCATAGCCAAGCAATGCCCGCGACCGGGCCTGCAGCAACCCAGCGACCGTCCCGTAAATGACTGCGACCAGAGCAATCCACTGGATGCCCATCCCCGTTTCAGGGAAGGCAAGCTCACCCAGGGGTAACCAGCGCAGCATGCCAACGAGCCCGATGGCAACAGGAACACCGCCCAGCAGCAGAACGATTGCCGCCGGGGCCGCACGAAAGGCCAGCGGCAACCAGAAGTGCAACGGCCAGGCGCCTGCCTTCAGGGCAAAGCCGGCGAGCACCATCGACACATAAAAACCGGATGCGGATGACCGGGCCAGCGCGTTGTGCACCGCCTCGTAACCCAGGTCCCCGGTGTTTGTTGCCGCGACCAACAAGGCATCGAACAGGACCAGGTCTGCCACAATCATGAAACCGAGATAGATACGTCCGGCCCGCCGCGCGGCCTCATCTCCAGTATCAACCAGCAAGCCGTAAAATCCGAAACTCATGAGCGTCGAAAAGGCAAAAAATCCCACCAGCCCGGTTGCCAGTATTGCGCCCAGATTAGCCGCCATGGTCAGCAGAAAAAAGGTCTTGAGACGCTTGCCAGCAGGCTGACCGATGGGTGTCAGGACAAGGGTCGCGGCGCCAGCCCAGAGAACCACTGACATCGCCAGTAACAACCGCGACTCTGCGTCAATGCCAAGCCCGGTACCGAACAGCAACCAGGGCAACTCAAAAGAAAAAGTCGCCGGGACAGCCAGCAGTATAACGGCAGGCAAGAGGGCAAGATGGCAAGGCCAGTACAGGCGTGAGTGTAACGCCGGAAGTGCCAGCAACAGTGGCAACACCGGTACCAACAGCAGTAAAACACCCAGGGGGGCAGTCACGGTGCGTACTCCTGAATCGTGATAAAATGCGCCCATTGCAGCGGACTGAACGGTGCAGCGGCCAGCAATCCCGCGGCCAGCGTCAGCAAGGCGGTCACCACGGGGGGTAACAGTAGTGACCAGGCCGTTTCACGCCGTCCCCAGAAACGCTCGGCAGGCCAGGCATCAGGAGGCGCCTTGAACCAGGCGGCGTACAGAACAGGCAGAAAATAACCCGCGTTAAGCAAACTGCTAGCGGCCAGGACAACGATCACCCAGTCCTGGCCGGCCTCAAGCGCCCCCAGTCCCAGATACCATTTGCTGACAAATCCAGCCAGCGGCGGCACACCGATCATACCAAGGGCGCCGATAGAAAACGCCGCCATAGTCCAGGGCATGCGCCTCCCCACCCCGTTCATTTCACTGATCTTGTGAACACCCAGCGTCTCTGCAAGGTTACCCGCACAGAAAAACAGGGTGATCTTCATTATGCCCTGGTGCACCAGATGGACCAGGCCGCCAATGGTCGCGATCGGGCCGGCGATTGCGATACCGAGCGTAATATAAGAGACTTGGCTGACCGTGGAGAATGCCAGACGGCGTTTCAGATCATCCTGGAACAGCGCCCGCAACGACCCGTAGATGATAGTCATCGCCGCCAGTACGGCAAGCGGTCCGGTGACACCCAGGCTGGCGGCGAATTCAACACCGTAGATATCGTCGACTACCCGCACGATGCCAAAGGCACCTGCCTTGACCACCGCCACCGCATGCAATAATGCGCTGACGGGTGCTGGCGCGGCCATCGCCCTTGGTAGCCAGCCATGCAACGGTATCAGTGCCGCCTTGACACCCAGCCCGGCGATCAGCAAAACAAAGATGACAATAAGCGCCGCCCGGTTTGAAGCCCCCAATCCTGCCACAACACCACGATGGGTAAAATCAAGCGAACCGGCCACATTGTAAAGCCACACCGTGCCGACCAGCAGCAGCGCGCCGCCTGCAATGGTATACATCAGGTAGGTACGCCCGGCCCGGCGTGCCTCCTCGGTTCCACGGTGCACGATCAGCGGATAGGTGGACAGGGTCAGCAGTTCATAAAACAGCAGAAAGGTAATCAGGTTACCGGCCAGGGCCACGCCGACGGTGGCGGTGACACACAGGCTGAAAAAACCGAAAAAGCGGCTGCGGTGTGGCGAACCCTCCAGATAACCAATGGCGTAGACGGTAGTCAACAGCCAGAGCACGGTGGACAGCGTAATGAACAGCACCGACTCGGCGTCTGCGCGTAACACCAGATCCAGCCCGTCGGGCAACAGCGGCAAGCGCGTCTCGTACTGGTGACCGTGAAAAACACCCCAGATCATCACAGCAACCAGCACCAGCTTGAGCACCGCGCCTGCCATGTTCAGGGTGGTGCGGATGTCAACGCGTTCCTCGGGGAGAAAGAAAATCACCATCCCCGGTAGCAGTGAAGTGGCGAGAATCAATAACAGCAAACTGCTATTCCAGTTCATCCAGCGTATCCCCCGCCAAAGGGAAGACCGATATCCAGTAACGCCAGTGGCCAGGGTGTAAACAGACCCAGCAGAACAGACCCCAGGGCCAGCAGCAGGGCGGTCCATTCCATTCCGGCAGGTACCACCCTGTCCTCATGGGTGACCCCGGCCGGGGTAAAGGCATAGCCGATTACCTTGAAGACATAAGCAGCGGCCAGCAGCCCGCCCAGGATCAGGATGAGTGCCCACCACCATTGTCCGCTGTGCAGCGCGGCATCAAGCAACAGCCACTTGCCGATAAAGCCGCCACTGGGTGGCAATCCCATGCTGCTGACACCTGCCAGGGAAAACGCAGTCAGCGTCAGGGGCAGGCGTTGCGCCACCCGGTCAAGATCCACGATACGGTCATGCCCGCAGCAGCGTAATATGTTACCGGCCGTCATGAACATGGCCGCCTTGGCCATGGCATGGGACAACAACAAATAAAGAGCCCCCTTCCAGGCAATACTCGTTGCCAGCGGAAAAGCCAGGAACAGATAGCCCAGTTGCGCCACGGTCGAATAGGCAATCAGCATTTTAAGCCGCGTCTGGCGCAGTGCCTGAATCCCGCCCCACAGGACTGCAGTCCCTCCGAGCAAACCCAGCAGTTGTCCGGGGGCCTCACTACCCGGCTGAAAGACATCCAGCCACAGGCGCAACAGAATATAGAAGGAAGCCTTCACCACCAGTGCCGAAAGCAGCGCGCTTACCGGCGCCGGGGCACTGGCATGAGCGGGGGGCAACCAGAAGTGTAGCGGAAACAGCGCCATCTTCAGCAGCAGACCGGCACTCATCAGCCCCATGGCTGCCCACACTGCCGGTGACGACTCCATCCGTTGCGCCAGTATCGCAATGTCGACGCTGCCAAAACTGTGGTAGAGCAACGCAACACCCAGCAGGTAGCACAACGAACCCAGCAGACCCACCAACAGGTAACGCATGGCCGCGGTCAGGGCATCCGCACCACCGGCCAATGCCACCAGCGCCACCGCCGACAACCCCATCAATTCCAGTGTGACATAGAGATTGAAGATATCCGCGGACAGAAACAGGGCATTCAGCGCGGCCCACAGAAACAACCACAGCGGCCAGAAGGCAGCCGCTGTTTTGTGTTCGAAATAACTGCTGGAATAAACGCTGACGCCCAGCCCCACCACCGCCGTCACCATCAACATCAGCAGGCTCAGACCATCCGCGTAGAGATCGATACCCAGTGGCGCGCCCCAGCCACCGAGCGCATAGCGTTGCGCCCCCTGCTCCACCACCTGCCAGCCCAGTCCGGCGACGCAAGCGACAATACCGAGCGCGGTAACCAGACCCAGTGGTAGAGCACGCCGCGGCCATAGAAAACAGGCCATGGCCCCGCCCAGCGGCAATACTATGGCCATCACGCCCCAGGGGGTGTCTTGCATCGATTTAGTACCCGGACGGCTCTTCGGGAAGCCGCTCCTGACCGGTCTCCGCCCTGAGCCGCAGCATCAATGCAAGCGCCAGGGCAGTGGCGGAAACCGCCACCACGATACCGGTAATCACCATGGCGTGGGGCACCGGATCGGGGGGCGTACCGGGTATACGACCGCCAAGAGCCACCAGCACCAGGAACACCCCGCTACCCATCACGTTGATGGCCAGGATCTTGCGCAGCAAATGCGTGTGCACGATCAGTGCATACAGGCCCAGGGTAAACAGACCGACCCCGGCCAGCGCATAAAGGAGACTGCTATTCACTTACTCGCCTTGATCAGGTCGACCGCCCAGGAACAGGGCAGAGAGGGTAACACCGATCGATAGCGTGGCGGCTGCCTCAACAAACAGAATAAGACCGCCGGCGAGGCTCGATGGATATTGCAGAAACAGGCCGCTCGCAGACATCAGTGTCACACCGACCGCGACAAAAACACCCAAACCGAGGACCAAAACAAAGCGTAAAGACCGGCCCGGCAGCCACGCAGGGAGGCGCTTGCCTGAAAGCAGCAGCAGAATGCCTGACGCTGCCAGCACAGACCCCGCCTGGAAAGCCCCTCCGGGAGCATGGGCGCCAGTCCACAGCAGATAGCCCGCCATCAGGATCATTACTGGCACAAGTCCCCCTACCAGGAATGACAACACCGGTTCCGGAACAACCCTTCGCTGTTGCGCTGCAGTGCCAAGTGACCAGACGCCAAGCAGCGCGACCAGCAAAACACCCATTTCGAGCAGGGTGTCGTAACCGCGGAAATTAAGCAGTACGGCGGTAACCGGATTACGCACGCCACTCCTTTCCATGTTTGCCGTCACCCGCTCACTTAATCCGGGCGCCTGATCGGGCAAGGACAGCAGCGCATAAGCCAACCCCCCGGCCAGCGCCAACAGCAGCAACAAGAGGACCCATCGAAACAGCAACGCAAGCCGGTTGCGATCTGCAACGCTCATTCGTTTTCAGTACCCGCTGTTTGATCGTCATTAGTGCTGTCGGCCAGGACGTTCAATCGAGCCAGCGCTGCCAGCAACAGGGCGCCTGTCAAACCCGCGCCGATCGCTGCCTCGGCCAGCGCAACATCGGGCGCCTGCAGACGCACCCAGGCCAGCGCCATCACCAGGCCGAAGGCAATGAACAACACGATGGCCGTGAACAGGTCCGGACTCCTCAGTGCCCGCCAGGCCAGCCATAGCAGAGTGAGGACCAGCACGCCATCGAAGAGCCATTGCAATACCATTATCGCTTCCACGGTCGAATTCCTTTTTGCAGGGCCGTTCGTGCCACCAGGTGAGCGACACTGGCACTTGCCAGCAGGACAAGCAACCAGATGAGTAGCAACTTGCCCATGGCGGCCCATGATTCCGCCTGCAACACAAGACCGGCGACAACGAGTCCGAGCCCCACATTATCCGCCTTGGTGAGCGCATGCAGGCGGGTATAAACATCCGGAAACCGCAACAGGCCCACCGTGCCCGCAAGAAAGAACCCCGCCCCGGCAAGCAACAGCAACAAGGTGAGGAAGTCAGTCAGCTGCATCGTCCTCTTCCCGGACTGTCCAGGTGCGCCGCACGAAAGCAACGGCGGTCACCGCAGCCAGTAACGCAAATACCAACGCCACGTCGCGCAAATGTGGTCTGCCAAACGCCTGGGCCAGCAACAGCAGACAGGCAACGGCAGTGGTGCCGAACAGTTGTGCGGCCAGCATGCGATCCGCCGGCGTCGGACCCTGCAGGACACGCCACAACCCCGCCACCAGCGTCAACAGGAGGAACAGTGCCACACCCGAATAGAACACCGCCATGGACCTTTACTCCTCAAGCGTGACCGGCGTTTCGAAACCGGGTGGTTTAATCGCAAGTACGGAGCAATCGATCTGATTCAGAATCGTCTCCGCGGTGTTGCCCATTATAAATCCGGGGACGCCGGTGCGGGCCACAGTCCCCATGACGACAAGGTCGGCTTCGATCTTTTTTGCCAGTAGCGGAATCTCTTTGCGAGCATCCCCCTTCACCAGATGCGTTAGGGGTTTGAGATAAGTCAGGGCATCCTCCCCCGGATCGCCGCTCACCTCGTGCATCAGCGCATCCAGACTGGCCGCATGATGCTGTCTTGCGTGTTCCACGTAGGCATATATTTGTTCCTCAGACGTATGCGTAAACGAGCTGCGCATCAGGCTTTCTCCGATGGCATCCCAGACATTCGCGACATGGAGTCACGCAAAGAATGTCTTTAAATCGCTGCATTGCATTCACCTCCTTTGGAATCCTTCAGGGATGCACCGAATATCCGTGCCACACCTTGCTCCACCTTCTCCAGCTCTGGCAAGAACTCTTTCCGAGCATCGAGCACATGCACCTGCAGAAAATTTGATCCGAGTTCGACGCTCAAGGTGCCAGGCAGCAGACTGACCGTGTTGGCCATGAATACCCGCGGCAGTCCCGGCGGCAGCCGCAACGGGTATGTAATGAGATCCGGGGCAATGGCCATGCCGGGATGAAATGCGCGCCATGCCACGTCCACGCCACCCGTCAGGGAGCGCACAAGGAAAAAAGGCACGAACCTCAGAAACTCGTACCAGACCAAAGACACCGGCGGGATTAGGGCGGCGCTGGTAATAACTGCAAGCAACACTGCCGGCACTCCGATCCACCAGGACGGTGCAGCGCCGTCAGTGAGAATCCACCAGATGAGTGCGAACAGGCCCAGCCGCGATATGATGCTTGACCAGCAGATTTTTATTTTCACCGACGTCATTCGTCAGCACCCGGGGGGAAGATCGATTCGAGCAGCAGTCATGTTTATCCAGAATGGCTGGTCTCAATAAAGCGACTCGTCATGGCATCACCGGAGTAACCGGTCCCGGCAGCAGTAGCGCCATTTCAGTAAAGACGTCGGGAAACACATCCTTTTAACTGCCTTTTTCAGTAGCAGCACGGCAGCGCAGCCATCGACAATGCCACTCGAATTACCGCCCGTGTGGACGTGATTGATCGCCTCGACCTGCGGGTATTTCTGAATGGCGACTGCATCGAATCCTGCTTGTTGTCCCGGCACCTCGAACGCCGCTTTCAACCCAGCCAGGTCTTCGGCCGTGGTGCCGGGCCGCATGTGTTCGTCGCGACCGAGCAAGATGTTGCCGAGCTTGTCGGTAATTTAACAGATAGAAGAGTTCACCGAAGACAAACATATTGACGGCAACGGTGCGCGCCGTTTCGAGACTCCGGCCATGCAGCAACGTCCATTCAAAGAGACCAAAGGCACCAATCAATAGCATCAGGCTCACGAGACCGACACGTATTGCAAGCTCCGGCGTGATCACTGGCGTCTCCGGACGTCGCGGCGGACGTTCCATGATCCCCGGCTCCTTGCCCTCGAAGGCCAGCATCAGACCCAGCAACACGGCCGTTGTCATATTAATCCAGAGAATCTGTACCGGTGTAATGGGAAGTTCAAGGCCTGCGAATACGGCAACGAGTATCACCAGCCCCTCACCAATGTTGGTAGGCAGGGTCCAGGTAATGAACTTGACGAGATTATCGAACACCGCCCTGCCTTCTTCTACGGCCGCTTCGATGGTCGAGAAGTTGTCGTCGGTGAGCACCATGTCCGCTGCCTCTTTCGCCACTTCGGTGCCACCGACCCCCATGGCGACACCGATGTCGGCCTGCTTCAGCGCGGGGGCATCATTGACACCATCGCCGGTCATGGCCACCACATGACCCCTGGTCTGCAGCGCCTCCACCAGACGCAGCTTTTGTTCGGGTGAGACGCGTGCAAACACGGTCGTTTGCCAGGCAACATCCACCAGCGCATGATCGGCCAATTGCGAGAGCATATGCCCGCTGACAGCGAACTTGTCAGGGTCACTTCCAGCGGTGCCCTTGAGTCCAATCTGATGCGCGATCGCCGCAGCCGTGGCCACATGATCGCCGGTGATCATCTTGACCTGGATACCGGCTCGCTGACAGGCACTGACGGCAGCGATCGCCTCCTGTCGCGGCGGGTCCATCATGGCCTGCAGACCAAGAAAGCTAAGGCCATCGGTCACGTCGGTATGGGAGACTGATTGACTTGTGGCAGTCGCCACCTTGCGTGCAAAGGCGAGCACCCGCAATCCCCTTGCCGCCATCTCCTCCACTTCGCGATGAACACTTGCCGGGTCGAGCAACCCGGCCTCAGGTCCTGCGGCATAGGCGTCACGACAGCGCGACAACACGCTTTCAACAGACCCCTTCATGTAGATGACAGACGCTGCTCCTGTTTGCCCGGCGTGTAGCGTGGCCATATATTGATGCTGGGATTCGAACGGCAGCGTATCGATGCGAGGCAATTCCTGCTCCAGCGGCTCCCGTGAGAGTCCTGCCTTGGCAGCCGCGGTAATCAATGCAACCTCCGTTGGATCACCCTCGATGCCCCACTGATCGCCCTTGTCGATCAAAGATGAATCGTTGCATAACAGGCCGGCCTTGAGACACTCCACAAGGACAGGATGCGCTAGCGGATCAATTGCGGATTTATCAAGGAAAACCTTTCCCTCTGGTGCATAGCCCACGCCCGTAAACTCGTAGCAGTGACCACCGGCACAGACTTGCTGCACCGTCATCTGGTTCTGGGTCAGGGTGCCCGTCTTGTCGGAACAGATGACGGTCGTGCTGCCGAGGGTTTCAACAGCAGGCATCCTGCGGATAATCGCGTGACGCCGCGCCATCTTGCCCACGCCGATTGCCAGCATGATGGTCATCGCCGCAGGCAGGCCCTCCGGTATCGCACCAACGGCCAGCGCCACGGCCGCCATAAAGTTATCGAGCAGGGGTGTCCCGTGGTACCAGCCAGCCAGCAGGGTCAGGCTGGCAAGGCCCAGAATGACCCACAGCAAAATTCCGCTGAAGTGCGTAATTTTTTTGGTCAGGGGGGTCGCCAGCGTATCGGCACTGGATATCAGCGCGTTGATCTGCCCGATCTCGGTGCCGTCACCCGTGGCAACAGCAATCCCTGCGCCGGTGCCATAGGTCACCAGGGTGGATGAATAGGCGATGTTGCTGCGGTCGGCAAGCAGCATTTGCTGTGGCAGATGCTCCGGCTGTTTCTGCACAGGCACGGACTCACCGGTCAACGCCGACTCATCGATCTGCAGTTCGCGGGTACGCAACAGGCGCAGATCCGCGGGCACCTTGTCACCGGATTGCAGCACAACCAGGTCGCCAGGGACCAGTTCGCTGGCGGCAATCTTTTCCTTTTTCCCTGCCCTGACGACTGTCGCCGTACCCTCCATGGCACACGCCAGCGCCTCGATGGCCTTTAATGCCTTTGATTCCTGGATGAAGCCGATGATGGCATTGACCAGCACGACCGCGAAGATGACACCGCTATCAACCCATTCCTGCAGTGCGAAGGTGATGGCCGCCGCACCCAGCAGAATATAAACAAGCGGCTGATTAAACTGCAGCAGAAATAACAGCAGCGGACTTTTGCCCTTCTTCAGTGTCAGACGATTCGGTCCGAAATGCCCCTGCCGGTGCGCCACCTCGAAGATATCGAGTCCCCTGGCAGCATCCGACTCCAGCAACATTGCAATCTCGTCGCGTGGCAGATGATGCCAGTGCCTGGAAAGTAAGGTGTCCATAGAAGCCTCTACTGTCAGATCATGTCAATCGCTTGCTGCCCCCGGGCTTTGCGCTGGCCCGGGTGCAAAGATCAAATCTGCATGCAACAAATAGTCATCCTGCATAGACCTGGTCTTCACTCAACAAGTCACATTTCCATCTGCAACAAAAACATGGCATCAGCTGCCCGGGTAGCACCCCGCCGTTTTCCGGCAGACGTTTATTGACCCGTTGTCCGCAACTAATACTACAGTCAGGCAGAACGGGTATTCAACAATCGCAGCAGCGCCATCAGGCAGTCGTGACTATGATGCTATTAACAGGCTAAAGTATACCGTGAACAGACAGTAATTCCCGATACGCGCGATAACAGCGATTTCGATGTGACAATCGGGTGATCAAGAGGAGCACCGTACATTGATCAGGACACTTCTTTTTAACACGATAAACAACCAGGCCACCAGTGGCGGCAAGGAACTGGTGAGCGTCTGGCAGCAGAATGCGGACACCAGCCTCTGGTGTGATTGTTGCGACGAGCCCAATGACAAGCAAGCACAGTTTCTGCAGGACAGTTTCGGCCAGCATTCAATGCCAATACAGGATGCTCAGCGACGGCTATATATCGGTTGCCTCGCATCGACTCAACCAGATCATGAAAGTCCTGACCGTGGTAATGGCAATTTTCGTGTTGTTGAGCTTTCTGGCCGGTATCTATGGCATGAATTTTGAGAACATGCCGGAACTGCATTCGCAGTCCGGCTATTTCATCCTGCTCGGTTTTATGCTCGCTATCGTGGTGGTGCTGCTGACCATTTTCTACAGGAAAAAGTGGTTATGACCATGACCGAACCTCCCGGAGTTGTGATAACCCTGTGACCTGTGCCCCCGCGCGCAGTAGAGCACCGAACGTGGCAACCTTGCGAGATCGATGGGCTCCATACCCTTCCCTACCTCGGCGATGAACTTTACCGTATTATCATGGGTGAATTTGTCCGTCGACTCGACCACGCACGCGCGGCTCGTTACTGAGCGTGATGCAGACAGGGGGCAGCGGTCCCGGGCTGAATCAATGATGAACTGGAGCCAAGTGCATGCAAATTGAGTGGACCACCTATGATCCGGGCGAATTCTATGACGAGATGATCAGTTCGCCCGGTAATCCGCGCCGTGCCGCGCATGCCATTGCGAGCTACCTGCAAAGACTCAGCGCCAAACAGCTGGGGCGTCGCCAGCACGCGGCCGACCTGGCCATCGCTGAAATGGGCGTCACCTTCACGGTCTACAGCGAAGGAACGAACATTGACCGCACCTGGCCGTTCGATATTATCCCGCGCATTATTCCGCAGAAGGAATGGACACGTATCGAGGAGGGGCTGAAGCAGCGCATGACCGCGCTCAACATGTTCATCCATGACCTTTACAACGAGCAGAAAATCCTCAATGACGGCATCGTGCCGAAAAAGCTGATCAGCGGATCAAAAAGCTTCCTGCCGCAGTGCATCGGTGCCAGCCCGCGATTTAACGTGTGGGCGCATATCTGCGGGTCTGACCTGGTTCGCGACAAAGACGGCACCCTCTATGTCCTGGAAGACAACCTGCGCGTCCCGTCCGGCGTCTCCTACATGATCGAGAACCGCAGCATTACCAAGCGCGTGTTCCCGGAACTGTTCCGCAAGCACCACATCCTGCCGGTGGATGATTATCCCGCACATCTGTTCGATATGCTGGCCTCACTGTCACCGCGGCCGCTGGATTACCCGGAGATCGTGGTAATGACGCCCGGCATCTATAACTCGGCTTATTTCGAGCACGCCTACCTGGCACAGCAGATGGGCGCGGAACTCTTGGAAGGCGGCGACCTGGTCGTCGGCGCCGATGACTGCGTTTACATGAAGACCATCGATGGCCTGCAGCGCGTTGATGTGATCTACCGGCGGGTCAACGACGAATTCCTCGACCCGGAAGTCTTTCGCGAAGATTCCGCACTGGGCGTACGCGGCCTGATGCGCGCCTGGCGCGCCGGTAACGTCGCGCTCGCCAATGCACCCGGCGCCGGCGTCGCGGATGACAAGGTGATCTATACCTACGTGCCGGCCATCATCAAGTACTACCTTGACCAGGACCCGATCATTCCCAATGTCCCGTCGTGGCGCTGCGAAGACCGCGAGCAACGCGAACATGTGCTCGCCAATCTCGACAAGCTGGTGGTCAAGCCGGCCAACGAGTCGGGTGGTTACGGCATGCTGGTGGGTCCGCACGCGACCACCGTCGAGCGCGGCAAGTTCGTCAATCTTATCAAGCGCAATCCGCGCAATTACATCGCCCAGCCGACCCTGGGCCTGTCGACCGCCCCGACCATCTGCGGGCAGCATGTAGAACCGCGCCACCTCGACCTGCGGCCGTTTATCCTGCAGTCCGACCGTACCTACGTGACAGCCGGCGGTTTGACCAGGGTGGCCCTGCGCAAGGGTTCACTGGTAGTCAATTCATCGCAGGGTGGCGGCAGCAAGGACACCTGGATCGTGGACACGGGAGGCAACTGAAATGCTATCGCGCGTAGCGGAACGACTGTACTGGACGGCGCGCTACCTGGAACGCGCCGAAAACACGGCCCGCCTGGTCAGGGTCTTCTCCTCAATGATGCTGGACCTGCCCAAAGGTGTAGGCCTTAACTGGCGGCAACTGGTGGATGTCAGCGGTGCCCATGAGCACTTCGACAGGAACTACCGCACTTCCGGCGAGCGCAATGTCATCAAGTTCATGCTCAGCGACATGGACACCCAGGGTTCGGTGATTTCCAGCCTCGCCATGGCGCGGGAAAACATCCGCACCACCCGCGACCTGGTACCGAGCGAGGGCTGGGAGCACGTCAATGAACTGCACCTGTTTGCCAGGAAAAAACTCGCAGGAAAATCGATCCCCAAGGACCGCCACGAGTTTCTGTCAGAAATCATCATGCGCTGCCAGCAGATCACCGGGTTGCTGGCCGGCACCATGAGCCACGGCCCGGCCTATCAGTTCGTGCGCGTGGGACGCAACCTGGAACGTGCCGATATGACCACGCGCATGATCGACGTGGGTTCAGCCACGCTGATCGCGCCCGGTGTGGAACTGGAGCGTCTGGAGAATCGCCTCTGGACCTATGTGTTGCGTTCGCTGAGCGCGCACCAGATGTACCGCCAGTATGTGCGCCGCCGGATTCAGCCCGGCCAGGTACTGGCTTTTCTGCTACAGGACACGATTTTTCCACGTGCCGTTGCGCACACGCTTGGCGAGATCGCCTCCTGTTTCGAAAAATATCTGCCACACAGCGAGGAACCCCTGCGTGCGGCATTGCGTCTGCAACGCCTGGTCGCGGATGCCAATACGGAAAAACTGCACACCGAGGGCCTGCACGATTTCATCGACCTGCTGCAGTTTGAGTTCGGCAACCTGCACCAGGAGATTTCCGCCACCTGGTTCTCAATGGAAATGGATGAAGCGCTATAACGGCGGCTTATTCTTCTGTGACGACTGACACGGACGTCGGCTCGTTCCAGTTAACCCGTCTGAGTTCCGCAAAGGCTTCCTTGAGCTTCTCGTCCCAGGCCGCCTTGATTTCGAGCAGGTAGGGGTCGTCGGCCTGCAGTATGAAATGACGATTCAGGCTTAAGCTGTCTTTCGCATAAATCAGCACGTCGAGCGGCGGTCCCACTGTGGCATTGGAGCGCATCGTGGAATCCATCGAAACCAGAGCCGCGAGCGTCGCTTCCTCGAGACGCGTGTCGCGCGTGATGATGCGATCCAGGACCGGTTTACCGTACTTGATTTCACCGATCTGCTGGTAGGGATTCTCTGCAGTTGCCGTGATGAAATTGCCTTGCGGGTAGATCATGAACACTCGATGTGAACCGCCGCTGATCTGGCCACCGAGTATAAAGCTGGCACTGGCATCAAAGCCGCCTCCGGCCACCGCGGTGCTGTGCTTCTGCTGCTGGGATGCACTCAGCTGTCCGACGTACTCTGCGGCTTCGGTCATGTTCTCGACCGTCATCAGATTGGGGACGTTGTTTTGCTTGATATCGCGCTTGATCTGCGAAATGACGGACTGCGTGGTGGCCAGATTACCGGCCGTGAGCACCACAAAAGAGCGCTCCCCATCCGTTCCAAAGGTGAACATTTTGCTATAGGTACTTAAACGGTCGATACCGGCATTGGTGCGTGAATCCGAGACAAACACCAGGCCTTCGTCAACCCTGACTGCAACACAATACGTCATATTCAACAACCTCGCGCGGCCAGCGCCGCAAGCTGTCTGTATGGTAGGAAGTGCGGACAGCCGCCGTCAACACATGTTTTAGCCGCCCGCTAAGTTCTTGACGGGGCATGCAGTGCGAACCTGGACAAAACACTCTTCATCGCAGGGTATTAACCACCGGGTTTGCTGTCTTGAGTAACCTCACCGATGCGGGTAACGCGATTGTGGTAATAAAGCCCTGTTTCACATACATCGCCGCGACCGCTGACCGGCGCGGCACTGCCGGCATCGGGGGTACAGAACAGCGGGATGTGTCCCTCACCGGCAAACATCCCCGAGGTCGGGTCGAGTCCGATCCAGCCGGCACCGGGCAGGTAAACTTCCACCCACGCGTGCAGGTCCGTGACATCCTGTTCCGGACCGGACGGCCCATCGATGGACTGAATCTCAGGGGCCAGCTGGATCAGGTAGCCGGACACAAAACGCGCGGCGACGCCAAGATGGCGCAGAAGCTGCACCAGCAACCAGGCTGTGTCGCGGCAGGAGCCCGCGGCCTGTACCAGCGTCTCCTCGCAACTCTGGAATCCGGGCTCCATGCGCTGCCGGTACTGGATAGCCTGTTGCAGGCGGCCATTGAGGGCGACCAGAAACTCGATAGTATTGGTGCGCTCACGCGGTGTCTGCGCCAGCCAGTTGCGCAGTTCTGGCCCCGCATCCTCGCGCTCCAGATAGAGCACCAGATCATGGTGTAGTTTCGCCTCGTATTCGAAGGGCCAGTACTCGGCACTTTCCTCGACAAAAAAATCGAACGGGTTGATGACCGCCATATCAGCCACCAGGTCAACATCGATGCGCAACAGCTGCATCTTGTCCGTGAATACCACGCGTGCCTGGAAGTTACCGAAGGGATCCTGTTGCCAGTTGATGAAATAGTGCTCTGGCTGGATTTTCAGCGAATAGGACAGGATTGAGGTCCGGCAGTGCGGTGCCGGACGCAGCCGCAGGATATGCGGCCCCAGTGTCACCAGCCGGTCGAAGCGGTACTCGGTCTGATGGTGCATGGCCACGCGGACCGTCATGGCATAACCCGAACGATACGCCGGCGGCAACGGCTACACAGCTGCTGGAAAATACCCAAGGCATGTCGCTGGCGGGCAATGCCCTGCTGTGCCATCGTCATCATCGCGTCATCAATTCCATATTTACAAACCTTTTGCGTCGGGGTGCGACGATTCGTCACATGCTCGGTAATGCAACATGCTGCTAGCATCTGCATGCTTTTTACAGTGGCAAAAAAATAACACAAAGCACCGATACGCGGGAGATTATCATGCTGGACCAGGAACAATTCACATCCGGGCAGATCAACTGGCTGCTGCTGGCAACCTTACTGTGGCTGTCGCCATGCGTCGCCGGGGCCGAAGAAACCCGGCAGCTGCCGGAAATGACGGTGCAGGGAGAAACCCCGGACGGCCCTGCTGTTTATCCAATAGACCTGCAACAGGCACCACTAACCACGGCGGATAGCGCCGCGCTGCTGGAACGGGCACCCGGGGCAAACGTCAACCGCAATGGCCCGCTGACCGGAATTGCCCAGTATCGCGGTATGTATGGCGACCGCGTCAATGTGCTGGTGAACGGCATGCATCTCAGCACCGGTGGCCCCAACGGAATGGATCCACCACTGTCATATGTCCCCCGGGCCCAGCTTGAATCGCTGGAAGTCATCCGCGGCATTGCCCCGGTCAGCACCGGACTGGAATCCATCGGCGGCAGCATGAAAGCCAATGTAAGGACCAGCCATTTTTCCAGCGGTGAGAAATTCATCCCGAGTGCGGATGTCTTGCTGGGTGGCGCAACGGTTGATTCATCCTACTCGGTTGGCGCTTTTGGTGCGCTGGCCAACCAGAATCACCGCATGCATGTCTACGGGTCGAAGGAAAACGGCGATGATTACAAATACCCGGATGGCAAGGTAACGCCCACGGAATACGATCGCAACAATGGCGGCATCGGTTACGGTTACCAGAATAATGGCCAGGAAATCGGCCTTGATTATCGACAGAACCGAACCAACAATACCGGTACCCCGTCACTGCCGATGGACATAATCTATATCGATACCGATATTTATGATACGGAATACAGCGGTACTTTCGGCGGCTACGATGTGCACGGCCGGCTGTTCTACAATGACGTCGAACACAAGATGAATAACTATAGCCTGCGCACCCCGCCGATGCCCATGATGACTCGCTCGAACAAGACAAGCAGTGACGGTCTCGGCTTTCGCACCGATGTCGGATATGCGCTGGGCGCAGGGCGCCTGTTGCTGGGCGCGGATGGCCAGTTCGACTCGCACGATGCCACGGTGACCGATCCAGTCAACAACCCGAACTTCTACGTGGATGTATTTAATAACGTCGAACGTAATGGCCTTGGCGTATTTGCCGAATGGAACGGCAGCATTGACACTCACTGGGACATGCAACTCGGTGGGCGTTATGCCCGGATTCAGAGTACCGCCGGGGACGTCAGTCACTTCATGGCCGGCATGAATCCGGCGATCAACACCCTGCAAACGCAATTTAACGACTCGGACAAGGACAACAACCAGAACAACTTTGATTTGGTGGGCAAGCTGGAGCACGCCTACTCATCGCAATTGGGTTTCAATATCGAAGCCGGCATCAAGAACCGCGCACCGTCCTACCAGCAGCTCTACCTGTGGGTACCGCTGCAAGCCACCAATGGCCTGTCGGACGGGCACAACTATGTCGGGGATATTGATCTGGACAAGGAGACCGCCTACGAGGTTGGTCTCGGGCTGGACTGGAACACAGCACGGGGCTACGTCACACCACGGGTCTTCTACCGTTACGTCAACAATTATATCCAGGGAACACCGGCCACCGACCCCACGGTGATCATGGTGAGTACCGCAAGCGGTGACCCCAATCCGCTGCAATGGAGCAATGTCGATGCAACACTCTATGGCACTGACATGGGCTGGGGCGCAAATCTAAACAGCCACTGGTCGCTTGATGGTGTAATCAGCTATGTACGCGGTAAACGCGACGACAGCAGCGATAACCTCTACCGTATTGCACCGCTCAACGGCAGCGCAACGCTGTCCTACACCCGCGCAAACTGGTGGCTCGGCCTCGAGGGTGTGGCCTACGCCCGTCAGGACAAGGTCTCAAAGACCAACAATGAAACAACATCTCCCGGCTACGGTCTGGCGAACCTGCGCGGTGGCATCGAGATCGTGCGTGACCTGGCGCTTAACGTGGGCATCGAAAACATCTTCGACAAGGAATATGAAAACCACCTCTCCGGAATCAACCGGGTAACGGACTCGGATGTGGCCGTGGGTCAACGGGTACCCGGTACCGGGCGTAATTACTACGCCACCCTGCAATATCGCTTCAACTAGCCAGGTCGATGCATGTGAGTACGGTACGCATGAAGCTGTTGTCTATGCGACAGGCCGTAGCGGTACTTGCGTTCTGTGCTGCCACGCTGCCAATGCAGCTGGCAGCCACAGACGCGGTCGAGAAAGCGCTGTCCCAAAGCGAGGACAACATCCACAGTGAACAGCGTACGCAAAGACACATCGACCGGCTCAGTGAGGAAACGCAAACCCTGCTCAGCGAATACCAGGCACTGGGCCGCGAACTCGATGGCCTGACCGTCTAGAACGACCAGATGCAGAGACTGGTCGATTCCCAGGACGAGGAAAAGCGGCTGATCGCACGACAGATAGCGGACATCGATCTCACCCGGCAGCAGATCGTACCCCTGATGTTGCGCATGATTGACCAGCTGGAGACGTTTATCAGCAACGATCGTCCCTTTCTGCTCGCCGAACGCAGCCGCCGTGTACAACAGTTAACCGATCTCATGGATCGTGCAGACGTCACGCTGGCGGAAAAATACCGTGGCATTCTGGAAGCCTACCAGATCGAACTTGATTACAGCCGCACCCTGGAAGCCAGCCAGGAAGAACTGCAGGTCGATGGCGTGCTGCGTACCGTCGATGTCCTCAGGGTCGGTCGCACCGGTTTGTACTACCAGACGCTTGACCGGCAAGACGCGGCCTACTGGGACAATCGGCAAAAGGTGTGGGTGACTGCCAATGGCGCACAAAGACGCGCCATACAGCGCGGCCTGCGCATCGCCAGTCAACAACTGGCACCGGAGCTGCTCGAGTTACCGGTTGCCGCCGCCAGTGATGGCGATGAATAGGCTGAAGATCGCGCTGTACCTGCTGCTGGCTGTTTTCAGCACACTCGCCAGTGCCGGGCATCCCAGCAGTCTCGATCACCTTTTGCGCCAGGTAGAGGACGCGCACAAGGAGGACGCACGCATTCGCAGGGAACGCGAGCAACGCTTCCTCTCGGCAAACGAAAACCAGAAGGCCCTGCTGCAGGAGCTGCGGGTCAGGGTTGCTGCACAGCGCGAGCGCGGAGAGCAACTCAGGCAGCAGCATGCTGACAACGAACAGGCACTGCAGGAACTGCAGGAAGAGCTGAACGCCCGCTCCGGCAACCTCGGCGAACTGTTTGGAACAGTCAGGCACAGCGCCGGAGATCTGCAGGCACTGCTGCGTGATTCACTCGTAAGCGCCCAATATCCGGAGCGTGCAGAGTGGCTCGATATCCTGGCA
Source organism: uncultured Ectothiorhodospiraceae bacterium (assembly GCA_947258515.1). Classification (GTDB taxonomy): domain Bacteria; phylum Pseudomonadota; class Gammaproteobacteria; order UBA9214; family UBA9214; genus UBA9214. Next base: position 24,574 of record CAMYIO010000054.1, read on the forward strand.
AAAAGCAAGCAGCTACCCAACATCACCGAGCTGGAACGTTTCTGGCTGCTGCTGCAACAGGAGATCGATCAGTCGGGACAGGTGAGCCGCTTTACTGCACAAGTCACCGACACCGACGGCGTCACGACGCCGCGTGAAGTCATTCGTATCAGCGTATTTACCGCGATTGCGGATGGGCAGTACCTGCATTTCCGGCCGGACAAAAATCGCTTTACCGTGCTATCCAGGCAACCCGGGGGGCAGTTGCAAAAGCTGGCGACATCCTTCGCCAGCCAGACTGGCGGCTATGCGCCGATGATGATTGATCCGACGCGTGGCGGCCTGCTCAGCATGCTGACAAAAACCCCTACCCTGCCCGAACGGGTTCAGCAAGGCGGCGCCATCGGCTACATCATTCTTGTCATTGGACTATTCGGCATCGTCCTGGTGGTGCTGCGGCTCTCCGCGCTCGGACGGCTTGCCGCGAAGATGAAGAGGCAACTTCAGGAGCCCGGGAAAGCCAGTGCCGACAACCCGCTCGGGCGTGTGCTGCTGGTGGCCGGTGATGCCGGGGAGCGTGACATCGATGCCATCGAGTTGCTGCTGGACGAGGCCATCCTGAGAGAGACACCGGCATTGTTGCGCGGGCTCGGCCTGTTAAAACTCCTGGCAGCTGTCGCGCCATTACTGGGACTGCTGGGCACCGTCACCGGCATGATCCTGACGTTCCAGTCGATCACCCTGTTTGGCACCGGCGACCCGAAACTCATGGCCGGTGGCATTTCCCAGGCCCTGGTCACCACGGTACTGGGCTTGATTGTCGCCATTCCGCTGCTGTTCTCACACACCCTGCTGGCAAGCCGTAGCCGCACGCTCATACAGATTCTCGACGAGCAGTCGGCAGGACTCATTGCGCGTCAGGTCAGGCATCATGATTGACCTGCTACTCTGGCAGATAGAGGACATACGCGGCTTTCTGCACGCAGGCGGGCCGGTGCTATGGGCGATACTGCTGCTCGCGACGGTCATCGGATTTATAGTCGCTGAACGCTACTGGTTTCTTCTCGGCATCTTCCCGCAGCGCGTGCGCAGTTACCAGCAAACATGGCAGTCTTTGCGCCAGCGCGATGAGAACCTTGCCAGGCCGATACGCAGTGCGCTGATTTCACAGGCGCGCATCGAGCTGGGACAGTGGTTGCCCTTTCTGAAAACACTGGTTGCCCTGTGTCCGTTGCTGGGCCTGCTCGGCACGGTCACCGGCATGATCGAGGTCTTTGATGTCGTCACCGTATCGGGCACCGGCAATGTCAGGGCAATGGCCTCGGGCATTTCCCGGGCCACCCTGCCGACCATGGCCGGCATGGTGGTCGCCCTCCCCGGCCTGTATTTTTGCCTGCAACTTGAACAGCGTGTCGCTGTGTCGGTTGAGCGGCTCGCCGACCGTCTGCGTTTCCGGCAGGTTGCCTTATGAGAAGACGCCGCCACACCGACCACGGCAATGAGGAGACCGAACTCAACCTCACACCGATGCTGGATATCGTGTTTATCATGCTCATTTTTTTCGTGGTGACGACATCCTTTGTCAAGGAATCCGGACTCGAGGTGAACCGGCCTACCGCGCAAACGGCTGAACGCCGCGATCACGGCAACATCCTGATTGCCATTTCACCTAACGGGGAAAGCTGGATCGTTAAACGTGCCGTCGATATCCGCGCGGTCCGTGCCGTGGTGGAACGCCTGGTTGCGGAAAACCCCGAGGGTGGCGTCATCATCCAGGGAGACCGTGAGGCGCAGATCGGCTTGCTGGTAAAGGTCATGGACCAGGTACGCAAGGCAGGCATTGTCAACATGTCGATTGCAGCGACAACAGGCCAGTGAT
>CAMYIO010000055.1 GCA_947258515.1 uncultured Ectothiorhodospiraceae bacterium
TTGCGAGCAAAGCGAAGCAATCTCGTTACCAGTGAATCAACGAGTTACAGATTGCTTCGTCACTTTGTTCCTCGCAATGACGAATTAATCAGAGGTTCCTTAAGGCAGTTTGTTATCGGTATAGTATTGTCTGGCGGTTCGGCAGGGGCACTTTATTATATTATCTCAGGCGCTGTGAGTAAGGCGCTTGAAATTGCCGAAACAATTCAGAGCGAAGGGGTGCCGCTGGATGTTGAGGCAATTGCTAGCCTCGTGACAGAACAATCGCATGGTGCTGGAAGTATTTCATTGAGTATCGCCAGCATTGCATTGATCGCATTCTGGTTCATCGGCATAGTTGACTTATACAGGGTGGGTCGCGTCTTGGAAAAGGTCGATGTAGCGCCGCTTGACAAGAAAACATAAACGATCGTATTCACTCGGATGCCAAAAGTGCCGCTCGGCCTCGCCTCTGATTATGGTGGCTGGTTTGGCAGGAACGGCGCTAAGCGATCATTCAAGTACACCCCCTGGGGGCGATTGCGCTGGTACGAGACGTTATATTCAGTGAAATATAAGACAATTCACGATCCTATTCATATCCAGCTCAGGGAAGATGCTGTTGAGCTATCGACGGCTGACGGTCGAACACTGCTTGGATGGGCAAAGAAGCATAACAGGACGATTTCAACAGGGCGCTTTGACCTGCGCCATACAATTAAATGTCAGGTAGCCAGAGGAACCGGGTCTTGACCACAATAATTATTGTATTTGGCGCATTAACGCTGCTAGCCGGGATCGTTATTCTTGTTAACCCGGAAATAATATTCGGATTTATAAGTAAATATATAGATAAGACAGCGCTGCAGGTGCTGGCAATTGTTGTAAGGCTGGCTCTTGGTGTATTGCTTGTATATCAATCCGGCGCTTCCAGGTATCCGCTGGTAATTGAAGTTATTGGAACGAGTTACAGATTGCTTCGTCACTTTGTTCCTCGCAATGACGAATTAATCAGAGGTTCCCTAGAAAAGTATTTGCGATACGAGGTTAAAAATACTTTGCTGCTATTCCTGACGACCGGAAAGAAATCGTCATAAAGATTCATGAGCGTTTTATTAGCCTGTACATAAAAAGGTTGTGATGTGGCTGCAGAAATTCAAAAAGCTGACCCGGGAAAACGACGTAACCTCATTCTGGCCTGTGTGATTGCCTGCGTTGCAGGGTGCGTGTTGGTAGTCGTCTACGATATGCTCTTGTCATGGGCTGCCAGGGATGCGGGAGTCGAAGTTCAACGTGTGAATGTCATCATCGGTTCCCTTTTCCTGTTGACGATACCCGTTATTGCTATTTCCAGAACGATTTGGATGGCAGGCCGGGACGTAGTTAGAACCCAGCGATATCCGCCACCGGGAATGGCGGTCATCAGGGATACTGTGGTTGTTACTGGTGCAAAAGCAAGAAGATACGGCAGCCTGCTGCAGGTTATGTCTATCTTGTTCGTCGTGCTGTCTTTTGCGGTACCGATAGTTTTATGGCTTCTGGTATGGGAGGTCACGAATGCTGCATGATAAACTTCCAGTTATGCCAGGCAAGTTTTATGTCAAATCAGCCATGCCAGAATGGTTTTAAGAATGTACCTAACCGCAAGGATTGTGAATCTGGCGGATAGATAAAGAAGCGACGCCAGGCAAAAGTCTGCGTCATAACCGCGGCACATGCCACAGACAGATTGATCATGACCGGGCTACAATATGCGACAGAAGCCATGAACACGTGTCTCGGTACGCTGGTATGCCTCCGGCGCGATGCGGCTGTATCAGGCGAGCAGCCCACATCATTCGTTGTGAATATCGGGAGTTGTTATGGATGGTTACGAAAAATTGGGATATTCGCTGCTGGCGATTATTGTGATCTTCTACTTGATTGCGATGTTTATAGGAATAATCGCGACATACCCCTATGGCCTTCTGGGGCTTATTTTTATAGCGGCTATGGGTGTTCTGATGATTAAGGTTTTTAAAGAACGAATCAAGAATAAAGAAGATGACTATTACTCCAGGGAGATCGATAAGTAATGCTGATTACTACACAGGACGAATTTGCAGATTATGAAATTCTGGAAACGCTTGGTTTGGTACGGGGTAATACCGTCAGGGCGAGGCATGTCGGTAAGGATATTCTGGCAGCGTTAAGAAACCTTGTGGGTGGTGAGATCACCGAATATACAAAAATGCTGGCGGAATCCAGGGAGCAGTCAATCGACAGAATGATTGCCGAGGCAAAGAGTAAATATGCGGACGGTATTGTTGCCATGCGGTTTGTTACCGCACCCGTCATGCAGGGGTCTGCTGAATTGCTTGCCTATGGTACAGCGGTCAAGTTGAAGCACAGGAACCCCTGAGAAGGAACGGGGCAGGGACACTTTAACGGTATCAATATTGTATAAATGGCAAAAGCATCCGTGCGGGGCTGTCACCAGGCAGTGAGATAACTGCAATGATGGAAACACTGATAAAGGCAGGCGGACTGTACAACCTCGTACTTGTTGTGTTTCACCTGCTGTTTTGGCGGCTCTTTAACTGGAAAGACGACCTGCGCTTATTGTCACTCAATAACAGAGCCATAATGCAGGTTGTGAACCTGAGTTTGACCCTGGTGTTTGTTCTGTTCGCCTATGTTTCACTCGCACAGGTTGACGCGTTATTAACTACGCCCCTTGGAAAGAGCCTGCTGGTATTCATGGCACTATTCTGGCTCGCAAGGTGTGTCATGCAGGTTGTATTTTTCAGGCTTGCACATTGAGGCTCCATCGCCTTTCTGGTGTTCTTTTTCGCGGGCGGTATGCTTTATGGTATCCCTGCGCTGGCTGTCATGTAACAGAGAGCCTGCGAGCCGGCTTGTTGAATGCCGCCACAGCTACGCAGTATTGCTGTAAGTGTTGTTGATGAATTCACTCGAACAGGTGCCACATGGATATAAAGGTGTTTCTCACGGTATTTATCGCGGTATTCATTGCAGAGATCGGTGACAAGACCCAGCTGGCCACGCTGTTGTTTGCTGCGGATAAAGATGTGAGCAAGTGGACCGTATTTATGGGCGCCTCGGCAGCGCTGGTCGTGGCGGCGGGAATCGGAGTCCTGGCAGGTGGTGTAGTATCGCAATATGTCAGTGAGAGATATCTTCACTACATTGCAGGTATCGGATTTATAGGTATCGGGATTTTTACGCTCGTCAAGGCATGAGTTGACAGAAATCAATACGCCTGTCGTGCAAACCCCTTCGTTCGCGGCTGCTGCATGAGGTTGGACATTTTGTTTATCGGGTACCAGCTAGGCCTTTCACACAAGAGGATATGAAAATGAAAAATGCATTCCTGGAGATGCCTGATAAAAATGGGTATTTTGGCGAGTATGGCGGGCAGATTATTCCGCCGCCGCTCATTGATATTATGAATGAAATCAATGATGCCTATGAACAGGTCATTCAAACAGCGTCTTTTCAGGAGGAGTTGCAACAACTTTATACAGACTATGTCGGCCGGCCCAGTCCTGTTTATTTCGCCAAACGTCTCAGTGAAAAACAGGGCGGTGCCCGTATTTTCCTGAAGCGTGAAGACCTGAACCATACCGGTGCACACAAGATCAATCATTGCCTTGGTGAGGCCTTGCTGGCCAAGTATATGGGTAAAACCAAGGTGCTGGCAGAGACGGGTGCCGGACAGCATGGCGTGGCCCTGGCAACAGCCTGTGCACTGGTCGGCATCGAGTGTGAAATACACATGGGTGAGGTCGACATGGTAAAGGAGCACCCCAATGTCACCAGGATGAAAATACTGGGGTGTAATCTTGTGCCCGTTACGCGCGGTACAAAAACGCTTAAAGATGCCGTCGACAGTGCATTCGAGGAATATTTGAAAGACCCTGTGAACTATATCTATGCAATCGGTTCCGTAGTGGGCCCCCACCCGTTCCCCAAGATTGTGCGCGACTTCCAGAGTATTGTTGGCAAGGAGGCAAGAGAACAGTTCCTGGCGAGAGAGAACAAGCTGCCTGATGTACTCGTTGCCTGTGTGGGGGGTGGCTGTAACGCCATTGGTTTGTTTACCGCATTCCTGGATGATGACGCTGTGAAAATGATTGGCGTAGAGCCGGCTGGCAAAGGCCTGGATACGGCTGAGCATGCAGCCACCCTTACCCTCGGAACCAAGGGGGCAATTCACGGCTTTGAATGCTATACCATCCAGGACAAGGAAGGTAATCCGTTACCTGTCTACTCGATTGCTTCCGGCCTCGATTACCCCGGTGTCGGCCCCCAGCATTGCTATTTAAAGGACATAAAACGTGTGGTTTATGAAACCATTGATGACAAGGAATGTCTGGATGCCTTTATGCAGTTGTCCCGTCTGGAAGGTATTATCCCTGCGCTGGAGAGTGCGCATGCCGTTGCCCACGCCATGAAAATTGCAAAAGACATGTCCAGTGAAGAAACGATACTCGTTAACCTGTCGGGACGTGGAGACAAGGATGCAGACTTTGTGGCTAACTATTTGTCGCTATAACGTCATTTCGTTCGGTAGCAGCAGATTGGTCAGTTCTGGATTCCTGCCTTCGCGGCAATGACGATTATTCAGTTAACCAGAGTCTTGTTAACCGATTGCATCGCGGTAATTGGTTGTAAAATTAAACATCGGAAAATAATTGTATGAGTAAAATATGTCCAACAATCATAGTGCTTCTGTTGATCGTCATCGCAGGCGGTGTTTATAAATTCATTTTTCAGGGGAGTGTTACAGATGGCACTGACGGGCGCATTGCCATCCACCTGGATGCAGGGGAGCGGGACCTGGTATTGGCGGAAATGAGAGCGTTTTTAACAAGTGTTCAACAGATTACCAGGGGCCTCTCTGAAAATGATATGACGCTGGTGGCCGAATATTCACGTAAAGTGGGTAAGGCTGCACAGGGTGAAGTGCCTGGTACTTTAATGGGAAAACTTCCCTTGCAATTCAAGCGGCTGGGCTCTGCTACCCATGCTGGATTCGATCAGTTGGCGATGGATGCTGAAGACCTGGGAGACAGCCAGTATGCCTTGTCGCAGCTGTCTGTTTTAATGCAGAATTGTACCGCTTGCCATGCGGCCTATCGTTTCGATATTTCAGGGCAGTAACCCGCATTACAAGACATTCCAGTTGACCGTCAGCAGCCTTGTGACTGTCGTCAACACAGCCTGACCTGTTCCTGCTAGAGAAGCTTCGTTATGAAAACAGCATTAATCACCCTGGCCATCATCATCGTAGCAGTGGCTGCCCTGTTTTTTATTCTGGGTGTGATGTCAAAATCAGGAAAGGCTCCGGGATTGATCGATGGGAGACTGTCGCAATGTCCTGACAAACCTAATTGCATCTGCAGCGAGCCAAAAAAAGCGAGCCATTACATTGAACCCCTTGTTATTCCGGAAAACCTCACCTTTGATATTATTCCGGCATTGAAAAATACCATCCAGGAGATGGGTGGTCATATTGAAATAGAAAGCGACAAATACATTGCGGCTACATTTTCGTCAGCCATATTCGGATTCATCGATGATCTGGAAGTCAGGATCGATTCAATGCAAAACGTGATACATATTCGCTCTGCGTCCAGGGTCGGCCACAGTGATATGGGTGTTAACAGGAAAAGGGCTGAATTATTCAGGAATCTGTATCTACAGAGAGTTTCAGAACTGGCCGGGGTGTCACCCGGCACGATGCCGGAAAGCGGCGCGCATTAGCGCCGCGTCCGGGTTGCCATGAATGAACATCAACAGAGGCACTGCTCATGAATCGTACCCTCCGCATTATGCTTGCAGCAGCGGTCTTGAACACTGGAGTGATGGATGCCATGGCTATCGAAGAAGCGACCTACACAGTGGTGGACCGCGACAGCAACTTTGAGGTCCGCGATTATGCCCCGCACGTTCTGGCCGAAACTGTTGTTGAAGGCGACCTTGAAGAGGCAGGTGACAAGGCATTTAACAGGCTTTTTCGCTATATCTCCGGTGCTAATCGCTCGCGTGAGAAAATCGCGATGACGGCTCCCGTTTCCCAGCAGCCAAAAGGGGAGAAAATAAAGATGACCGCTCCCGTCGGTCAGCAACGTGCTCAGGAAGGCTGGGCGGTCAGTTTCATGATGCCGTCCTCGTACACGCTGGAAACTCTCCCTGAGCCCGAGGACCCTGCCATTTCATTACGTCAGGTATCCGCTCGCCAAATGGCCGCCGTGCGCTATTCCGGTTTCTGGAGCGAGAAAGGCTACCTTCGAAACAAACAGGAACTGGAGTCGTGGATTCACGAAAGAGGGCTCACTATTGCGGGTGATCCCGTGTGGGCCCGTTATAACCCGCCCTTTACCCCGTGGTTCATGCGTCGCAACGAGATTCTTATCCCGGTAGCAGCAGACGCTGAGTAGAAAAGAGTAAAAACAGTTATAGTCACCCGATACGCAACATCACCAAGCGGATTATTATTTATGATAAAAGCCTATGCAGCAATTAAACCCGGTGGAGAACTGGCCCCCTTCGAGTATGATCCGGGTGAGTTACAGGATCACAAGGTGGAAATAGATGTTCACTACTGTGGTATTTGTCATAGTGATCTGAGTGTCATAGACAATGACTGGGACATGACACAGTACCCGGTTGTTCCCGGTCATGAAGTCGTGGGAACTATTGCCAGGGCAGGAGAACACGTTAAACATCTGAAGGTCGGGCAGGTTGTGGGACTGGGCTGGCATTGCGGCTACTGCAATGAATGTGAGTATTGTCTGTCCGGTGATCAGAACCTGTGTGCCGACTCGCAAGCGACTGTCATCGGTCATCATGGCGGCTTTGCTGACAAGGTGCGAGCTGACGCCAACAGTGTGGTTGCTATTCCGGAGGGTATGGACCTGGAATCAGCCGGCCCCCTGTTTTGCGGTGGCATTACAGTATTTAATCCCCTGGTTCAGTTTGATGTCAAACCAACCGACAAGGTGGCGGTGATTGGTATCGGGGGTCTCGGCCATCTGGCATTGCAGTTTCTCAATGCATGGGGCTGCGATGTGACGGCCTTCACTTCCAGCGAATCTAAAAAGAAGGAAGCATTGCAACTGGGTGCCCACCATGCGTTGAACTCCCGTGACAATAAAGAAATCGAGGCAGCAGCAGGCAGCTTTGACCTGGTGATTTCCACGGTTAATGTCAAGCTGGACTGGAATCTCTACCTGGGCACATTGAAACCACGCGGTCGTCTGCACTTTGTTGGCGCCACGCTGGACCCGCTCGATATCAATGTGTTTTCACTCATTTTGGGGCAGCGGTCAGTATCTGGCTCTCCGGTTGGCAGTCCCGCAACCATTGCCTCGATGCTTGAATTTGCGAAGCTGCATAACATTAAGCCGGTCATCGAGAAATTCAGCTTTGATGATGTAAACGAGGCGCTCGCAAGATTACGTAGCGGCAAGGCGCATTATCGCGTTGTGCTTTGTCGTTAGTGCATGGCAATGCGACATAAAAGTATTTGAACGATGAAACTGACAGCAGTCGTCCAGTCCATACGGGTTCCCTTCCTGGTGTTAACACCGGTGTGCGTATTCCTGGGTGCGAGTACCGTTGCGACGAGTGAAACGAATATAAGTTTGCTGTTGCTGGTACTGCTGGGTGCATTACTGGCGCATATCAGTGTGAATGCCCTTAATGAGTACTCTGATTTCAAAAGCGGACTGGATCTCAAGACGACCAGGACACCGTTCAGTGGCGGCAGTGGTGCCTTGCCCGGAAATCCGGAAATGTCCACCGCGGTGTTTGCCGTTGGTGCCGTCTCACTGATGGCTACGCTGGTAATTGGCGGCTATTTTGTCTGGAAATACGGTGCAGGCATAGTACCGATAGGTGTTGCGGGTTTGATTTTGATCGTAACCTATACTGACTGGATCAACCGGTTCCCGTTTCTCTGCCTGATTGCTCCCGGTATCGGTTTTGGTTTCCTGATGGTTGTCGGTACCCAGTTCGTATTGCAGGGGGAATATGCACCGCTGTCCTTGCTGGTCGCAGCCGTCCCGTTTTTCCTGGTCAATAATCTCCTGTTGCTCAACCAGTATCCCGACATCGAGGCAGATGCCAGTGTCGGTCGTAATCATTTTCCGATTGCCTATGGCGTGAGTCGCAGTAATCTGGCTTATGCAATTTTTGCCCTGGCCACATCAGCCATCATAGTTATCTACGTCTTGCTGGGCTACCTGCCCGCAATGAGTTATATCGCACTGCTACCCATGCCGCTCGCGTTTCTGGCTTTATACGGAGCAATAAAATACCGGGAAAATATAGGACATTATCCGCACTATCTCGGAGCCAATGTCGGCGTTGCAATACTGGCGCCGCTGCTGCTTGGCCTGTCAATCATGATCGGCTAGATGAAAAATCAATATGTGCTGCCAACAGCACCCGGATTCCACTGCAACAGCAGGTGTGGCATGAAATGAAAATATGGGTAGATGCCGATGCCTGTCCTGTAGTGATCAAGGATATTTTGTTCAAGGCGGCAGAGCGTACCGGGGTGCAGTTGACGCTGGTCGCCAATCAGCCAGTGCGCGTACCGCCGTCGCGTCATATTAAATTTATTCGCGTCGCGCCGGGTTTCGATGTCGCAGACAACGAGATTGTGAAAAGACTCGAGGCGGGTGATCTTGTCATAACAGGTGATATTCCACTGGCGGCCGAGGTGATTGAAAAGGAGGGGATTGCGCTGAACCCCCGCGGAGAACTGTATTCGGCTGACAATATAAGGGCGCGTCTGAATATGCGTGATTTTATGGATACCCTGCGATCCAGCGGAATAGACACCGGGGGACCGTCATCGCCCGATATGAGTGACCGGAAATCCTTCGCGGATAACCTCGACAAATTATTAACCCGGTATGCCAGGGATTAATGTCGCGATCATGCCAGTTAACCTTGCGGCCGGCATCAGGCACGGTGCAGTCGCCATTGTAAAAGATCTAACTTGCAGGAGCGGCGTCCTCGCCGCGATTCGCGCCGGGGACGACGCTCCTGCATGACTGAAGCAGATCCTCGCTGGTGGTTAGTCCCATGATCAAAATGAAAGCGTCATTTCAAACTGTAAGTCATTTGGCGAAACCAGCTTTCAGGCCGGGATTTATACAATTATCGGGTAAACAGTGATGATGAACAGACAGGCAGCGACTGAACGGCCGGAGCCCGTGTCCTTCCGGGAAGCGTTTGGCTACTGGTTGAAGCTCGGTTTTATCAGTTTTGGCGGGCCGGCTGGCCAAATAAGCATGATGCATCAGGAACTGGTAGAGAACAGGCGCTGGATTTCAGAACATCGTTTTCTGCATGCGCTGAATTACACCATGGTGCTGCCGGGACCGGAGGCGCAACAGCTGGCAACCTATATCGGCTGGCTGATGCACGGTATCCGGGGCGGTATTGTCGCGGGTGTTTTATTTGTGCTGCCGTCACTGTTCATTCTTGTTGCCCTGACATGGATCTATCTGGCCTATGGAGACGTGCCTGCCGTCGCAGGGATCTTGTACGGAATCAAGCCGGCGGTCACCGCAATTGTCGTTTTTGCCGCCTATCGCATTGGTTCAAGGGCATTAAAGAACAATGTGCTGCGTGCCATGGCGGTACTGGCGTTTATCGCCATTTTTGCCTTTGATGTGCCCTTTCCCTATATCGTGCTCATGGCCGGTATCATCGGTTACCTGGGTTCGCAGCTTGCACCTGAATATTTCAGGGCGGGCGGACATCACAGCGATTCAAATCAGTCCTACGGCCCCGCGCTCATAGACGATGACTCGGAGGCTCCGGCACATACGAAATTCAACTGGAGCCGCTTAATGCTGCTGGCCGCGGCCGGTCTGTTTATCTGGGCGGTTGTCATGGGCATGCTTGCGACGACCTATGGCTGGCAAGGCACACTCACGCAGATGGGCTGGTTCTTTACCAAGGCGGCGCTGGTGACTTTTGGCGGTGCCTATGCGGTCCTGCCCTACGTGTACCAGGGCGGGGTGGAGCAGTACGCATGGTTAAGCGGTACCCAAATGATCGATGGTCTTGCGCTGGGTGAAACAACGCCCGGCCCGTTAATCATGGTGGTCGCGTTTGTGGGTTTTGTCGGTGGCTGGACCAAGGAAATATATGGTTCCGGCATGCTGCCACTGGCGGGCGTGGCGGGTGCGTGTATTGCCACACTGTTCACCTTCCTGCCTTCATTTCTGTTCATCCTGATTGGCGGACCATCGGTTGAAGCAACGCGCGGTGATGTAAAATTTACTGCACCGTTAACGGGCATTACGGCTGCAGTCGTCGGTGTGGTGCTCAACCTGGCGGTATTTTTTGCCTACCATGTGCTCTGGCCCGAAGGTTTCGAGGCGACCTTTGAATGGTTTTCCGCGGTGATTGGCGCACTGGCCTTTGTTGCCCTGTTCAAATACAAGGCGGGTATTGTGCCGGTGATTGGCGCCTGTGCGGTGCTGGGCCTGGGTTACTCAATGTTGCTGTAGGGTACCGATAACTCACTCTGCGCAGCCTGCTGGAGCCTGGTCGTCAGGGTGTGGCCGGTTTCTTTTTCCGTACTTTTTTCTTGACGGGTTTCCCGGGCCTGGCTGCATTTTTATGACGTGGCTTTACTCTCTTTTTGCCGGGAGGACTTGCCGGGCGTCTGTCAGCCGTGCCATGACCCCCTTCTTTGGTCAGACGGGAAATCCTTAATTGTTGCCCCGATACCCACGCCTTTCTGAGGTTGGTAAAAGCGCCCTTCGGCATACCTTCAGGTAAATCAACCAGGCTGTAGTCGTCATAAATACTGACGCGGCCGATGTGCTCGCTGTCGAGACCTGCCTCGTTTGCGATTGCACCGACGATGTTACCGGGCTTGACGTTATGCTTGTTTCCGACTTCCAGTCGAAAGCGCTGCATGCCCTCTTCAGGTTGTGACTCTTTTCGTGGTGAACGTGCAACCGGCTTGCGTGCCTGTTTCCTGTGCACCGGGCTTTCACCAGTATCCCGGTTTTTATCTGTCTTGCGTTGTGGCTTGTGCTGCATCAGGAAAGGGGTGTCACCCTGTAACAGGCGCGCCAGCGCCGCGGCAACCTCCTGCGCAGGGACGTTATGTTCCTGTTCGTACTGTTCGATCATCGAGGTAAACAGTTCCAGCTCTTCATTCGCCAGTGTATCGGTGATGCGCTGCTTGAATTTGGCGATTCGCTGGTCATTGATCAGCTCGGTAGAAGGCAGTTCCATGATGTCGATCTTCTGCCGGGTGGCCTTTTCAATAGCACCCAGCATGCGTCTCTCGCGCGGTGCGACAAACAGGATGGCATCGCCTTTGCGTCCGGCCCGACCGGTACGCCCGATACGGTGTACATAGGCCTCCGTGTCGTAGGGGATATCGTAATTGACCACGTGACTGATACGCTCCACGTCGAGGCCGCGTGCGGCGACATCCGTGGCGACCAGTATGTCCAGCTTGCCATTCTTTAATTGTTGAACGGTGCGCTCGCGTTGATTTTGCGGAATATCGCCGTTTAGTGCTGCCGTGTCATATCCACGTGCTTCGAGTTTTTCAGCCAGTTCAAGCGTTGCGGTCTTGGTGCGCACGAAAATAAGCATGGCATCGAAGTGTTCGGCTTCCAGGATGCGGGTCAGGGCATCCAGTTTATGCACACCACTCACCGGCCAGAAGCGCTGGCGAATCGTCTCGACCGTGGTAGTCCTGGTCTTGATGGTAATCTGTTCGGGGTTGTTCAGATGCTTCGTGGCAATACGGCGTATCTGTTGTGGCATGGTCGCCGAGAACAGGGCGATCTGTCGGTCTGAAGGCGATTGCTCCAGTACCCATTCAACATCATCGATAAAGCCCATGCGCAGCATTTCATCGGCTTCATCCAGCACCAGCGTGCTGAGCCTGTCCAGTTTCAGGGTGCCACGACGCATATGGTCCATCACCCGTCCGGGCGTACCCACCACCACATGGACACCGCGTTTCAGGGCATGTATCTGTCCGCGGTAATCCTGGCCGCCATAAACGGGCAACACGTGAAAGCCCTTCAGATGCCGGGCGTATTTCTGAAAGGCCTCGGCGACCTGGATCGCCAGTTCGCGTGTCGGCGCGAGTACCAGTACCTGCGGATCTTTTTGTGTTAAATCGAGTCCGGATAAAATCGGCAATGCAAAGGCTGCGGTTTTGCCGGTGCCGGTTTGCGCCTGACCGAGTACGTCCCGGCCATCCAGTAATAACGGAATCGTTGCTGCCTGGATCGGTGACGGCGTTTCATAGCCCACCTCTTCCAGTGCTTTCAGGATGGGTTTTGTCAGCATTAATTGACTGAACGCTGTTACCGTATCGGAAGTCATGGGCAGTGCCTGAGAAGAGGGTATGCGTGGAACGATGAGGGCTGCACGGAATATCCGCCATGCCCTGCTCGTTGTGGAGTCTGTGCAATATCAGCAGATTTCTTTAGTCTAACGGCTTAACCACCCTGTTGCATTCTTTATTTAAGGAAATCCTTATATTTCGTTATAATGAGAGAAACAAAAGGGGGACACATGACACTTGATCAAAAGATTAACTACATCGAGCTTCCGGCACGTGACTTCGATGCCGTGCAGTCGTTTTATGAAAAGGCGTTTAACTGGTCATTTACCGATTACGGTCCCGAGTACCGGGCATTTACCGATGGCGCGATAGATGGTGGTTTCTATCAATCGGAGCAGCACTCTTCCACGGCTGGTGGCGCGGCGCTGGTGATTGTGTATACCTCCGACCTTGAGCAAAGCAGGGAAACGATCATTGCCAGCGGCGGAAGCATTGTCAGGGATATCTTTTCTTTTCCGGGCGGGCGTCGTTTCCAGTTTGCCGACCCGCATGGCAATGAACTGGCTGTCTGGTCGGACCGCTAGTCTTTTGCAGGGCCATTTAGGATGAACGAAAAAATACCCGCATCGATTGATGCGGGTATTTTGTCATTGCAAAGGCCGTTTCCAGACAGCCTCTCGATGGCACACGTTCAAGTGTGAGAGTGGCAGTGCTGCGCCGTTATTTCTGCGCCTCGCGTTCCTGTGTCTCCTTGATGACAACCTCCGCAACATTTCTGGGGCAGGGCATGTAGTGCAGGAACTCCATGGTGAACTGGCCACGACCAGAGGTCATGGTGCGCAGGTCGCCGATGTAGCCAAACATCTCGCTCAGCGGGCACTCGGCCTTGATGCGTACGTTGGTGGCACTCGGTTCCTGTGACTTGATCATGCCGCGGCGGCGGTTGAGATCGCCGATGACATCACCGACATGTTCGTCCGGGGTAAACACGTCAACCTTCATGATCGGTTCCATCAGTTGCGGTCCGGCCTTCGGCATGGTCTGGCGATAGGCTGCGCCCGCGGCCAGTTCGTAGGCAACGGCCGATGAGTCGACCGGGTGATAGCTGCCGTCCTCGAGAGTGACCTTGAAGTCGAGACAGGGAAAGCCGGCGAGCACGCCTTTTTCCATGTTCTTCTTGAAGCCCTTGTCCACGGCCGGCCAGAATTCCCGCGGTACGGTACCACCGGTCACGGTCGATTCAAATGCGTAGCCGCTGCCTGGCTCACCTGGTTCTATAATGTATTCAATTTTCGCGAATTGCCCGGAACCACCCGTCTGCTTCTTGTGGGTGTAGCTGTCCTCGACGCGCTGGGTAATGGTCTCACGGTAGGCCACCTGCGGCTTGCCGACGGTGACGTCGATGCCATGGGTGCGGCGCAGGATGTCAATCTTGATATCAAGATGCAGTTCACCCATCCCCTTGAGGATGGTCTCGCCGCTGTCCTCGTCGGTCTCCATGCGGAACGAAGGGTCTTCCTTGATCATCTTGCCCAGTGCAATACCCATCTTCTCGGCCGCGGCCTTGTCGTTGGGCGCGACCGCGATGGAAATCACCGGGTCCGGGAACACCATCGGTTCCAGGGTGGCCGGTTGCTTGGGGTCACACAGGGTGTGGCCGGTCTGCACGTTCTTCATACCGATGACGGCAACAATATCGCCGGCCTGCGCACTGGTGAGTTCTTCACGGGAATCGGCGTGCATCTCCACGATGCGGCCAATACGCTCGGTCTTGTCGGTGAAGGTATTGAGCACGGTCATGCCTTTTTCAAGCTTGCCGGAGTAGATGCGGATAAAGGTCAGTGCGCCAAAGCGGTCATCCATGATCTTGAATGCCAGTGCTCGCAGTGGCCGCTCGGGGTCAACGATGGCGAATTCGCCGGTTTCGTTACCCTCGAGGTCGACTTCCGGCTGTGGAATAACCTCGGTTGGATTCGGCAGGTAATCCACGGTGGCATTGAGCACCAGCTGGATGCCCTTGTTCTTGAAGGCGGAGCCGCAATAGGTCGGGAAGAAATCCAGCGCGATGGTTTCCAGTACCCCGTCATCCTGTTCAACGGCCGTCTCGATGAGCTTCTCGCGCCACTCCTCGATGATGTCAGCCATGTCGGCCGGCGGCTCCTGGACTTCATACGCGGCCGGGTCGCCGGAGTCATCCCAGATCCAGGCCTTGCGTGTCAGCAGGTCGACAACGCCGCTGAAATCGTCCTCGATACCGATCGGCAGTACCATCACCAGCGGTTTGGCATCGAGCACATCCTCGACCTGTTTCACGACGCGGTAAAAGTCTGCACCCATGCGGTCCATCTTGTTGACGAAAATCACGCGCGCCACGCCGGATTCATTGGCATAGCGCCAGTTGGTCTCGGACTGTGGTTCGACACCGCCGGAGCCGCAGAACACACCGACGCCACCGTCGAGCACCTTCAGTGAGCGATACACCTCGATGGTGAAGTCAACGTGTCCGGGCGTATCGATAATATTCAGGCGATGGCCATCCCACTCGCAACTGGTTGCAGCGGACTGGATGGTAATGCCACGCTCCTGTTCCTGCTCCATGAAGTCAGTGGTCGCTTCACCATCGTGTACTTCACCGGTCTTGTGGATCTTGCCGGTCAGTTTCAGAATACGTTCCGTGGTGGTGGTCTTGCCGGCATCCACGTGTGCGAAGATTCCGATATTCCTGTACTTGCTTAAATCAGTCATAGTCCTGCTACTCGTCTATAGGGTTTTGTAGTCAATCGAATTGGTGCGCCTGTACTGCTCATCCAGGACAGCCGCGGGTGCCGGTAGTCCATTTCTGCCGCTTCCCGTACCGGAGAGAGACGAGGGCGTTATCAGAGCCGGCGGATTATAAACCAGAATGGCAATATAATGAATCACAGAGTCTAAATGGAGCCATAAGCCCGATTGAGTGGCCGCGGCCGCCGGAAGTGCACCCAATCCGGCATAATTCCCCCGTTTGAGTGTCCGGTTATAATGAGCCTATGCACGATATCCCCAACCGTATCGCCGATATCCTCCTGGAAGTGGAAGCCACGCTGCGCAGCAGCGGCCTCTGGGACGCTCGCGAGCCTGCCTGCAGTGCGCTGAACAGCACGCAGCCCTTTTGCCTGGATACCCTGCGCTTCGAACAGTGGTTGCAGTGGGTATTCCTGCCCCGCATGAAGCACGCGCTGGAACACACCCGGCCATTGCCGGAAAAAAGCGGCATCTTCGTCTATGCCCATGAATATCTGCGCAAGAGTGAACCGTCTACCAACAGTTTATTGACGCTGATGAAACGCTTCGACGATCTCATCAGCATACAGTCCGCTGCCAGACGGCATTGACAGATTGTTGCCGTTAGCCGGCTGCAGTGAAGGCAGCAGCGTCACGAGATGAAGGAGATTGCAGTATGAGATTACACAAACCATACATTTCAGGACTTGCCGCGATAGTGCTGTTGTTGTCCGTGACTCCCCGGGTGCTGGCTGCACCGGGTTATCATCCCGGCAGTTATTACTCGGCACATGTGATTCGCGATGGCGGCGAGTTGCTGCGCAATGACGCTACCGAGAGTGGTTATCGCTGGGAAGACTTCAACGTGCAGCGCATCAAGGGTAACCGCATACCGGCAAGGATCGGGCATGGCCTGGAAGTGTTCGCGGATGTCTACGGCATGCCCGTCGGCCAGCCGGTCACGTTGAAGGTGACCCGGCCGGTAAGGACGGCAACGGGTGAAACAGAAAGCCGTACCTATACACGCACACAGTCGCTTTACAAGTCGGATTCAGCTGAGGAGCAGGTGTTTAACTATACCTATTTTCTGGACGAGCCCGATGAGCTGGTCAGCGGTGAATGGATTATCGAGTTGTCCTACCAGGATACCCTGATACTCAGGCAGACGTTCGAGGTGTACCCGGATCCGTCGTAAATATTTTTCGCGGATGCGTCCGCGAATAGCCTAGCCCCGGACCTTGATCGGGGTACTGTCGATGCCCTTTTTCTTCAGGGTCTGGCGGGTCCTGTCCAGTTCGTCGAGCGTCCCGAAGGGCCCTACCCGGACGCGGTGATAGGTTTCCTTGTTGTTGATGGTGACCTTCTGGATGCTGGTCTGCATGCCCAGCATCCCCAGTTCTGCCTTGAAACGTTCTGCCTTTACGCCATCGCTGAAGGAACCGACCTGCAGGTAATAGGTACCGGTGGGTGTTGCTGGCGCGGCTGGCTTCGGCGTCGCGACGGGTTTGGGTGTAACTGCCGGTGTTGCCGTCACCGGCGCTACCGGTTCTGCCTTGCTGGCAGGCGAGGCGGGCGGGGGTGTCGTCACGGGCCTGGGTGCCGTCTGTTTCAGGCTCTCTGTGATTTCCTCTTCGGGAATGACGACCTCCATCTCCGGTAACAGGGTATAGAAATCAAAACGCGGTTTCGGCGGTGGCGGAGTTGCCGTGGCCTCTTCCCCGTGCGCATCGTCTGCCGCTTGCTCGCTGCTCGTTGTTGCCGGCGGCGGCAGGATTTCCTGCACATAGACCGGTTCACGCGGTTCAGAGCGCGACTTGATATACACCAGGAAGGCGACGAACAGGCCAATCAGCAGGCCGGAAAGGACGCCGACCAGCGGCGACAGTGCGGGGCGTTTCTTTTTGCGGTTGGCCCTGTTTTTGTAGTCGCGTGGCATTACATGCTGTCCGGTGCGGAAACGCCCAGCAGTCCGAGACCGTTGGCGATCACTTGCCGGGTTGCCTCGATCAGGTTCAGGCGTGCATTGCGGACTTTAGCATCCTCGACCAGGAAGGTGTGGGCGTTGTAATAGGTGTGGAAATCGTTGGCCAGTTCCCGCAGGTAATGCGTCAGCTGGTGCGGTTCATGGTTAATGGCCGCCGCTTCCAGTATTTCGGGATAGCGTGACAGCTTGATGATCAGGTCCTGTTCATGGCTTTCTGCCAGGGTGGACAGGCCCGCACTACCGGCGCCACGGTCCCAGCTTAACTGTTTTTCCTGCAGCTGCCGGAACACACTTCTGACCCGGGCATGCGCATACTGGATGTAGTACACAGGGTTGTCATTGGACTGCGAGCGGGCGAGATCAAGGTCGAAATCCATGTGCTGTTCGCATTTGCGCATTACATAGAAAAACCGTGCGGCATCATTGCCGACCTCGTGGCGCAGTTCGCGCAGCGTCACGAATTCACCGGAGCGCGTCGACATCTGTACCTTTTCGCCGCCACGGTAGAGGATTGCAAACTGCACCAGTAGCACATCCAGCTTGTCCGGATCATCTCCGAGTGCCTTGAGGGCGGCCTTTACCCGCGGCACATAGCCATGGTGGTCGGCACCCCAGACGTCGATGACACGGTCATAGCCGCGCTCCAGTTTATTGGCATGGTAGGCAATGTCCGAGGCAAAGTAGGTGGTCTGGCCGTTGTCGCGCACGAGCACGCGGTCCTTCTCGTCACCGAAGTCGGTGGAGCTGAACCACAGGGCGCCGTTCTTCTCGTAGACGTGACCGCTCTTCTGCAGCCGCTCGATACCGGCCTCGACGGACTTGTCATCGGACAGCGAGCGTTCTGAAAACCAATCGTCGTAGACCACGCCAAACTCTTTCAGATCCTGGCGGATATTGCCGAGTATGGCGTTCAGCCCCTCATCGAAGACCCGGCGGTACTGTGTTTGTCCCAGCAGTGCGCGGCTGCGCTCGATGATGCCGTCGATGTGTGCTTCCTTGTCGCCACCGGCCGGTTCATCGGGCGGGATATCGCGGAATACCTCTTCAATTGCATGTTGCAGCGACTCGCCGTGTTCACGGTGCAGGGTGGCGGCAATATCCCAGACATAGTCGCCCTGGTAGCCGTTGGCGGGGAAGGTGACGCTTGCGCCGCACAGGTCGAGGTAGCGCAGGTAAACGCTGGCAGCGAGGATATCCATCTGTCGCCCGGCATCATTCACGTAGTACTCGCGGTGGACGTTATAGCCAATCGCCGCCAGCAGGTCGGCCACCGCGGCGCCATAGGCTGCGCCACGACCGTGTCCAACATGCAGTGGCCCGGTCGGGTTGGCGGAAACGAATTCCACCTGGATACGTTTCCCCTTGCCATGGTCACTGCGGCCGTAGCGATCACCCTGTGCAAGGATGTCGTCGATGACCGAGTGCCAGGCCTCGTTGCCGAGGAAGAAATTGATGAATCCCGGGCCGGCAATTTCAATCTTTTGCACCGTGTCATCGGCCTCGATGGCGGCAAGCAGTTTTTCCGCGATGTCACGTGGCTTGCTGCGCGCGGGTTTTGCCAGCAGCAGTGCCAGGTTACTGGCATAGTCGCCGTGGGTGCGGTCACGGGTGCGCTCGATCATCACGTCGGGCGAGATGTCGGCCGGCAGCGTGCCATCGGCCTGCAAGGTGCTGACGGCATCGGTGAGTAATTGTGCGAGGTGCGTTTTCAAATGATTTTTGCAGCGTCTTGCAGGAGCGGATCACCTCCGCGAATTGTCTCGCGATGGCAACCCTGTTCGCGGATGCGATCCGCTCCTGCGTGGTTTGGTTGAATCCTGAGCTAACGGGCCGCCTATTATCCCGCTCGCCCGCCATCTTGCAACTTCAATAGTTGCTTAATAGGTATCCACCGGATCAACATCCACGGACCAGCGCACCCGGCGTGCCTCCCTGGTCGTTTCCAGTTGCCTGACAATGCTGCTCAGCAGGCGTTGTAGCGCGCCACGCTGCTCCGATTGCAATACCAGCTGGGCGCGATAGCGCCCGGCGCGGCGCTCCATGGTCGCGGGCACCGGCCCCCAGACCTCGACCGCCCGGTTGCCGGTCGCGCTGATCAGTGCAGCGACAGTGTCCAGAAATGCCATTGCGGTGTCGGCCGCTGTGGCTTCGGCGCGCAGCAGCACCATGGCAGTTGCCGGAGGCAGGTGCGCGTCCCTGCGTTCTGCCAGGGCCGCTCGCGCGAACGCGGGATAGCCCTGGTTGATCAGCAACTGCAATAACGGGTGATCCGGGTGGCAGGTCTGGATCATGACCTCGCCGGGCCGCTCATGGCGTCCGGCACGTCCCGCGACCTGCACAATCAGCTGCGCCATGCGCTCGCTGGCACGGAAATCGGTACTGAACAGGCCGTGATCGGCATCGAGGATGCCCACCAGGGTGACATTCGGGAAGTGATGTCCCTTGGCCAGCATCTGGGTACCCAGCAGCAGGCGGCCTTCACCGCAGCGTGCCTGCTCCAGCAGCCGGTTCAGTTCACCCTTGCGGCGGGTGGTGTCGCGGTCGATTCGAACCCGCTTGATGTCCGGAAAGTGTCGCTCCAGTGCCTGCTCGACCCGTTCCGTTCCCTGCCCCTGGGGATGCAGGTCGCTGCCCTGGCATCTCGGGCAGATGCTATCGACGGGTCGCTGGCTGCCGCAATGGTGGCAGTGCAGCAGTTTGTCGTGCTGGTGCCAGGTCATGCGGGCATCGCAACGCTTGCACTCGGCGATCCAGTCGCAGTCATAGCACATCAGTGTCGGTGCATAACCACGCCGGTTCAGGAACAACAACACCTGGTCGCCCGCATCCAGGTGCTGTTGTATGCGCTGCAGCAGCGGCTGAGACAGCCCGTCCTCAAGTGCTTGCCTGCGGACATCCAGCAGCTGGAACGTTGGCTGGATGGCCACGCCGGTACGTTCCGGCAGGTCCAGTTGCCGGTAACGTTGCTGCTCGACATTCAGCAGGCTTTCCAGGGAGGGCGTGGCCGATCCGAGGAGCACCGGGATTTTCAACTGGCGCGCCCGCCAGACGGCCAGGTCACGGGCTGAATAGCGAAAACCATCCTGCTGCTTCAGCGAGGCATCGTGTTCCTCGTCGACGACGATCAGGCCGGGTCGGGCCATGGGGGTGAAGATTGCCGAGCGGGTGCCAATGATGATGGGTGCCTCACCGCTGCGTGCCTGTCGCCAGGCCGCGAGCCGTTCATGGTCCGTGAGTCCCGAATGCAGCAGCGCCAGCGGCACCTGAAAGCGTCGCTGGAAGCGTGACAGCAGCTGCGGCGTCAGGCCGATCTCGGGGACCAGCACCAGCGCCTGTTGTCGACGGGCGAGCGTGCTTTCTATCAGCTCCAGGTACACCTCGGTCTTGCCGCTGCCGGTGACACCGGCAAGCAGGAACGGCGTGAAGTTGTCCAGCTGCGCGAGGATGGCATCGACGGCCCGCCGTTGCGCCGTGTTGAGCGTATGTATGGAAGGCATCACCGTGTGATCGAGGTGTGCCTCGTTGAGGGTGCAGTTCTCTATCCAGCCCTTGTCAGCGAGGGCACGCAAGACACTGGCGGGGGCATCGATGGCATTGCGATGCAGCCCCTGCTGATGTGCGCTCAGCACGGCCATGACCTTTGCCTGGCGTGCCGCACGGCTGAGTGCTGTCGTCTCGACTGCGCGGCCGGCAGAGGTGATTCGCCAGCCCGTGGTGTCGGTAGCTGCGGGTTGCTGACCACGGCGCAGCAACGCAGGCATTGCTGAACTGCATGCGTCACCGATGGGATGGTGGTAGTAGTCACTGGCCCATTGCACCATGGCCAGAACGTCACGGCTGATCACCGCAGTCTCGTCGAGTAGCTGCAGGGCACGTTTCAGTTTATGTGCGTCGATGTCGGTTTCGTCACTCACAGCAAGCAGTACACCGATCACTGTGCGCCGTCCAAACGGTACGCGCAGCCGCATGCCCGGTTGTAACGCAGCGGGGTCCGTATCGACGGGTTGCAGGTAGTCAAAACAGCGTTGCAACGGTGATGGAATGGCGATACGAAGGATCAAATTGTTCACGCTATTGGCGTCGCGGGTTTTATGAGGGAAAATAAGTAAGGTTAGCGTTCATGCTTGAAAATTTTATTACCTAGTGAAGCTAAGTCCTTCATCTGATTAGGGCTGACTTTTATCCACAAATGCTGTGGATAACTCTGTGGATGAAATGGGGTCAAGTGGCTCAAAACCCTATTTTTCCAGTGTTACTGTTAAATTGTCCTTTTTTTATCCATAAAAATATTATCATTTAAATCAATGAGATGTAGTTAATTATAAGTTTCTAATATACTGGACATGCCACACTGTGGTGAGAAAACATCAGTCACCCGATGGCTGTGTATAAGCCCGTTGTGATTGAACGGCTGGTGTGATGATATGCAAACCCTGTTTTTATGGTGTTTATGTCATTTTCATGGCTTTTTTGGACGGCATTTGGCCGTTGCCAGGGGCACTGTCCGGATCTGATCTACAGTCGCAATGATAGCACTGACGAAGGTGGCGAACGGCTGGATGTGTGTTGTCTGTGAGTGGGGCAGAAATAAAAATACGCCTCGTCCTTGAGGCGTATGGTGGCGTACGGAGGGAGGAGTAATAAAAACGCCACTGAGTACAGGCTAGCGAACCTTCAGTCGTGTGACTATTGCACTGAAGTACAGGTGCTGATTCCAGGCCCTGCTCAGGGCCGTGATCATTGCAGGGGGGTTATTCGCGCGCGGCGGGTTATCGCGCCCGACTCAGAATTCTTTTACTGCCTCGATCAGTTCACCGACCATGGCCTGCCCGTCACCATAGAGCATGCGGGTGTTATCACCGAAGAACAGCGCATTCTCGACTCCGGAGAAGCCCTTGCCCTGTCCACGCTTGATGACGATGACATTCTTCGCCTGGTCGGCATTGAGGATGGGCATGCCGTAGATCGGGCTGTCGGGGTTGGTGCGCGCCGACGGGTTGACCACGTCATTGGCACCGATCACCAGTGCGACATCGGTTTGCAGGAAGGCGGCGTTGATCTCGTCGAGGTCGTAGAGTCGGTCATAGGGGACGTTGGCTTCGGCCAGCAGCACGTTCATGTGGCCGGGCATGCGACCGGCAACCGGGTGGATGGCAAATTTCACATCCACACCGCGTGCCAGCAGCATTTCCATCAGCTCGAATATCTTGTGCTGGGCCTGTGCCACGGCCATGCCGTAACCGGGAATGATGATGACACGTTCTGCGAAGGCCATCATGACACCGGCGTCGACCGCATCGATGGGCTTCATACTGCCTTCCACGCTTTCTTCAGCGCCGCCGCTGGCGCCGAAGGAGCTGAACAACACATTTCCGATTGAGCGGTTCATGGCACGGGCCATTAATTGCGTCAGCAGCGTACCGGCCGAGCCGACCACGGTTCCGGCGATGATCATGGCGGCATTGTTGAGCACGAAACCCTCGAAGGCTACGGCCAGGCCGGTGAGGGCGTTGAACAGCGAAATCACCACCGGCATGTCCGCACCGCCGATCGGCAGCGCCATGAACATCCCGTAGGCGAGTGCCGCGGCGAAAAAGATCAGGATGATGCTGCCGGTAAATTCACCCTGGATAACCAGCACGGCGCCAAAGCCGGCGGCGACCAGAAACACGGCAATGTTGAACAACTGCTGACCCGGAAAACGCATGGGCCGGCGTATCAGCCCCTGCAGTTTTGCAAAGGCGACCATTGAACCTGAAAATGATATTGAACCGATCAATGCGCCCAGTACGGCGAGCGTGAGAAAGGTCTGGGAATGAAAATCACCCTTCAGCAGTTCCACGGCGGCAATGGCGCCCGCTGCGCCGCCACCCATGCCATTGTAGAGCGCGATCATCTGCGGCATGTCGGTCATGGCGACCTTTTTGCCTGACCAGAAAGCAGCGACGCCACCGACGAAGATGGCGGTCGTCATCAGCAGGTAGTTTTCCATCCCCGGCTCGAAGAAGGTGATCAGCGAGGCCACCAGCATGCCGACACCGGCCCAGATAATGCCGTCACGCGCGGTGAGCGGCGAACTCATGCGCTTCAGTCCGAAGATAAACAGGAACGCCGCAATGAAGTAGCTGATTTGTATTATGTTATGCATCAGTTACTGCCCTTGCTGCTTTTGAACATTTCCAGCATGCGCTCGGTGACGACATAACCACCGACGGCGTTGCCGGCGGCCAGCGCGACACCGATAAAACCGACCACCAGTTCCAGGGTGGTGTGGGCATGGCCCATTGCAACCATGGCGCCGACCAGCACGATGCCGTGCACAAAGTTGGAGCCGGACATCAGCGGGGTATGCAATATCACCGGTACGCGGCCAATGATTTCATAGCCGGCAACCGCTGCCAGCATGAATATATAGAGTGCTGTCATTCCTTCAATCATGAGGCATCTCCTTCGACCTGCTTGCGGGTAGGTTCATGGCGGATTTCACCCTGGTGGGTGAGCACACTCTCCGCAAGTACCTCGTCCTCCCAATCCGGTACCAGGGTGCCGTCCTTGATCATCGGGGTGAGGAAATTGAGCAGATTTTTCGAATACATTTCACTGGCATGGACCGCCAGCATGCTGGGTACATTGAGTGGACCGGCAATGATGACGCCATTGTGCTCGATGTCTTCGCCCGCTTTGGTTAATTCGCAGTTACCGCCGCCCTCGGCCGCGAGGTCGATGATGACCGAGCCGGGCTTCATGGACTCGACCATGGCGCTGGTAATGATTTTTGGTGAAGGCCTGCCGGGAAGCGCCGCGGTACTGATGACGACGTCGGCAGCGGCGATGTGCTCAGCCAGTATTGTCTGTTGCTGCTGTTTTTCTTCCTCGGTCAGTTCGCGGGCATAGCCACCGCTGCCCTCGGCGGCGACATCGATGTCGATAAAGCGGGCGCCCAGCGATTCCACCTGTTCCTTGGTGGCTGCGCGTACATCGTAGCCCTCGACGATCGCACCGAGGCGCCGCGCGGTGGCAATTGCCTGCAGGCCGGCGACACCGGCACCGATGACCACCACCTTTGACGGGCGGATGGTGCCGGCTGCCGTGGTCAGCATCGGGAAGAAGTGCCCGGAGCGTTCGGCCGCCATGATCACCGCCTTGTAGCCGGCCGCCGCCGCCTGTGACGACAGTGTATCCATGCTCTGGGCACGCGAGATGCGCGGCACCAGTTCCATGGCAAAGCTGGTAATGTTGCGTTCCTTGAGGCGGGCGACGTGCTGCAGTCGTTGATAGGGCAACAGCATGCCGATCAGGATGCTGCCTTCACGCAGCTGTTCGATCACTTCCAGCGCAGGTGGCTGGACAGTCAGGATGATATCGGACTCGCCATAGAGGCTGCCGGCATCGCTGACAATACGGGCAGACTCGAAGGCGGCATCAGGATAATGAGCCGCATCACCAGCGCCAGACTCGAGCTGTACCTCGATATCGAGTTTCGCCATTTTCCGGCTGACTTCGGGAACCAGGGCGACGCGGCGTTCGCCAGGGTAGGTTTCTTTGGGTACAGCAACGCGTATCGGCATCATAGCCTCGGATGCGACTTGTCGTGCCGAGAGCCCGGAGCAAGTAACATTGACTGGTTGATCATGGAGTACAGTGCATTAAGCGCGCGATATTAGCGTAAAGCCTGGCGCAAGGACAAGGCTCGCCAGCATATAAATGACTGTTCCGCTGCGGTGCAAGACACAGACCGCCACAGCAGTGCATCACTGACACTTGCTGACGGTTGTCGCTGTCAATGCCTGATGTAGCGTGCGTTTTGACAACATGATAGTCTCGGTACAGTTAGCAAGCTGCCTGCCAGGACGCCTGGCGGGGGGGCAACGCCAAGGGTGTTGTAATGATCGATTTGAATCATCAGGTCTTGAGGACAGATATATCGGGCATGCCGCTCGAATGGGTGGGTTACCAGGATGCCGTGCGTCTCTATCACCTTGAGCAGGTGGCCTACACCTGCGGTACCCTGTTATACCGGATACATGGCGGTATCTGCGCCAGCACCGGTCGCCGCAGCATCATCGATGTCAACTCCATCATCGCCACCCATGGGCGCAACCATGCCCTTAACAAGTTTCGGGGCCGCTATTCACCACCGCTGAACAACCCGGCCCTGTTCAGGCGTGATTCACATGTGTGCTTGCTGGCGGTGCCGTTTGTCCCGACCCACGCCGAGTACATCTATCTGCAGAGCCGACGCGTGCTTGCTGACCAGATGGAATTTCTGCGTGCGCACTTTCCGCGCAGCAGCCCGCTGCACCAGCGTATCGCACTGACCACCTGACCGCTGTCGTGGCTGATAACAAGCGGCGCGTCTACCTGATTGACGCCAGTATCTATATTTTTCGTGCCTGGTATTCAGTACCCGATAACCTGTTCAACAATGACGGTCAGCCGATCAATGCGCTGCACGGTTTTGCCGGCTTCCTGGCGGGTTTTCTGGATGCCGTCAAACCCGAACACCTGGCCGTGGTGTTCGACGAAAGCCTGACTACCTCGTTTCGCAATGATATCTATCCTGACTACAAGGCGAATCGCGACTCGCCGCCTGCTGAGTTGAAGCAGCAGTTCCAGTATTGCCGCACGCTGGTGCAGTCACTGGGGATGGCGGATTTTTCCAGCGACAGCTACGAGGCCGATGACCTGATCGGTACGCTGGCCGCGCGCATGCGCGAGCAGGGCTACGCCGTGGTGATACTGAGTGCCGACAAGGACCTTGCGCAGTTGCTCGAGGCGCCTGACCTGCTGTGGGACTATGCCCGCAACCGCCGTCATTACTACCAGGATATTCCCGCCTGGCTGGGGGTCGAGGCCTGGCAGGTGGCCGACTGGCTGGCGCTCTGCGGTGACAGTGTCGACAATATACCCGGTGTGCCGGGTATCGGTGCGAAAACGGCGGCGGCACTGCTCGCCGAGTTCGAGTCGCTGGACAGTCTCTACCGGCAGCTCGACGTCGTCGCGGGGTTGAAGATCCGTGGTGCGGCACGTGTGCAGCGCCTGTTGCAGGAACACCGGGAGGCCGCCCTGCTGGCGCGCCAGTTGACCACAATCGCCCTCGACCCTGAACTGCAGGTCAAGGACACCGATATTGCTCGCCGTCGCGTGGCTGCCAGCGAGGTGCAAAATGTCTGCGAACAACTTGGCCTGGGGCGCATGACCGCATCGCGGCTGACGCGCGCGGTTGGTTGATCATGGATTCCGGGTATTAGATGTCATTGTGGAAAGAAATTGCTGCTGATATTGCAGCTGCCACCGGTCAGCAGTCAGATCTTCGACAACAGGGTGCAGTGGGTGGTGGCTGCATCAACCAGGCGCAGCGGGTTCGCTTTGGCGGGACGGATTACTTTGTAAAATACAACAGTGCCAGCAAGGTCGATATGTTTGCGGCGGAAGCCGACGGCCTGAATGAACTACGCCAGTGTACGGCACTGCACATCCCGGCACCGCTGTGCTACGGAAATAATGACAAGTCGGCCTGGCTGGTGATGGAAAACCTGTCACTGGGTGGCCGCGGCGATCCGGCGGTGCTGGGTGAGGGGCTGGCGGCGATGCACCGGACTACCCGTGATCAATACGGCTGGTACCGGGCCAATACCATTGGTTCGACGCCGCAGGATAATAGCTGCTGCGATGACTGGATCGAATTCTGGCAGCAGTACCGTTTGCAGTTTCAGCTGGATCTCGCGGCACGCAAGGGGGCCGGCGGACGGTTGCAGTCACAGGGTGAGAGACTGTTGTTGGAATTACCGGCTTTTTTTGACGGCTATGTGCCGGAGGCATCACTGTTGCATGGCGATCTATGGTCGGGCAATTATGCCTACCTGCAATCAGGCGAACCGACCCTCTTTGACCCGGCGGTGTATTACGGTGATCGTGAGGCCGACCTGGCCATGACGGAGTTGTTTGGCGGTTTCGGTGCAGACTTCTACAGCGCCTATAACAATGCCTGGCCACTCGACAGTGGTTACCGCACCCGCAAGACCCTCTACAACCTGTACCACATCCTGAACCACTTCAACATGTTCGGCGGTGGCTACCTGGGCCAGGCACAGGCAATGATGGATTCGCTGTTGAGCGAGCTGCGTTAGGACTGCTCTGCTACCGTGCGTCATCCAGGCTACAAGCTAAACCAGGTTTTTTGCAGGAGCGGATCGCATCCGCGACTGGTGTAGCACCACATTCGCGGATGCGATCCGCTCCTACAATTTATTTTGTCTTAGGGAGCCTCTGATGTGTCGTCATTGCGAGGAACAAAGTTACGAAGCAATCTGTAACTCGTTGATTCACTGGTTACGAGATTGCTTCGCTTCGCTCGCAATGACGGGCTACATGAATTAATCAGACGCGATCACCGACGCGCTTGCGGGCCATGGCGAGATCAGTGGACCAGTCCAGTCCCAGCGCATCGGCACCGGTATCCGCCATGATCTCCAGCCACTGGCAGCCGCCCTTGGTGAACAGCACCACGGGTACCTGTTGGCCGTCTGACTCGCGTGTCAGGCCGGCAACAATCCTTTGCATGTACTGCAGCGAGAAGTCGCGGTAATCATCAGGTGTCAGCACACCGCCCCAGGTATCAAAGATCATGACGGCCTGGGCGCCGGCGGCAATCTGGGCATTCAGGTAGCTGGTGACAGCCGTCGCAACGGTTTCAAGCAACTGGTGTAGCACGCGGGGTTCGCTGTAGAGCATGCCCTTGACGTGCGAGAAGGTTTTCGTGGAACTGCCCTCGACCATGTAGGTGGCCAGTGTCCACGGGCTGCCGGAGAAACCGATCAGCGGCACGCGATTATCGAGCGACTGGCGAATCAGGCGCACCGCATCCATGACATATCGCAGCTCGGTTTCCGGGTCCGGGACGCCCAGTGCATTGACATCGGCAGCCGAGCGTACGGGTTTCTTAAAGCGCGGGCCTTCTCCTTCCTCGAAGTACAGACCGAGTCCCATGGCGTCGGGAATGGTGAGGATGTCGGAAAACAGAATGGCCGCGTCCAGTGGAAATCGTTCGAGTGGTTGTAGTGTGACCTCGCAGGCAAGCTCCGGGTTGGTGCACAGGGCCATGAAGCTGCCGGCTTGTTTGCGGACCCTGAGGTATTCCGGGAGGTAGCGTCCTGCCTGGCGCATCATCCATACAGGGGTGACGTCTACCGGTTGGCGCAGCAGGGCGCGGATGAGTCGGTCGTTTTGGAGTGGTTGCATGGGGGGTATTGTATGCGGGGGAGGGTGTTTTCGTAAGTGGCGATTTTTACTGTAAGGGTTGTCTTTGTTTGTTGTGGTTTTTTATTCGTTTATTTCGCCCATTTGGGCGAGATACTTTTCTTTGCTCCGCCAAAGAAAAGTATCCAAAAGAAAGGCGATCCCGGAGGCTTGCCCGCTACGCGGGTCCCCTGCGCTTCTCGTAAAGCCCGGCGCTCGCGCAACTCGCTACGCTCAAACAGGCGACCGCAGCTAATCCGGGATCAGGCGCGCACCCTGTTTGAGCGAATCGAGCAGAGCGAGATCGCGAGTTGTGCGCGCCCCCGGATTGGCGAGGAACGGAAGGAATCGGCGCCAGCCGATGAGTGCACCGGGGTGCCCTTCTCTTTGGGTACTTTCTCTTGGGCACTCAAGAGAAAGTACCTCGCCCTTCAGGGCGAAACATGAAGTCAAATAAGCAGCTCGTGCTTCAGGGCGAAACATGAAGTCAAAAAAGCAGCTCGTGCTTCAGGGTGAAATAGGAAGGTAAAAGAAGCACCCCCGCGTGAGAGGGCGAAACAAGCAGGTGATATAAAGAGCGAGTACCTCGCCCTTCAGGGCGAAATCAGAGGATAACAATAAATCCTGCAGATGCTAGCGGGGTAATTCAGAACTACCCATCAAATATTCATCCACTGCCCGTGCGCACTGGCGCCCTTCACGGATCGCCCACACGACCAGCGACTGCCCGCGACGCATATCACCGGCGGAGAATACCTTGTCGATGGACGTCTGGTACTGCTCGGTATCGGCCTGCACATTGCCACGTGGATCGAGTTCCACGCCGAGCTCTTTCAGCATGCCCTCGTGTACCGGGTGTACAAAACCCATTGCCAGCAGTACCAGGTCGGCTTTCAGCTGAAATTCGCTGCCAGGGATCTCTTCCATTTGCCACTGGCCGTTGTCTCCCTGTTTCCAGTCAAGGCGTACACAGTTGATGGCGGTAACCTTGCCCTTTTCTCCCTCAATGGACTTGGTGGCGACCGACCACTCACGGACGGCACCTTCATCCTGGGAACTGGAGGTGCGCATCTTGTTGGGCCAGTTCGGCCAGGTCAGTCCCTTGTTTTCCTTTTCCGGGGGCTGCGGGAGAATTTCCAGTTGCGTAACAGACAGTGCGTTCTGCCGGAATGAGGTGCCAATACAGTCCGAGCCGGTATCACCACCGCCGATGACGATCACCTGCTTGCCTTTTGCCGTGATCGATGCGATATCGTCAATGAGGTCCCCGGCGTTGCGCTTGTTCTGTTGCGGCAAGAAGCTCATGGCGAAATGTACGCCATCCAGATCCCGGCCTGGTACCTCGAGGTCTCGGCTGTGTTCGGAACCGCCGGTCAGGACCATGGCATCAAACCGGTCGAGTAAATCCTTTGCTGCCTTGGTGACGCCGATGTCAGTGTCGGTGTGGAACTTGACGCCTTCCGCCTGCATCTGGGCAATGCGGCGGTCGATGATGTGTTTTTCCATCTTGAAGTCAGGTATGCCGTAGCGCAGCAGTCCGCCGATGCGGTCGTTCTTCTCGTAGAGTTCCACTTCGTGCCCGGCGCGCGCCAGTTGTTGTGCACAGGCCATGCCGGCAGGCCCGGAACCGACAACGGCAACCCGTTTGCCACTCTTGTGTTCCGCGATCTGTGGCTGGATCCAGCCCTGTTCCCAGCCCTTGTCGACAATCGCACACTCGATCGTCTTGATGGTGACCGGGTTGTCATCGATATTTAGCGTGCAGGCGGCCTCGCAGGGTGCCGGGCAGATGCGGCCGGTAAATTCCGGGAAGTTGTTGGTTGAATGCAGTACCTGCAAGGCTTGCTGCCAGTCGCCCCGGTACACCAGGTCATTCCAGTCCGGAATGATGTTGTTTACCGGACAGCCCTGGTGGCAAAAGGGAATGCCACAGTCCATGCAACGCGCACCTTGCTGGCCCAGTTCGCTTTCCTGCAGCGGGATGACGAATTCCTTGTAATGCTGGACACGGTCTGCAGCCGGTGCATAGGTGCGCTCAAAGCGTTCGAATTCCAGAAAACCGGTGGGCTTACCCATGCCTAGTGTCCTCCCTTGGCAGCGTACGAGGTGGCTGTTTGGGCAGCCTGCATGTCCTGCAGGGCGCGCCGGTAGTCAACCGGCATGACCTTGACGAATTTCGGTAAATACTCATCCCAGTTATCCATGATGGTGCGGCCACGCGCACTGTCGGTATAGTGCACGTGTCTCTCAATTAGCCGGTGCAGGCGCAAGGCGTCGTAGCGGGTCATATCGTGACTGACATCGACGCGTCCGTGGGTCTCCATGTCACCGCCCTGGTGGTCCAGTTTTTCCAGCGCCTCGTCTTCCGCCGGGATCGGTTCCAGTTCCACCATGGCCAGGTTGCAGCGCTGGTTGAAATCACCGCGTTCGTCAAGCACGTAGGCAATACCACCGCTCATGCCGGCGGCGAAGTTGCGCCCTGATTCCCCGAGTACCACGACGACACCGCCTGTCATGTATTCGCAACCATGATCACCGACGCCCTCGACAACCGCGGTTGCGCCGGAGTTGCGCACCGCGAAGCGTTCACCGGCGACGCCGCGGAAATAACATTCACCACTGATGGCGCCGTACAGGACCGTGTTGCCGACGATGATGTTTTCCTCGGCAACGATGGGTGTCGCGGCGGGTGGGTAGACCACCAGGCGGCCGCCGCTGAGGCCCTTGCCGACATAGTCGTTACCTTCGCCGATCAGTTCAATGCTGACGCCGTGCGTTGTGAAGGCACCAAGACTCTGACCCGCAATGCCACGCAGGGTAATACTGATGGTGTCTTCTGGCAGGCCGCTATGACCATAGCGGCTCGCGACCTGGCCGGACAGCATGGCGCCGACTGTACGGTTGGTATTGCGTACCGGCAGGTCGATTTTTACCGGTGTCCTGTTGTCGAGCGCAGCCTGTGACAGTCTGATCAATTCGTTATCGAGCGCCTTGTCGAGTCCGTGATCCTGTTTATCGGTGTGATAGATTCCGACGCCGGGCCCTGCTTCAGGTTTGTGCAGGATGCGTGAGAAGTCCAGTCCCCGGGCCTTCCAGTGATCGATGGCCTTGCGCATGTTGAGGCGCTGCGACTGGCCGATCATGTCATCGAATTTGCGGAAGCCCAGTTGTGCCATCAGTTCCCTGATTTCCTCGGCGACGAAGAAGAAATAGTTCACCACGTGTTCCGGCTTGCCGGTGAAACGCTTGCGCAGCTCCGGGTCCTGTGTGGCCACACCGACCGGGCAGGTGTTGAGGTGACACTTGCGCATCATGATGCAGCCTTCGACGATCAGGGGTGCGGTGGCAAAACCGAACTCGTCGGCACCAAGTAATGCGCCGACAATGACATCGCGTCCGGTGCGCATGCCGCCGTCGACCTGAACGGCGATGCGGCTGCGCAGGTTGTTCAGCACCAGCGTCTGGTGGGTCTCGGCAAGACCGATTTCCCAGGGCGAACCGGCGTGCTTGATGGATGTCAGCGGGCTGGCACCGGTGCCACCGTCAAAACCTGCAATGGTGACATGGTCGGCATGTGCCTTGGAGACACCGGCGGCAACCGTACCCACGCCCACCTCGGCGACCAGCTTGACACTGATGTCGGCTTGCGGATTGACGTTTTTCAGGTCGTGGATGAGCTGCGCCAGGTCTTCGATGGAGTAGATGTCGTGATGCGGTGGCGGCGATATCAGGCCGACACCGGGGGTCGAGTGGCGTACCTGTGCAATGGTGGCGTCCACCTTGTGCCCCGGCAGCTGTCCACCTTCACCGGGCTTGGCTCCCTGGGCCATCTTGATCTGGATAACATCGGCATTGACCAGGTATTCCGCGGTGACACCAAAGCGGCCGGAAGCGACCTGCTTGATGGCCGAGCGTTTAGAATCACCGTTGTCCAGCGGCTTGAAACGCTCCGGCTGTTCACCCCCTTCGCCGGTGTTGGACTTGCCGCCAATGCGGTTCATGGCAACGGCCAGTGTAGAGTGGGCCTCGTAGGAGATGGAGCCGAATGACATGGCGCCGGTGGAGAAGCGCTTGACGATTTCCTTCGCCGCTTCGACCTCGTCCAGCGGCACGGGCGCGTTACTGAAGTTGAATTCGAACAGTCCGCGCAGGTTCAGCAGGCGCTTGTTCTGGTCATTTACCAGCTGTGCAAATTCCCGGAAGGTGCCTGCATCGTTGGCACGGGTAGCGTGCTGCAGCTTTGAGATGGTGTCGGGTGTCCACATGTGGTCCTCGCCACGCATGCGGAAGGCATAGTCACCGCCCACGTCGAGACTGTTTCGATAGATCGGTGCATCGCTGTAGGCATCACGGTGCCAGCGCACGGTTTCAGCGGCAATCTGCTGCAGGCCAATGCCTTCAATGGTCGTTGCCGTTCCCGTGAAATACTTGTCTATAAACGCTGAATTGAGACCCACGGCATCAAAAATCTGTGCGCCGCAATAGGACTGGTAGGTGGAAATGCCCATCTTCGACATGACCTTGAACAGTCCCTTGCCAATGGCCTTGATATAACGCTTCTGGATTTCATGCTCATCCAGTTTTTCCTGTAACTGCCCACGAATGGAGACCAGTGTTTCAAAGGCGAGGTATGGGTTGATAGCTTCAGCCCCGTAACCGGCAAGAGTCGCGAACTGGTGTACCTCGCGCGCGGCGCCGGTTTCTACTACCAGGCCGGAAGCGGTACGCAAACCGGTGCGGACCAGGTGATGATGGACTGCAGATGTTGCCAGTAGCGCAGGGATGGCAATGTGATCGATATCGGTACCACGGTCAGACAGGATCAGGATGTTGAAGCCTTCGCCTACCGCCTGTTCGGCCTGCCGGCAGACGGCCTCCAGTGCAGACTCCATCCCGTCAGCACCCTCTGTGGCCGGATAGCAGATATCAATGGTGCGGGTCCGGAAGGCACCTGCGGTGTGGTCTTCGATGTGGCGGATGCGTTCGATGTCAGTATTGCTCAGGACCGGCTGACTGACTTCCAGACGCATGTGTTCGCCGGCGGATTCATGACCCAGCAGGTTGGGGCGCGGTCCGATCAGTGAGACCAGCGACATCACCAGTTCTTCGCGGATCGGGTCGATGGGCGGATTGGTGACCTGTGCGAAGTTCTGCTTGAAGTAATTCGCCAGCGGCTTGGACTTGTTCGAGAGTACGGCTACCGGGTTGTCTGCGCCCATGGAGCCGATGGCTTCCTGTCCGGTTGCCGCCATCGGTGTCATCAGGAACTTGACATCTTCCTGTGTGTAGCCAAAGGCCTGCTGTCGGTCGAGCAGGGTGTCTTCATCCGGTGCCATCGGGCTTATTTCACCCGGCAGGTTGTGCAGACGTATCTGTGTTTTCTGTAGCCATTCCCGGTAGGGCTTGCTGTTCGCCAGGTTGTCCTTGAGTTCCACATCATCGATGATGCGCCCCAGCTCCATGTCGATGAGGAACATCTTGCCGGGTTGCAGCCGCCATTTCTTGACGATGCGTTCTTCCGGGATGTCCAGCACGCCCATTTCCGAGGCCATCACGACCAGGTCATCACTGGTAATCAGATAGCGCGCCGGGCGCAGGCCGTTTCGGTCCAGGGTGGCGCCAATCTGGCGGCCATCGGTAAAGGCCACGGCGGCCGGACCATCCCAGGGCTCCATGACGGCGGCATGGTACTCGTAAAATGCGTGGCGTTTTTCATCCATCAGCGGGTTGCCGGCCCAGGCTTCCGGGATCAGCAGCATCATGGCATGTGCCATGGAATAGCCACCGGTCACCAGCAGCTCCAGTGCGTTGTCAAAGCAGGAGGAGTCTGACTGACCTTCGGCGATCAGTGGCCAGAGTTTTTGCAGGTCATCGCCAAACAGTACGGAGGCCATTGTGTGGCGGCGGGCATTCATCCAGTTGATATTGCCGCGCAAGGTATTGATCTCGCCGTTATGCGCGATCATACGAAACGGGTGGGCAAGATCCCACGAGGGAAAGGTGTTGGTCGAGAAACGCTGGTGTACCAGTGCCAGTGCCGTGGTGATACGCGCATCATTCAGGTCCGCGTAGTAGCTGTTGACCTGGTTGGCCAGCAGCATGCCCTTGTAACACAGCGTGCGTGCTGACATGGACGGCACGTAGAAACAATTACTGCCATCGAGTCCCGACTCGCGGATCGCGTTTTCAACACGCTTGCGGATGATGAAAAGTTTGCGTTCAAAATCATCCGTTGTCGGGCAGTTGTTACCGCGGCTGATAAAAACCTGGCGGATAACCGGCTCAACCAGCTTAACACTTTCACCAAGGCCGGTATTGTTCGTCGGAACATCGCGCCAGCCAAGCAGGTGCTGGCCTTCTTCGATGAGCGTTTGCTCGATCAGTCGTTCGCAATGGCTGCGTGTGGCCTGCGGTTGAGGCAGGAACAGCATGCCGACGCCATAATTGCCCGGCTCCGGCAATTTGATCCCGAGTGCAGCGCATTCATCGCGCAGAAATTCATGCGGAATCTGTATCAGCAACCCGGCACCATCGCCGGCGTGCGGGTCGGCGCCAACTGCACCGCGGTGGGTCAGGTTTTCCAGGATACGCAGGCCCTGCTGGACAATTTCATGGCTTTTGCGGCCTTTGACGTTGGCGACAAATCCGACACCACAGGCGTCATGTTCATTGGCAGGGTCATACAGGCCCTGTATTGGAGGCAGTGTGCCAGTGATCATCGGAAATACCTTTAATTACAGTAAGTTGTAACAATATGGTCCTTGCTGGACTGGCGGGAAACCTGCGTATACGACCGACAGCCAAAAGGTTAAACAGTATAGCGCCGGACGGCCACTGGTTCAATTTGGACGGGTGTGTTTTTTCCCTTTTACTTCAGGTGGATGTAAACAGGCTATCTGTCGTTATTGCGGCTGCGCCTGCATGAAGACGACACGAAAGCCGCGCTGGATTTGTTCATCACGTATTTTCAGCAGGGCCGACTCGGCCGCTGCATGGTCCGCAAAGTGCTCACGCTTCACCCGGCCGGAGGCGCCCTGGTAGCCCCATTCACGAATCAGGGTCCAGCCTTCCAGCAGGTCTTCCTGTAGATGCAAATGGTAGTAGCGAGGTGCCTTGTCACCCTCGGGAGGGATCTGCATGTAGATGCGCATTGCAATAAATTCGCGGTTACGGGTACGTAGTATCGAGTAAAGGGGGGTTACAACGCAGCAAGGTTCTCATTGAGTTCCGTTTATAGCGCCGGGTTGAAGGTACGTTCATATTCAGCGATGGCATAGCGGTCTGTCATCCCGGCGACATAATCGGCAACGGCGCGGGCGCGTCCGTCCCTGCCGTTAACCGATTCAAGCTGATTGACGTGTTGCTGTGCCTCGATCGGCATGAGACGCGGATCATCAATATAGGCTTCGAACAGGGCGGTAATGGTGCGCGCCGCCTTTGCGCTCATGCGGTGGACGCGGTAATGACGGTAAAGCCGGGTGCGCAGAAAGCGCTTCAATTCGAGGTTCTTCTCGCGCATGCTTTCGCTGAATGCAATGAGCGCCCCGTCATGATGACGCACGGCATCACTGTTGTCCGGACTGGCGCGCTTCAGGTTGACCTGGCTGGTTTCAACAAGGTCAATGACCTGGCAACCTATCAGCCGGCGCACCACTTCATGAATGGTGCGTCGTGGTGCGAGCTGCGGGTACAGCGATCGTACGGTGTCGTACTGTTCCCTGAACAGTGCGACATCTGCCAGCTCCTCGACGTCTATCAGACCGGATCGCAGGCCGTCATCGACATCGTGGCTGTTGTAGGCGATTTCATCGGCGAGATTGGTCAGTTGTGCCTCCAGAGAGGGCTGCCGTTTTTCTATAAAGCGTCGCCCGAGTTCACCCAGTTTTTCCGCATTTTTCAGCGAGCAGTGCTTGAGTATGCCTTCACGGGTTTCAAACGTGAGGTTCAGGCCGGGGAATTCCGCGTAACGTTCTTCCAGTTCGTCAATGACGCGCAGTGACTGTAAATTGTGTTCAAAGCCGCCGTAGTATTTCATGCAGGCATTGAGTGCATCCTGGCCCGCATGTCCGAACGGCGTATGGCCAAGGTCGTGTGCCAGGGCAATGCCTTCAGTCAGGTCTTCATTCACTCGCAAGGCCCGTGCAATCGATCGCGCTACCTGTGCAACTTCTATCGAATGTGTCAAGCGGGTGCGAAACAGGTCGCCTTCATGGTTGACGAATACCTGGGTTTTATATTCCAGGCGGCGGAAGGCGGCCGAGTGAATGATACGGTCGCGGTCACGCTGGTATTCACTGCGATAGGCCGGTGCGGGTTCGGCATGCTGGCGGCCCCTGGTGCCGGCGGGATTGGCGGCATAGGGTGCAAGCATGCTGCCATGATCGGTTGCCGCCGGCGTGTTCAAGACGCCAATCCCAGTGTCTCGCCGAGCAGTTCTGCCCTGAAGTCTCCCGTAACGATGGCATCACCAATTGCTTTCAGCAGTACCAGCCGCAGTTCACCATCAACGACTTTCTTGTCAATGGCCATTAATTTCATAAATTGTGCTTCATCCATTTCGGCTGGCGGTGAGATCGGTAGTCCAGCCTGTTGCAGCAGATGTTTAGTGCGTTGCACCATATCAGCTGACAGCCAGCCATGGCGTGCGGACAAATCGGCTGCCATCAGCATGCCAGTTGCAACGGCCTCGCCGTGCAGCCAGTTGCCATAGCCGGTACCGGTTTCTATGGCATGGCCGAAGGTATGACCCAGATTAAGCAGGGCTCGCTGCCCGCTCTCGCGTTCATCGGCGGCGACAATTTCTGCCTTGATGGAACAGGAATGTTCTATGGCATAGGCGAGCACCTGTTTGTCGCGTGCCCGCAGTGCAGCCATGTTGGCTTCCAGCCAGTCAAAAAAACCGGCATCACGGATCAGTCCGTACTTGATGACTTCCGCGAGACCGGCCGAGAGTTGCCGGTCATCAAGGGTATCCAGTGTATCGGTGTCTATGACTACGCACCCGGGCTGGTGAAAAGCGCCGATCATGTTCTTTCCCAGCGGATGATTAACGCCGGTTTTACCGCCGACCGAGGAGTCCACCTGGGCCAGCAGGGTCGTCGGTATCTGCAGGAATGCCACACCGCGCTGATAACTGGCAGCCGCAAAACCGGTTATATCACCTACGACACCACCGCCCAGTGCGACCAGTGTGCAGTCACGGTTAAAGCGCTGTTCCAGCAAGGCCGTGAAAATGGTATTCAGAGTGTCGAGATTCTTGTACTGCTCGCCATCGGGAAGAATGACTGATGCCGTGTCGAAATCCGACAACTGTTGCCTGACGTTCTCCAGGTAAAGGGGCGCAATGGTGTCATTGGTGACGACCATTACCTGTCGACTGCGTATGTGTCTGGTCAGCAATTCCGCATTGCCAAGCAATTGTTGTCCTACGTGTATGGGGTAACTGCGACTGCCAAGTTCAACTGTCAGGGTTTTCATGTGTCAATGTTTGATGGGCCGGTTGGTCGAGCATATCGAAAAATGACAGCCGAGCGCAAAAAACAGTGCCCGGTACTCCTTCAAGGTGGTATTTGCGAGCTCTGAATCTGTGAATATCACCTTGAAGGAGTACCTTATGCCAGCCGACGCATGATTTTATTGACCACGTCGCGTACCCGCATGCCATCCGTCTCTATGACAAGGTCTGCGATCTCACGATAGAGGGGGTCACGAACGGTCATCAGTTCTTCAAGTTTTGAGTGCGGGTCATCGATTTGCAGCAATGGTCGATGGCGGTCCTTTTGCGTGCGCTTGAGCTGCTGGTTAACAGATGCGTGCAGGTAGATCACCTTTCCGCGTGTTTTCAGGTGTTCCCGGTTGACCGGATCCAGTATCGCACCGCCACCGGTTGCAAGCAGGATATTCGGCAAACGGGTCAGTTCATCAATGACAGCCGCTTCACGTTTACGAAAGCCGCTCTCGCCTTCCAGTTCGAATATCAGCGGGATATCCACCCCGGTACGTGATTCGATCTCGTGATCACTGTCGAGGAAGGGCAGGCCAAGC
The DNA here is from genome assembly GCA_947258515.1 of uncultured Ectothiorhodospiraceae bacterium. Taxonomy (GTDB): domain Bacteria; phylum Pseudomonadota; class Gammaproteobacteria; order UBA9214; family UBA9214; genus UBA9214. Next base: position 38,361 of record CAMYIO010000055.1, read on the forward strand.
TGTTTTGCCAGTTGTCGGCCGATGGTGGATTTTCCGGCGCCCATTGGGCCCGTCAGAAACAAACTGCCCGGCGTTTTCATGCCGGGCAGATATGCCAGATTATGTGCTTGCTGGCAAGTGCTGCCAGCATTTTGTGACTAGATATTGAGGTCTTCCTTGACGATCTTGGGAGTGACGAAGATCAGTAATTCCGCCTTGTCATTGGTAATGGATGTGTTCTTGAACATCCAGTCAACCAGTGGCAATGAACCAAAGAACGGCACCCGGTCGATTTCCTTAATCTTTTCCTGTTCATAGATGCCGCCAAGCACCAGCGTTTCGCCGTTATCGACAAGCACCTGGGTAGAGACCTCGTTGGTGTCGATACTCGGTACGCCGAGGAAGATTTCGCCGACACTGTCCTTTTTGACATCCAGATCCATGATGATGCGGTCATCCGGTGTAATCTGCGGGGTGACTTTCAGTTCCAGCACGGCATCCTTGAATGAAACCGAGGTGGCACCACTTGAAGTGGCTTCCTGGTAGGGGATTTCAACACCCGACTGAATGAACGCTGTTTTCTGATTGGACGTCAGTACCCGCGGGCTTGAAATAACCTCGCCCTGGCCTTCAGCTTCCATGGCGGTGAGTTCCAGGTTCAGCATGTGGCTGCCGATCTTGCCGACGGCGAGACCGATAGAACTGGTGGCCCCGATAACCGGTAGATCAACCAGCAGTCCATCGGGTGAAAAGCCAGGGTCAATGATGTT
>CAMYIO010000056.1:0-6284 GCA_947258515.1 uncultured Ectothiorhodospiraceae bacterium
GCGGCCTTGACCTCTTCGTCATAGGTCGGAATGTTGTTGATGCCGCAGCCGCTCAGCCACAGGACTGCGGTGGCGAGGATCAACAGTTGCATCCGATCAGTCAGTGTAGATTTCTGCATGTGAATGCCTCCAGTTGTCTTTGTACTTGTTGTCACGGGGGGATCGTGCGATTAACGCTGGGCCATGAGTTTTTCATGCATATCGAGGATGCAGCGTTCGCTTGTCTCCCAGTCGATACAGCCGTCCGTGACCGAGACGCCGTATTTCAGTTCGTCCGGGTTTTCGGGGATCGGCTGGTTGCCGAAATTGATGTTGCTTTCGATCATCAGCCCGATGATCGAACTTTTGCCCTCGAGTATCTGGTTGGTGACGTTTTCCGCGACCAGTGGTTGCAGTGCCGGGTCCTTTTGCGAGTTTTCATGGCTGCAGTCCACCATGATATAGGGACACACGCCCGCTTCCCGGAGCGCCTGCCCGCATTTGGCGATGTTGACCGAATCATAATTGGGTTTGCCGTTACCACCGCGCAACACGATATGGCCATAACGGTTACCGGCCGTGGTGACGATTGACACCCGGCCCTGCGTATCGATACCGAGAAAGTTGTGCGGGTGACTGACAGACTTGAGGGCATTAACCGCTACCGCGAGCCCACCATCAGTGCCGTTTTTGAAGCCGACGGTGCAGGAGAGGCCGCTGGACATTTCCCTGTGTGTCTGTGATTCGGTTGTACGGGCGCCAATGGCGGACCACGAAATCAGGTCCTGTATGTACTGTGGCGAAATCGGGTCCAGTGCCTCCGTGGCCAGCGGCAGGCCAAGCTCGGCCAGATCGATCAGCAGGCGGCGGGCAATGTGCAGGCCTTCTTCTATCTGGAACGAGCCGTTCATGTGCGGGTCGTTAATCAGGCCCTTCCAGCCAACGGTGCTGCGCGGCTTCTCGAAATAGACGCGCATCACCAGGTACAGCGTCTCGTCGACCTGTTCCGCCAGCGCTTTCAGGCGCCGACCGTAGTCCATGGCGGCCACGGGGTCATGAATGGAACAGGGACCGAGCACCACGAACAGGCGTTTATCCTTGCGCTCGAGAATATTCTTGACCGTTTCACGGCCACTGATGACGGCTGCAGCTGCAGCTTCGGATACCGGTAGCAGGCGTTTAAATTCCTCGGGTGTTATCAGTCGTTTACAGGAGACGATATTGAGGTTTTCGATACGTTTGTCAGTCATGCCGCTTGTCGGTCACCGGGTGTTTATAAACAGGGGCGCTAGTTTACGTGAAAAATTACCGTATGCGCCCATGAAAACGGTGAAAATCGACTTTAGGTGCCAGATGAATGCCCGCTCGCGGGTAAATCGACCGTGTCACCCCGAATCAGCCGTTCACGAGGCATAATACCGCTAACAGAATCTGTATTGAGGCGCCCGGATGACCAATAAGAACGTGAATCGAGACTGGATTCGTGATGTTAACCATGAGGAATTCGAGCGCGAGGTGCTGCAGGTTTCGCAGCATCAGCCGGTACGGGTGGATTTCTGGGCAGACTGGTGCTCACCCTGCCTGGTGATCGCACCGCTCCTCAAACAACTGGTTGAGGAATATGCCGGCGCCGTATGGCTGGCCAAAGTCGAGGTTGATGTCGGTGAGAACATGAAACTGGCCGGACGATACCGGGTGCGGGGCTTCCCGACTCCGATGTTGTTCCACCAGGGTGAAGAGCAGGGACACTTCAGCGGGGCAAGGCCTGCCCGCTATATCCGCGATTTCCTGGAGCAGCATGGTCTACGCCCCGTCATTGCCTAGGGCACGCCGCAGCCTGCTGTTGACGCTGTTGGCGGGGCTGCTGTGTGTTGCCACGCAGACGCGGGGTCTGGCAGCCACCGGCGAGGCCAGGCCGTCTGCCGTCGTGCAGCTGGCGAGGGTGTTGCATGACTCACCACTGCCGATGCGCTCCGATTTTGCATGGCTGGCCCTGACCCAGATGGCCGGGTTTTATATCGAGGAGGCTGCCCGGGCGCGCATGGAGTCACGTAATACACCGCGTGCACGTGAAGCCATGCAGTGGGCCGCGTCGGTTGAAGACTATGCGCGGAAGATTTCAACACTGGCCGATTCCATCACGTCTGCAACGGCGATTGATATCAGCGTTGGCATTGACGGCAGTGTACAGATTTATGTGGAGAAGCAACCGGTGATCCTGACCGGGGCCATCAGCGGACAACAGTCCGTCTACGAACAGCGTGTGCTGGAGCGTTTTTGTATCCTCTATAGCTGCGAAGACCTGCTGCCGGAACTGGACATGGGCGCACGTGAACCAGCCGCTGCCTCGACGAGTACCGATGAGGCAACGGCCTACTGGAGTTTTAGCCAGCACGCGGGACCGGTGTGCATGACGGATGACGGACTGGAATTCCAGTTCCAGCAGATGACGGGGCTCGGTGAGAAACGCGAGGCCTGTACCCGGGCGGTTGCCGAACTGGGTGAGCTGGCCGGCGCAATGGTCCGTGAGCAGCAACAGGGAGTGAGTATTAACTGGGATGCGCTGCAGATCCTGCCGGCAGCCGCTGACGAGCCACAACGTGTCAGGCTTGCCGCGCGGGTCGAGATACGCCTGCAACTGCCGATGCTGGCTGAACGCCCGGAACTGCTCAGGATTGTACGCCCCTGGTTGCAGGCCAGGGTCCGCGGGGAAAGCTATTCACTGGTTGTGCTGAATGCCGGGCGCCTGATGGGGCTGGACAACAGTCTCGCCGCCGAGCCGGACACGCAGCGCTATCCTGCATTCAGTATTGTCCACGAGTGACGGATAATTATCCTATGAGCAACAGTGTGTTCCCCATGATTCGCGTCAGCGACTTTACAAAAACGTACAACGATTTTGTCGCGGTACGAGCAAACATCAGATGAATAACACTGAACCAGTAACCCGCTTTCCCCTGCATCTGACTATCAGCGTCCTGTTTATTACCCTGATTGTCATTCTGGGAGCGCTGCTCAGTTGGCAAAACTACAGCAAGACGTCGGATATCATCCGTTCATCTGCGGCCAGGCTATATGACCAGGCGGCGACGGAGTTATTGCTGGATATCCAGAGCACCTATCGTCCCGTTGGCGACACGCTCGGTCTGCTGGCATTGACGGCGATCACCCGCGCAGGCTCCCTGGCAGAGCGGCTGGATGCCACCGACATGCTACGGGAGGTGCTACGCGGCAGCTCGTCGGTAACGGGTGTCCAGATCGGCTATCCCAACGGGGATTACTTTATTCTCAGACCCCTGCCGGATACCGCCGCCCGCAAGCAGTTTGCGGCACCCGCGGAGGCCCTGTTTGTTGCAGACCATGTCGCCAGCGATGCACGCCGGCAACGGCAACTGTTGCGAGTTTACCTGGACGGCGACCTGCAGGAGATTTCCAGGGACGCGCCACAGAGCACGGACTATGATCCGCGCTTGCGTGACTGGTATACACAGGCAGTGGCCGCTCCGGGGCTGGTGCTTACCCGGCCCTACCTGTTTTATTTTGCACACAAGGTTGGCATAACTCTGGCGAGGCAGGTCGCCGGCAGCGGCGTGGTGGTCGCGTCTGACGTGACGCTCGAGAAACTGTCGGAAACCATCAGCCGTTACAAGATCACACCGGGTTCCGAGATCGTGTTGTTCAGCGAGGATGGCAGTGCCATTGCCTACCCTGAGCCGGGGAAACTTGTGCGCGGGGCAGAGGGTGATGAAATAACCATAGCGCAATTGTCGGATCTTGGCAGTGACGTTTTGACCTACCTTGGCAAGGATCTGCAGCTTCAGGCACGGCCATTGCTGTTCACCCTGGACAACCGCAAGTGGGAAGGCATTCTCCGCAAGGTCAGCCGCGATGGTGTGGCGGCAATCTATGTGCTGATGGTATCGCCACAGGATGAACTGCTTGCCGATGCGGTCGCAATACGTACACAGTCAGTGATGATCATGGTGCTTATCATCCTGGTCGCGATTCCTGTCGTCTGGTACCTGGCAGAGAAAATTTCCGGACCGATCCGCCGGCTGGCGACCGTGGCCGGGCAGATCAGTCGCTTCGACTTCAGTGGTTCGCGACAACCACGTTCTTTTATAAAGGAAGTCGATGAGCTGTCACTGACCATGGATATGATGAAGGACACCATCAAGCGCTTTCTGAGCCTGATTAACTCACTGGCAAGCGAGCAGGACTTTGATTCGCTGTTGCGAAGCATCAGCCGGGAGACCATGACGACCGGCCACGCTGATGGTGTGCTGGTTTACCTGCTCAGCGAGGACGAATCTACCCTGCAACCCGCGACCCTGACGGACAGTGTGCGCGGTAACCTCGATATGAGCACGCTTCCCGGGTTGTCACTGTCCGCCGGGGATGAGCTCGTCGTGGCCGCAAAAAAGAGCGGCAGCAGTATTCTCCAGCTGTCACGGCAGTCATCGGCCAGGCTGGCCGTGTTGCCGGATTTATTCGAGGAACAGTCACTCACCCTGATTGCCCTGCCGTTGCGCAACCGGCATGAGGAAATGATCGGTGTGCTGAATCTCGTCTACAGGGGCTCGACAGTTGCGCGCGATGACAAGCAGCAGGCTGATCACATAGCCTTCATCAGCGCGCTGTCCGGGTTCGCGGCGGTCTCGCTGGAGAGCCGGCAGTTGCTGATGATGCAGAAGGCGCTGCTGGACGCCTTTATTAAACTGATTGCCGGTGCCATTGATGCCAAGTCACCCTATACCGGCGGGCACTGCCAGCGCGTCCCGGAACTGACCCGACTGCTTGCCCGGTCTGCCTGTGACAGCAGTGCGCCACCCTTCGCGGATTTTAATCTTGATGAAAAACAGTGGGAGGCACTGGATATCGCCAGCTGGTTACACGACTGTGGCAAGGTCACGACACCGGAATATGTCGTCGACAAGGCAACCAAGCTGGAAACCCTCAATGACCGCATTCATGAAATACGCACACGCGTCGAGGTACTCAAGCGTGACGCCGAGATACGCTACTGGCAGCAGCGCGCCGCGGGCGGTGAGCAACAGTTGCTTGACACTGCGCTGCAACAGGAGCTGAGTCAGCTGGATGACGATTTTGCCTTTATTGCAGAATGCAATCTGGGCGGTGAGTTCATGGGGCCTGAACGGCTTGAACGCTTGCAGCGCGTAGCCGCTCAAGGCTGGACGCGCACGCTTGACGACCGGCTCGGTGTTTCATGGGAAGAACGCCAGCGCATGGAACGTGTGGCGGCCAGTCCGTTACCCGTCAGCGAAAGGCTGCTGGATAACAAGGTGCAGCACCTGATTGAAAGGGACACGGTCGACCGGTTGCCGGCTGATAATCCCTGGGGCTTCAGGGTGGATACCCCCGAGTACAAGTACAATCGCGGTGAACTCTACAACCTGGAAGTGGGTCGCGGGACCCTGACCGCTGAAGAGCGCTACAAGATCAACGATCATATTATGCAGACCATCATCATGCTGGAGAAGCTGCCCTACCCGAAACATCTGCGTGATGTGCCCTTGATTGCCGGTTGTCACCATGAAACCATGGATGGCAAGGGTTATCCGAAACGCCTCATCCGCGAGCAGATGCCGCTGACGGCACGCATGATGGCCGTGGCTGACATCTTTGAGGCGCTGACTGCATCCGACAGGCCCTACAAGCAGGCAAAGACACTCGGCGAGGCCATTCGCATCATGAGTTTCATGAAAAAGGAACAGCACATTGACGCGGATTTATTTGACCTGTTCCTGAGCAGTGGCATATGGCTTGAATACGGCCGCAGGCACCTGCAGCCCGAGCAGCTGGATGAGGTGGACATTTCGCAGTACCTGGGCTGATCGCTTGCCAGACGAAAGGCAGCACGGTCACTGACGATAAACGGATTGCTGAAAAGGAAAAGGGCAGGGCGCACGCCATGATTCAGGTGAACGACTTTACAAAAACGTACAACGATTTTGTCGCGGTACGGAATCTGAACTTTAGTGTCGGGCCCGGTGAGATACTGGGGCTGGTCGGACCGAACGGCGCGGGCAAGACAACCACGCTGCGGGTCCTGTCCGGCATCCTCCCACCCGGATCGGGTGAGCTGTCCGTGGCGGGCCACGATATTGTCAGCGATCCGATCGCGGCCAAGCAGGTGCTTGGCTACATTCCCGATGATCCGCGCCTGTTTGACACCCTCACTGTCCTGGAACACCTCGAGTTCATTGCCGCGGCCTATGGCGTGCCTGATTACAAACCGGCCGCCGAGTCATTGCTGCAGTTCTTCAGTCTTGACGATGCGAAAA
>CAMYIO010000056.1:6298-21893 GCA_947258515.1 uncultured Ectothiorhodospiraceae bacterium
CGCGGTATGCGGCAGAAACTGGCCATTGCCTGCGCCTATCTGCATCAGCCGAAAGTGATCCTGTTCGATGAGCCCCTCACCGGTCTGGACCCGGCGGGCATTCGCGCCATCAAGGAGTCCATGCGTGAACGTGCACGACAGGGGGCGGCCATCATTATCAGTTCGCATCTGCTGGGGCTGGTAGAAACGCTGTGCACCCACCTGCTGGTGCTGAACCACGGGCAGGCCCGGTGTTATGGCCGCATGGATGAGGTGTTGCGTAGCTTCGATGAAGCAAAGGATGACACCACGCTCGAGGATGTATTCTTTTCCATCACCCACACGAATGATTCGGAACCCGGGTAATAGCGAACCTTGGATGCAATGCTGATCAAATTGCTGCGCTTGCGCCTGCGGGGTGGTGTCCGTCACCGCCTCCAGGAGCTGAGGACGCTGCGTGGCCTGCTGTTTCTGTGTGTCACGATCGTCGTCATTGTGCTGCTCATGAAGCAGACCTCATTGCCTGCCAACCCGCTGGGTGGTGCTTCGTATGCGGGTCCGGAACAGCTCAGGGAACAGCTTGCGCGGTTGATGCCGGCGGGTTTGCTGGCGGCCTGCCTGTTGACGGTATTCACCTCTTCGGGACCCGCGATTCACTTCAGTCCGTCCGAGATTAACCTGCTGTTCAGCGGCCCGTTCAGTCGTCGCGGGCTGCTGCTCTATAAAATATGCTTTTACGCCTTTGGCGCGCTCCTCAGCAGCCTGCTGATTACACTGCTGCTGCCGGCCTTCACGAGCACGCTACTGGCGACCTTTCTCGGCGCCTTTCTGACACTGATGTTTATCCAGTTGTTCAGCGCAGTAATCGGCTTGCTCAGCCAGCTGCTGGCGGGTTATTGCTATGTGCCGCTGCGGCGCAGTCACGTCATCAGTCTGCTGTTCGCAGTGATTGCTGTGCTTGCCTGGTACTTTTCCGCCATCGATAACGGCCTCGCCGGCGCGCTCGACCTGTTCCAGTCGTCATCCGTCGGGACGCTGCTGCTGGCCCCCTTCAGGGTGTATGTCCATATCTTCCTGACAGATTCGCTCTACCCCGGATTGCTGGGGTGGGCATCACTCGGCCTTGCAATCAACATTGGCCTGCTTGCTGTCATTATCCTGCTGGACCGTCATTCCTACGAGGCGTCCGTTGCCGCAAGTCTGAAAATGCACAAGCGCTGGTTACGGGCGCGCCGCAGCGGTCTGTTGTGGGGCGCACAACCTGTCGTGGTTCGCTCGTTTGAGCAGCCGCCGGTTGTCGGTGGCATAGGGCCCGTTGCCTGGCGGCAGTTGCTGACGGCGCTGCGAAGTTACAGCAAGGCCGTGCTGGTGTTTTTGGCAATGGCACTGCTTGGCGGACCATTACTGGTGGTTGCTGCTGCGGATATAAACATGTGGTCGCGTGTCGGTTTTGTTTTTTTTGTGGCCGTGTACGTGTTGCCAAGGACGCTGGTGTTCGATTTCCGTAGCGACCTGGATACCATGGAGAATTTCAAGGCGCTGCCGCTCAGGCCGTGGAAGATAGCGACCGGGCAACTGCTTGCACCGGTACTGCTCACCAGCCTGGTTGAGCTGCTGTTGCTCGCTAGTACCGCGATATTCCTCGAGGGTGTCCCGCGGACCATCGTCATCTGCCTGGCCCCGTTTGTCGTGCCCTTCAATGTGCTGCTGTATGGCCTTGAGAATACCCTCTTTCTGTTATTTCCCACACCACTGGTTCCGGTCGGACGGATTGACTTCGATTTCCTTGGACGCACCCTGGTGGACTTCGCCGTCAAGACAACCCTGCTGGTCAGTGGCTGTGGCCTGGCTGCCGCTGCCGGGATGCTGGTGCTGAATGCGACGGACCGTTCATGGCTTGCCTTTGCACTGGTCGCGTGGTTGGCACTGGTCCTGATAGCGCTATTGATAGTGCCCGCGTTGAGCCGGGCATACGATCGATTTGATGTGAGTCGCAGTTGACTGCGGTCTAGCTGAGCGCGGGATCAAGCCTCAGTTCGATGCCCTTTGCAGAGCGGCTCATGACCGTCGCGGGCAGGCGCACTGATTTGGCCGGCGAGCCGGTGCCGTTGACGAACTCTATTTCCAGCAGGGAATTGACCGGGTAGTGCAGGGGGTCGATGGCGATAAACAGCCTCGACGGTGCGATACCGGTGGCAAAACATTTTGCTATCAGCAGTCCGTCCCTGTGGATGCGGACTTCTGCCGCAGCCGCACGGTTAGCGGGCGGTCGCCGGGAGCTTGATGCTTTTTCCCGTGGGGAGTCCCCTGCAGGGGGGATTATCGTCTTGTTGCCGGATGGCCTGCTCTCCGGCGGCTTGCGAACGTACCCCGGCGCCGCTGCCGGGGTGTCATTTCAACTCGTGGCTGCCGCTTGCAAGGGCGATTTCAATCAGCTCCGTCAACGATTGCGCAGCGGTTTTCTCCATAATGCGTCCACGGTGGGTCTCGATGGTCCGGTGGCTGAGGTCCAGTTTCGTGGCGATCTCCTTATTGGCATGGCCGGTGACGATCAGTAGCATGACTTCATGTTCCCTGCGTGTCAGCGTTGCCAGCCGGGTGCATGCATCGGTCCTGCGCGCTGTCGCCTCCCGGTTGGCGCGGTCCAGTCGAATGGCTTCATGGATGCGTTCCAGCAAGACATTTTCATCGAAGGGTTTTTCCAGAAAATCGACGGCACCGCCCCGGAATGCCTTTGCCGACATGGGTACATTGCCATGCCCGCTGAGAAAGATGATGGGGATATTGACGGATTCCCCGGCCAGCGCCGCCTGCAGTTCCATGCCGCTCATGGCCGGCATGCGGATATCCAGAACCAGGCACCCGGGACGGCCGGGATCATAATGATCGAGGAAGGCCGCGGCCGAGGGGTAGGAAGCCGTGCTGATGCCCACGGAATCCAGCAGTAATTCCAGTGCATCACGCACGGCGTCATCGTCATCGACAAGAAATACCGTGGCTTCAGTTGCTGTCATGCTTCGGCGGTAGAGACGGTGAAGTGGAAGGTGGCCCCGCCGGGCGTTGTGGTGTCTGCCCAGAGTTTACCGCCATGGGCCTCGATAATGGAGCGGCTGATGGCAAGGCCAAGACCCATGCCGTTCTTTCTGGTTGTGTAAAAGGTGTCGAAGATGCTGTCAACGGTTGCTGCATCGAGGCCGGGGCCACTGTCATGGACGCTTACCTGCAGGGTATCGGCCGCGCTGTGCTTGCTCGAAATCCGCAGCATGCGTGGCCTGTCGCTTGCGGAAAACATGGCCTCGATGGCATTGTGCAGCAGGTTAAGGATGACCTGTTCAATCTGGATTTCATCGCCAAAAGCGGCCGGCAGGTCGGCTGCAAGGTCGAGATCGAGTTTGATGTCCTTGCGTTTGAGTTCGCTTTCAATAAAACCCAGTGCATTTGTTATCACCTGGTTGATGTCGATTGGCTTGCGCCGTACCACGCCCTTGCCGGTAAAGCGGCGCATGCGGCGGATAATCTGTCCGGCACGCTGTGACTGAATGGATGCGTGTTCGAGGGCATGGGCGAGCTTGTCAGGCTTGTCTTCCAGTGTCTCGATGATGCGCAGGCCGGCCTGGCAGTAGGTCGAAATGGCGGATAACGGCTGGTTCAGTTCATGCGCCAGGCCGGAGGCCATTTCCCCCATGATATTGAGTCGATCGACGTGGGCGAGATCGGCCTGGTGCCGGAGTACCTGTTCTTCGGCCTGCAGGCGCCGCTTCTCCTTGCGCCTGAGTTGCTGCAGCATCAGCAGTCCGACGGCTGCGAAGGCACAGAAGACAATGAGGGCATAGCCTGCATTACGGGCCAGTTCATTGCGAAACAGTTGCGCATCAGGCAGGTCAACAAGATCCCAGCGGCTGTTGGCGATGGCGCGTCCATGGAGGATGCGCTGCTGTTCATCGCTGCTCAGGGTGAAACCCCGCTGCAGCTCTGTACGTGTCCCGAGGGCGGTTGCCTCGATCAGACCAGCCTTGTCTGCGCGCAACAGCAGCAGCGCATGCCCGGGTGCCTGTATCCGTTGCAGGGTGCGCGCCAGTATCTCCGGGGGGAAACTGAGGAAGAAGACACCCTGTGGCCTGCCTGCATCGCCCCAGGGCGCCATGACGTCGAAGTGATAACCCAGCGGATTCGGGTGTATATATCCGGCGTGCGAGTAGCCCTCGTCGATAAAGCTGTGAATATCCTGCTGGCACAGTTCATTGACGGCATTGTCAAAATCAGGCCGAAACACGTCGCCGGCTATATTCGTGAGTGTCAGGCCAAAATATTCCGGGTAATGCCTGCTGACGGCGTTCTCCAGCAGCGTCCAGGCCGCATCACTGTCAGCATTACTGGCGATCTCCTCCAGCAGTGCGCGCTGTTCTTCGGCAAACAGCCGCATGGAGCGCTGCAGTTCAGTTATCAGGAGTTCCAGTTCGTCTGCAGCGCCGGTGACCGAGGTCACGGCCAGTTGCTGGTGATACCCCCTGAAGTTCTGGTTGGTTATCCATGTCTGCCATGCCAGCATGGCAGCGACCATCAGCAACGTGATCAACGCGTAGCTGCCATAATGAGGCGAGGGCAGGGTGTCAGGCTGACTGTTTGGCATGGTCCACCGGGGGAGTAAGTACAGTTGCCATCCGGGGTCTCTGTAATTTCTCTCGCAAAGGCGCCGGAAAAGAAATATTAACCCGATCATTGCAAAAAGTCTTATTGCAGGAGCGGCGTCGCCTACAGGATGTAGGTGAGGGGCGCAAGCAGGACGCGGAAGCTTCGCCTACAGGATGTAGGTGAGGGGCGCAAGCAGGACGCGGAAGCTTCTCGCCGCGATTCGCGCCGGGGACGGTGCTCCTACAGCACTGATTCAGAACCTCACGGGTGGTGAGACCAGCTTTCAGGATCAACAGTTTGCATGTTCTTTTCGGTGCGCACGGCGCACCCTTCTACAAAAGGCTCGTTATATTAATTAGAGATTCCCTAGTAAAAAAATGTCGCGTGTTTCCGGCTGTTTCCGTGGCCATTCAGCTCATGTTCACTGATCGCAGATATGCCGATCGTCACTTTCGCTACTGGCATAGTCACGCATGTTCGGCATGCCGGGCATCGCGCCTTCCATCATCTTGCCGCACTCCCGCATTTTCTGCATCGTCGGGGTGCTGGCGACTTCCTTGCCGAATGTCATGGCCTCCTGCTGTGCCTCGTCACGCTTGCCTTTGGCGCACAGGGCATTGATGTCGGCCTCCATCTGGTTCGCGCGCTGTTCAAACTTTTTCAGCTCGGTCTGATCGACGCCCGCCATGCAGGTTTGAACCTGCTGCATTTGTTGCATCATCTTCTGCATGTCAGCCTCGCTCATGTTCTGGTAATTTTGTGCACTGGCGATGGCGGGTAGCATCAGCAGCAGGCTGGCGGTTAATCGTTTCATGATGTGCTCTCCCTGTGTTTTCGGTGCTTCAGGTATTTGCCTGTACCCAGCGAATGATATCATGCGCTGCCATGGCGCCGGACTGGCGCGCGACTTCACGGCCTTTGCTGAAAACGATCATGGTCGGGATGCTGCGGATGCCCAGTCGGGCGCCGATGTTTTGCTCCGTCTCGGTATTCAGCTTGGCCAGGCGTACAGCGGGTTCCAGTTGCGCGGCGGCCTGTTCGAAAGCCGGCGCCATCATCTTGCAAGGTCCGCACCAGGGTGCCCAGAAATCAACCACGACCGGGATATCATTGCGCTTGACGTGTTGTTGAAAATTGCCGCCAGTCAGTTCAAGCGGGTGGCGGTTAAACAAGGGTTGATGACACTTGCCGCAGTTGGGTGCGGCGTTCAGCTTGTCTGCGGGTATGCGGTTGGTCGTGGTGCATACGGGACAGACGATATGCAGGGGATTAGTCATGTCCAGAACCCGGTAGTTTATGGAGTTGTGAGCGCAACTGCTGCACCTCGTCAATCAGATCCAGTGCCAGTGCGACACCGGCGAGGTTGATGCCGAGGTCCTGTTGCAGTCGTTTTGCCGTACGAATCCGGCGCAGGTTGATGCCGGAGAAACACCAGTGCGATCTATCGAAACCGGATGGCTCGATCACGCCTTCATCCACCAGTTCGGTAATGAACTCGACATGGACGGCGCAGGCATCACAGAGTTCGCGCAGACTCAGGCGGGTTTCCTCCTCGATGATGATGCCGGTCAGGATGTCAGTGCGTTGTGTCGCCATTGTTAAACCCCCAGTTTAACGCGCGGGTTGAAATCAAGTGCCTGCTGCATGTCCCTGTAAATATCCTTCGCCTTGTCCGTGGTGGCGGCCGGCAGCGATATATCCAGGATGACATACAGGTCGCCTGCCGGGTTACCCGGTATGCCACGGCCCTTGAGGCGTAATTTGTTGCCACTGGCAGCCCCCGGCTTGATCTTCAAATCGACACGACCGGCGGGTGTGGGCACCTTGATGGCCGCGCCCAGCGCCGCCTCCCACGGCGTCACCGGCACATCCAGATAGACATCGCGGCCCTCGACGCGGTAGATACTGTGCGGATTGAATTCAATTTCCAGAAACAGGTCGCCGGGCTTGCCTTCGCCCATGCCGGGATTGCCCTGACCGGCAAGACGGATATGCTGGCCCTGCTTGACGCCTTTGGGGATGTTGACCTTGAGTATGCGTTCACTGGTGGTGACATGCCCCTGCGCATCCACCTTCGGGACCCGCAGGCTGAACGAGCGGGTGGCGCCGTTCATGGCATCTTCCAGGTCAATCAGTACCTTGGCATGGTGGTCGCTGCCACGTGCCTGGAACCCCCCCTGGCTACGAAATCCGCCCTGGCCGCCTGTCTGCTGGAATCCCTGTCCGAACAGTGATTCGAAGAAATCGCTAAAGCCACCGGCGCCAGCACCATCGCCGAACCCGCCGGTGTAACCACCACCGCTAAATTCGAAGCCGGCATCCCAGTCGGGCGGGGCATTGAAATCCTGCCCGGCTTTCCAGTTGGCACCCAACTGGTCATAGGCGGTGCGTTTTTCCGGGTCCTTGAGCACCTCGTAGGCCTCGCCCACTTCCTTGAAGCGTGCCTCGGCATCGCCATGCTTGCTGACATCGGGATGATACTTGCGCGCCAGTTTACGATAGGCGCGCTTGATGTCATCCTGGGTGGCGTCACGCTTGACGCCCATGACTTCGTAGTAGTCCTTGAATTCCATAGAGTCTCTATATCACCTGGTTGAACTGCTGCAGGGTATTCTGCGCATAATTCATCGACAGTCGCCTGTTTGCTCCTTCTATATCTTAAATTGGGTATACGAGAGGATTTTTCAATCTATCCCGCTACCTATAAATAGAGCGTCCCTTCTCCTCCCGGGAGAAGGACAGGTAGAGGGGATATGAATCAGCTAGTAATCTTTCTTTAATTCCCGGACCCTCACTTCGCTCTCCGCAACCCTCCCCGGAGGGAGAGGGAGGTGCTGTGCTACAAGTCAAATACCTGATGCAGTTGCGGCATCTCTACCCGGGTATTTTGCAGCAGCTGGCTAAAGGCACTCATGCTGTCTTTCTCACCGTGTACCAGGAAGGTGCTGTCCGGGTTGCCCGTCTGTTGGTGCCAGGCAAGCAGCTCTGTTTGGCCGGCGTGTGCCGAGAATCCGCCGATGGTATGAATGCTTGCCCGTACCGGGTACTGGTCGCCGAATATGCTGACGCTTTTCGCGCCGTCAACGATGCGCCGGGCCAGGGTACCTTTGGCGGCATAGCCGACGAATACGATGCTGCTCTGGCTGTGGCCCAGATGGCGTTTCAGGTGATGGCGGATGCGGCCGCCGGTACACATGCCGGAGCCGGCCATGATGACGGCGCCACCGCTGATCTGGTTGATGGCCATCGACTCGGCCGTCTCGCGGCTGAAGTGCAGTCCGGCAAACTGGAACGGGTCGTGTCCGCGGGCAAACAGGCCAGCCGTATGTTCATCGTAGCACTCGGGGTGGCGGCGGAAGATCTCGGTCGCGGAGATGGCCATGGGGGAGTCGAGAAACACCTGCAGGAAACCGGGCAGGATGCCCTGCGACTTGCCGGCATGCAGATAGAACAGCAGTTCCTGGGCACGCTCCAGGGCAAAGGTGGGGATGACGACATTGCCACCACGCGCCAGGGTGTCGTTGATGGCGTCATACAGTTCCTCGATAGAGGGTTCGAGTTGCTTGTGCTGGCGGTCGCCGTAGGTGGTCTCCATCACCACCACGTCGGCAGCGGGTGCCTTGTCCGGGTCGCGCAGGATCGGTCGGTCGCTCAGTCCCAGGTCGCCGGAAAATACGATGCGACGTTGTGCGGAGCCCTCGGTCAGCTCCAGCAGGAGGCAGGCCGATCCGAGGATATGTCCGGCATCCATAAAGGTGACACTGATGCCGGGCGCCAGTTGTATGGCCTCGTGGTAGTGCGCGGTACGACCAAAGAACTCGAGTGCATTCAGGGCGTCGAGGGTTGTGTACAGCGGTACGATGACATCCGCTTTCTTGCCGCGCTTGCGCGCCCGGCGGTTCAGATAGCGTGCCTCTTCTTCCTGCAGGCCGGCGGCATCCAGCATGATGAGGCGCGCCAGTTCGCGGCTGGCGGCCGTGGTGATGATTTCGCCGTCGAAGCCGCGATTCACCAGCAGCGGCACGCGTCCGCAATGGTCCAGATGGGCGTGGGTCAGTAGCAGGAAGTCAATGGCAGCCGGATCAAAGCCGAAGTCGTTGGCATTGTCCTCTTTCAGTTCACGGCCGCCCTGGTAGAGGCCACAGTCGACAAGGATGCGCTTGCCGGCGCATTCCAGCAGATGACAGGAGCCGGTGACGCCCTGTGCCGCGCCATGAAAAGAAAGCTTCATGCTGTGTCCTCCTCTGCAACGCCGTCAGGGATCAAGGGTTCACCGCACTGCTGGTACCAGTCAAGAATGCCCTGCCAGGCCTCCTCTGCAGTTTCTGCGAACCAGAAGATGTCGCGGTCCTCACTGTCGATGACGCCTTCATCCAGGAGAAATTCAAAATTAACGGCGCGCTCCCAGTACTGGCGGCCAATCAGGATGATTGGTACCGGTTTGATGGTGCGCGTCTGGATCAACGTCAGCGTCTCAAAAAGTTCGTCCATGGTACCAAAACCGCCCGGAAAGGCGACCAGCGCCCTGGCCCGTTGCAGGAAGTGCATCTTGCGCAGCGCGAAGTAGCGGAAGCGGAAACACAACTCTGGGGAAATGTAGGGATTGGGGTACTGTTCGAGCGGAATGTCAATATTCAGTCCAATGGTCATGGCGCCGGCATTGTAGGCGCCGCGGTTGGCCGCTTCCATGATGCCGGGGCCACCGCCGGTCATGACCACCAGGCGGTTATCCAGTGAGCCTTCCCCGGATTCAGCAACCAGTCGTCCAAGTGTCTGTGCATCATTGTAGTAGCGGCTGTTTTCCAGGATACGCCGGGCGATGTTCAGCTTGCGTTGCAGGTCCCGGTCATGCGGACGAGCCTGCAACTGCAGTTCCAGCTGTGCTACCCGGTGCCGCGCCGTCACTGGTTCGGCAATGCGGGTGCTGCCGAAAACCACCACGGTATGCCGGATACCCTGTTCCTTCAGCAGCAGTTCCGGTTTCAGGTAGTCGAGGTGCAGCCGCAGGCCGTGTGCCTCGTCGCGTTCCAGAAACTCGACATCCTTGTCGGCGCGCCGGTAACTGGGGGCGTGCAGCAGTGCCTGGACCCGGGCCGGTGCAGCGGGATCTTCCTCGAAGGTTTTCGGCTGGCCTTCCGGCAGCGGTTCGCGCCGCTGTCCGGGATCTGGCGGGGCCGGGATGTGCGGCCGGTTCTCGTCATCCGTGTCGGTCATGGTGTTCCTCTTTTAATGCCCGGCGCTTGCTCACCAGGCCCTGCTGAAAACCCTGCGCATCACCAAATGCAAAGAACTGCGGGTAGCGCCGGTGCACATCCATGACCCGGTTGGCCTGGTGAATCGGGCACCAGTATTGTTCGGTGCGCGAGATGATTTCGCGAGTACCTTCAAAGAACAGTTCGAGCTGTTCCTGGATACCCGGCATATCCTCCAGCAGTTTGCTGATGTCAGTGACCATGGCCGGATTCCCGCGTGGTTTATAGATGCCTGTCACTCTAGTCTATATGAACTGTCCCACGGCCGTTGTTGATGTGCATCAAGAAGCCGCCCCGACATACAAGCACGTGCTGTAGGAGCGCCGTCCCCGGCGCGATTGCTTTCTGTCTTACCCCGAATCGCGCCGGGGACGGCGCTCCTACAGGTAAAGAGGATGATCAAGCAGTTGTGTATCGGCTATTCAGAATGATCAATGTGTATGTCATTCGGGAAGGGCCTGCCGCTACCCGTTTCAATGGCCTCTTTAAGGCTCAGGAGAAACACGGCCCACTTGGTGCTGCAATGGGCCATGAAGTCGGACGCTTCCTTCCAGTGGCTGTGCCTGAAGCGGACAAAGGTTTGCATGCCGTTGTTCGAGAGTTCGAATGACACCTCGGTGCCCATCCAGTCGACCGGCATATCACCACTGTGCCGCCAGCGTACCACTGTGCCGGGCTGCAGTTCGACGACCTCAAAATCGGGGCCGCCACCGTTAAACCTGAAGCAGATAATGGATCCGACATCACCGGCACCCGTGGTATCAGTCGTCCACCATGTTGACAAACCTTCATCCGTCGTCAGTGCCTTGTACACTTCACTAGCTGCTGCGGCGATACCGACCCGGTGATTGATTTCAGCCATACGGTCATTCCTCTCTGGCTATGGAATTAACGAAACAGCGTCATTCACCCAGTATCCAGGCACGGGCCTTGTCCATGTCACCATAACCAAATGACTTGATATCGGCGCTGACAAAATGTGTGCCGATGGTTTCCGCCTGTTTACTGGCAGTGAGTTTACATGATGGCAATGACGAGAAGGATATAGGCAAGGCTGGAACATGTCAGCCCGGTCCCCCAGATAGCCATCCAGTAGTGTTTGCTGCGTATGCCGGCGAATACAAACCCTGCGCCGATGGCCAGGCTGAGCAGGGCAATGGCCAGGAAGGCGCCCTGGTCCAGGGACATGACCGGTTCGGTCGGAGTCTCGCCAATTCGATAACGCATGTTTTCCGTAAATATAGAGTGTGCCGTCAAGTAGCAATGGAACGCGGTGGTATGTTCTTGCTGTCAAACGACTGTAATCATACAGGCTCAAACATGAGTGTTTCCAATACCGGGTGACACCGCGGTCGGCTCCCGGTTTTTTCCGGCTGGACGGGACGCACCTTTCAGGTAATTGCCTTGTCAGCAACAGCAGGCTTCCCTAATCTAGACCGCATGAGTCTGCTCACCATCGCCTGGTCCTTCTGTGCATCCGTCTGCCTGATGCTGGGCTCGATCCACTTGCTGTTCTGGTTCAGGAAACGGAGTTCGCCTGTCTACCTGCTGTCTTCCCTGATGGCTTTCAGTGCCGGTGCCAACGCCATGCTGGAGCTGGGATTGCTACACACCGAATCGCTCGACCACTACCGGGTTCTGATGCTGTGGGAGAACGTCGCGGTCTTCATGATCCTGGTCCCCATGGTGTGGTTTATACAGGCCTATTTCGCTACCGGCCGGCGCTGGCTGGCCATTACCATCACGCTGTTGTGGATTCTCGGCCTGCTGGCCAACTTTCTTTCCCCGCACAGCCTGACATTTATCGAGGTCAGTGAACTGCAACGCCTGACGACGCCCTGGGGTGAGGCCTTTACGATCCCGCTGGGCACCGGAAATCCGTGGAAGCTGCTGGCCGACTGCGCCTCGCTGCTGATCCTGGTCTACGTGGGGGATGCGGCTGTGCGCCTGTGGCGTCAGGGTGGTCAGCGCACGGCAACCGTCATTGGCGGCGGCATCATCTTCTTTATACTACTGGCCGGTATCCATAGCCCGCTGGTGGATGCCGGTATCATTGCGACACCCTATATGGTCAGCTTTGCCTTCCTTGCCATTATCGTTTCCATGAGTTACCAGCTTGCCGAGGATGCCATGCGTTCAGCACAGTATGCGCGGGAACTGCAACATAGCCAGCAGGCTGTTGAGCGGCTGGCACGCGCCAACCTGCTGGGAGAACTGACCAGTACCCTTGCACATGAGTTGAATCAGCCGCTCAGCGCTATCCTGAGTAATGCAGAGGCAGGACGCCGTCTGCTGGTGTCGGGGCCCACGAAACTGGCAGATATCGGAGACATTCTCGACGACATCGTCCGTGACGACCAGCGTGCGGCGGATATCATCCAGCGCTTGCGCAACTTGCTACAGGCCGGCGAAGCGGTGCGCGAGCCGCTCGATATCAATGCGGTGCTGCAGGAAGCCATCGCCTTGCTGAGTGGCGAACTCAGCCAGCAGCAGGTGACGCCAACACTGGAATTCGGGAAACATATCCCCGACGTACTGGCCGGTCGCACCGAGATCCAGCAGGTCGCCATTAACCTTATTACAAACGCACTCAACGCCCTGCGTGACACGCCCGTCGATCAGCGGCAACTCGTCATTCGCACCTCGCGCCACAATGACACGGTGATGGTCACGGTGCGCGATAATGGCAGGGGCATCGCGGAAGATGATCTGCCCCGCCTGTTTGAAGCCTTTTTTAGCCGCAAGTCTGATGGCCTGGGGATGGGGCTTGCGATTGCGAGGCGCATTGTCGAGGCCTACGGTGGCCGGGTTCTGGCAGCAAGCACGGCGACGGGTGGCGCTACCTTTACCTTTACGCTACCCATGGCCCCCGGGGAACAGGGTGCCGGACATGCCTGACAAAGCCGCGCGCATCTTTATCATTGATGATGACCGCTCCGTGCGCACCAGCCTGGCACGCCAGCTGGGTGCTGCGGGTTACACAACCGAGGTATTTGCCAGCGCGGAAGAGTATCTTGCGCGTGCGCATTTCGACGGCGTTGCCTGCCTGATCCTGGACGTGCGCATGCCCGGCAGCAGCGGTCTTGAATTGCAGGACACACTGAATGAACTGGGGAGTGACCTGCCAATCCTGTTCCTTACCGGGCATGGCGACATCCCGATGTCGGTCAAGGCCATCAGGGGCGGCGCGGTCAATTTCCTGACCAAACCGGTGCGCGAGGCGGTGTTGCTTGCGGCTGTCGGGGAGGCGCTGGCCGTGCATAAAAAGGACTGGAAAGACAATCAATTAACCAACAAAACACGGGCATCCCTGGCGATGCTTACCCGTCGTGAACATGAGGTGATGCGTTACATCCTGTCGGGTGCCCGCAACCGGCAGATTGCAGACCATCTCGGAATCACGGAAAAAACCGTTAAGGCCCACCGGGCAAAGATCATGACCAAAATGGGGGTATCCTCAGCCGTGGAGCTGGGTGGGGTGTGTGCGCAACTGGCGCTCACGCCGAAAACCATTACGGCTGAATAACCTGCCATAGGGCTTTAGCCCAATAGCCAGCTAGTCGCATCCTAGTAGAATCGGGAACTACTGGCTCGGTGATATCCAGTGTTTTCTTTACTATTGGCCTGCAACTCACAGGCGGAAATCCCATGGATTGAAATCAGCTTTGGCCCCTGACAATGTAGTGAGGTATATCAGTCAGAGGGTACAACCAATACAACTCTTGGGTTGTCATCTAAAAGATTTAATAATGGAGATGGAACATGGACATAACATTGCAACGACTTTTACTTCTCATCATGGCCCTTGCACTGGGTTCGATGTTCATGGTGTCAGGCAGCGTACACGCAGCCGGCAAAAAACCGAATATCCTGATGATCATGTCCGATGATGTCGGCATCACCAATCTCAGTGGCTACAGCCGGGGAATGGCAGGCTACCATACGCCCAATATCGACCGCATCGCCACTGAGGGTGTGCTCTTTACCGATTACTATGCGGAGCAAAGTTGTACCGCAGGACGTTCCGCCTTTATCACGGGTCAGTCCCCGATTCGCACCGGACTGACCAAGGTCGGCTTTCCCGGCGCCTCCATCGGCATTCAAAAGGAAGACCCGACCCTGGCCGAGATGCTCAAGCCACTTGGTTACGCGACCGGCCAGTTCGGCAAGAACCATCTTGGCGACCGCAACGAGTTCCTGCCGACCGTACACGGCTTCGACGAGTTCTACGGCAACCTCTATCACCTGAACGCCGAGGAAGAACCGGAAAATCCCGACTATCCCAAGAATCCTGCCTTTCGCGCCGAGTTCGGACCCCGAGGCGTGCTGGACTGCAAGGCCACGGATACCATGAGCGACGTGGTCGATCCCCGTTTCGGTCCCATGGGCAAGCAGCAATGCGAGGATACCGGGCCGCTGACGAAGAAACGCATGGAGACCGCGGACGAGGAGTTCGTTGGCCGCGCCATGGACTTCATCAAACGCAATACCAAGGCCGACAAGCCCTGGTTTACCTGGCTGTCGACTTCGCGCATGCACTTCTACACCCACCTCAAGAAAGAGAGCGAGGGCGTAACCGGGCTGGGAATCTTCGCCGACGGCATGGTGGAGCACGACGGCCATGTGGGCCAGCTTCTTGACCTGCTGGACGAGCTCGGCGTCGCAGACAACACCATCGTCATTTACACCACCGATAATGGTCCACACTACAACGAATGGCCGGACGGCGGCATCTCGCCTTTCCGTGGTGAGAAGAACACCAACTGGGAAGGCGGATACCGCGTACCGGCGTTCGTGCGCTGGCCCGCGATGATTCCGGGCGGCAAGGTCATCAACGAGGTCACCTCCCATCTCGACTGGTTCCCCACTCTGGCGGCCGCAGCAGGTGTTCCGGACATCAAGGAAAAGCTGCAGAAAGGCACCAAGCAAGGTGCTACTAAGTACAAGGTCCACCTCGACGGCTACAACATCCTGCCCAACCTGACAGGAAAGTCGATCGCCGACGCCCAATGGCCGCGGCACGAATTCTTCTACTGGAACGACGGCGGCCAGCTCGTCGGGCTGCGTTACGAGCAGTGGAAATTCGTCTTCATGGAGCAACGCGCGAAGGGCTTTTCGGTCTGGCGGGATCCCTTCGTTTCGCTGCGGATGCCGAAGATCTTCAACCTGCGCTCCGACCCCTTTGAGCGCGGCGACACCGATGCGAACAACTGGGAAACCTGGATGCTTCGCCATGCCTTTCTCTTTGTTCCGGCACAGACGTACGTGGGCGAGTACATTGCGACATTTAAGGAGTTCCCACTGCGCCAGAAGCCTGCGAAGTTCAACTTGGACGACGTAATGTCAACGATGAAAACGGCCACGGGAAAATGATGGCCTGAGCAGCCCTCCGTAGGGAGCTCAACCCCTATCACTTGAACGCAACGCTTTTTCGGTGACAGCGGTCCAGGGATCGTGGGCGGGTTCATCGTTACGTTCAAGGAGTTCCCGCCGCGGCAGAAACCGGCCAAGTTCAACGTGGACGATGTCATGACCCAGATGTACAAAACCGGAGCACATTAATTAACCCCCCCCCTTTTGGGAAAAAAAGGGGGGGACACAGAGGGGATTTCGAAGGGCAACCGGAGGCACCACTAAACCGAGTAGATCCCCTAATAAAAAAGGGAAGCACTGTGGAAGGGGGAACCATAATGAAAAATCTAAAAGTAACGCGGCGCAATGTTCTGCTTTTT
>CAMYIO010000057.1 GCA_947258515.1 uncultured Ectothiorhodospiraceae bacterium
TGGCCTCGACCGTGCCGCCAACTTTGAGGGACACTGGCACCTGCATGTGCTTCGCACCCGGGCGGAACTTTCACTGGAGTTCTCCCTGGACGAATCCGAGATCGAGCAACTCGAGCAACGCGCACGTATCAAGCTGCTGAAACATCGTGAACAACGCATTGCACCGGGCCGGGATGACAAGATACTGACCTCGTGGAACGGCCTGATGATTCGTGGCATGGCCATTGCGGGGCGTCACCTCGCCGTGCCGGACTGGATCACCTCAGCCGAACGCGCACTGGATTTCATTCATCAAACACTCTGGAAAGACGGCCGGCTGCTCGCCACCAGCAAGGGGGACCGCGCACACCTGAATGCCTACCTGGATGACTATGTTTACCTGATCGATGCCCTGCTCGAGCTGTTACAGGTGCGCTGGCGGGAGCAGGACCTGTCGTTTGCGATGGAACTGGCAGAAGTGGTGCTGACGCACTTTCAGGACCCGCAGGGCGGTTTTTTCTTTACCTCGGATGACCATGAAACACTCATTCAGCGTCCCAAGCCCAATCATGACGATGCCACCCCCTCCGGCAACGGCATCGCGGCCAAGGTGTTGGGGCGTCTCGGACATCTGCTGGGTGACAGCCGCTACCTGGCCGCTGCGGAAAACACCCTGAAGGCCATCTGGCCGGGAATCCAGGGCATGCCGCATGGTCATGCAAGCCTGCTGCTGGCACTGGAGGAATCCCTGTTCCCGCTGCAGACCGTGGTTATCCGTGGTTCGAAGGCTGCCACGGCTGACTGGCAGTCACTGGCGACCCGACCCTATGCGCCGCGGCGATTGACGCTGACGATTCCTGAAACCGTGGAGCGATTACCCGGGCAACTGGGCGAACGTGCACCCCGGGGTGAAATCGTGGCCTACGTCTGCAGCGGTCATACCTGCAGTGCACCGATCACCGACATGGACAGCTTCAAGACTCAACTCACTGACACGGAAATGAAGGACAACACATGAGCGATACCACCCAGATACTGCAGCTGCCCGGCGCGCAACTGGAAAGCATTGAACAGGGCGATGATGAAATCACGCTGCACTTTTCACTGGTCCATCTGGTACAGGAAATGGAAAATGCCATGGAAGACTCACTCTGGACGCAGGCAATCGACCTCACCATCAAGGGTATCGAGCTTGAAGGCGAGCTGCCGACCTGCCCCTGCGAGGTCAGCGGTGGCGATTTCACCGATAATATATTTACCTACCGCGATCACGCCCCGTTACCGATCAGCTGGCGTGGCAGCGTCTCTTGCAAACTGGACTTTGCCGGCCACGACACAGGCTTTACAATTTCAGGTGACTCACTGAAAGTTGACCAGATAGCATTTCCACGTTATATCAGGCACGTCAAGAAGACCTGATAAACTGCCTGAAGACACCTATCACAAGCTGCCCTGTATTCACATGACTGAAAAGAAACCACCCTCAAAAAACAGCAGGCTGGATGCCATCGTGGCCGATGCCCGGCACAAACAATCAGCGCGCGAACAGGGCTACCGGGAAAAATCCCTGAAAATGTATCCGTGGGTATGCGGACGCTGCTCGCGTGAGTTTACCCGCGCGAATGTCCATGAATTGACGGTGCATCATCGTGATCACAATCACGACAACAATCCGGAAGATGGCAGTAACTGGGAATTGTTATGCCTCTACTGCCATGATAACGAACATGCACGTTATCTGGATGGCGAGAGCGTCGGCGATACGGATACCGCCAGCAAGAACAAGCAGACCGCCACCCATAACCCGCTTGCCGGGCTGGCCGATTTGTTAAAGAAAGACGAGTAATCCCAATCATTGCGAAAGTCTTATTGCAGGAGCGCCGTCCCCGGCGCGAATCGGGGTAAAACAGAAAACAATCGCGCCGGGGACGGCGCTCCTACAGGTGATTTGCAGTTGTTTGGAGCCCGCCAGTCCGGCTTGTCAGCGCCGTGTCTCGGCCCAGGAACCGCTTTCGCCGTTAAAGGTCAGTATGCGGTCCGAGGTGACCAGCAACGCCGATTTATCGACCACCTCCGTACTCACCACCTGCTCATCGGCGATGCGCCGCAAACTGCTCCAGCCGGAGGGATAGGAACCGACACCGGCGAAGCGCTGGTTGGTCACCAGGACCGCCACACCGTTCGCGACATGGCGCTGAAGGATTTTTTCCTTTGCATGAAGCGTAAGACTGAAAAACTGACCGGTCGCCGTGTTGGCTGCCACGATCCTGTCGTCTTCATCCACCAGGAAGATTGTCTTCGCAACCACACCCTCAGCGGCGGCCGCGACCGGGGCCGCAAGCAACAGTGACAGCAGCACCTGGCTGAGCGCTCGGGCAACAACACGGGACACGGCTTCCGCAAACATAATGAATACCCTCAAGACAGCACCTGCCTGCCAGTGTAGACCAGATCGGGCATGCTGGTAACAACCACGAACAGTTCGTTGTTGCCATTGGTCATTTCATCGGCATAATTAACGATCCGGCTGCCATCCGGCGTAAACGAAAAGTCACTGAAAACCTCTCCGCCGCTGCCGGAGCCTGACCTGCCGGGAGCGGGAGAAGGGTTAACCGAAGCAGAAGAGGAACCACCGCTCCCACAACAACGATATAAATCAGTCGAGAATACTACCAAAACTCGTGAGGTAGCGGGCCCTGAATTCATCGAGGGTAAAACTGTGGTTCTGGGTGCCGTGATGCTCGATCTTGATCGCGCCCATGAGCGCGGCAATACGGCCCGTCGTTACCCAGTCCAGCTGGTTCATCAGCCCGAACAGCAGGCCAGCGCGGTAGGCGTCACCGCATCCCGTTGGATCATTCAGCCTGGCAACCGGTGCCGCCGGGATATCGATACGTTGTTGTTCGGTATAGATGTGCGAGCCTTCACCACCGAGCGTCACGATCAACGCCCGCACACGACCGGCAATTTCATGCGGCGACATGCCGGTGCGTTCCTGCATCAGTTGTAACTCGTAGTCATTGACACTGACCCAGCTCGCCTGGTCGATAAAGGTATACAGGTCATCGCGATCAAACATCGGCAGCCCCTGACCCGGATCGAAGATGAAGGGGATACCGGCATCCACAAACTGGCTGGCATGATCGATCATGCCCTGGCGGCCATCGGGAGAAATGATACCGATGCTGATGCCGCCGGCATCATTAACCCTGTTCTCATGCGAGGCATCCATGGCCCCCGGGTGAAAGGCGGTGATTTGGTTGTCATCGGTATCCGTGGTGATAAAGGCCTGTGCAGTAAAACGGTCTTCGATCAGGGTGACATGCCGGCGGTCAATCCCGGTCATGTCCATCCATGTTGCATAGGGCCCGAAGTCGCTGCCGACCGTCCCCATGGGCACTGGTTCGCCACCCAGCTGTTTGAGGTTGTAGGCGATATTACCGGCACAGCCACCGAATTCACGCCGCATTTCGGGCACATAAAAGGCGACATTGAGGATGTGCACCTTGTCCGGCAGGATATGGTTCTTGAATTTATCCTTGAACACCATGATGGTGTCGTAGGCAAACGATCCACAGATGAGTGCTGACATGGGCTTATTCCTGATTTGGCAAGATAAAATGTTAGCTAATAGCGAACGGTTACCACAACACCAGCAGCCAGACCACGGCGGCGTTGATCAGCGCAACCATGACGGTCGCAGAGCTGATGTCCTTGGCACGCCCGGAGAGCTCGTGCAACTCCGGGCCGATGCGGTCAACGACGGCCTCGATGGCAGAGTTGACCAGCTCGAACAACGGTACCAGCATCCACACGGTGATCAGCACGGCCCGTTCCAGCCCGCTGCTACCGAGCCACAAGGCCATCGGTATCAGCACCACTGTCGCCACGACTTCCTGTTTAAAGGCCGTCTCATGACGAAAGCTTGCCGCCAGTCCCTGCAGGGAGTACCCGGCCGCCTTTATCAGCCTGCGAATACCGGTATTTTCCTGGTCAATTCCCATCAACAGTTTTCATTAATAAACGCGGTATTTTTCTCTCGCAAAGACGCCGGCAAAGAAACAGTATCTGCGTTATCACAACCCTTGCGAAAAGTCTTATTGCAGGAGCGGCGTCGCCTGCAGGATGCAGTTGAGGGGCGTAAGCAGGACGCGGGAAGCTTCGCGCCGCGATTCGCGCCGGGGACGGCGCTCCTGCAGGGCCGGCTGAGCCAGACCTCACTGGTGCTGAACCCCGGGATCAAGCTGTCAGGCGCTCCACACCAGATCCAGTTGCTTCGCCGCCCGCACCTCGTCGAGACGCCGCACCGGCTGGGTGTGCGGTGCTTCCTTCAGCAGTTCCGGACTGTTTTCAGCTTCCTGCTGGATCTTGATCATGGCCTCGACAAAGGCATCCAGCTCTTCCCGGGTCTCCGTCTCGGTCGGCTCGATCAGCAGACACTCCGGGACCAGCAGCGGAAAGTAGGTGGTCGGTGCATGGAAATTATAATCCAGCAACCGCTTGGCGAAATCCATCGCGGTAATGCCGAGCTCTTTTTGCTGACGCTTCAGCGTCACAATGAACTCGTGGGTGGCGCGACGCCCCGGATAGGCCACCTGAAAGCCGGCCTCGGTCAGACGTGCCATCAGGTAGTTGGCATTGAGGGTGGCGAAGTCGGCGACACGATGCATGCCTTCACGTCCCAGCATGCGCGCATAGATATAGGCGCGCATCAGCACACCCGCATTCCCCATGAAGGCAGACAGACGGCCGATACTTTGCGGACGCACATCTTCCGTAATCCAGTAATACTCGTCACCGTCGTGACCGACAACGGGTAGCGGGATAAAGGGTTCAAGCCGCTTGCTGACGCCGACCGGTCCTGCACCCGGGCCACCGCCGCCATGCGGCGTGGAAAAGGTCTTGTGCAGGTTCATGTGGATGACATCGAAACCCATGTCACCTGGACGCACCTTGCCCAGGATGGCGTTCAGGTTTGCACCGTCGTAATAGAGCAGACCGCCGGCCTCGTGGATCAGGTCTGCGATCTCCTTGATGCGGCGCTCGAAGACGCCCAGCGTTGACGGGTTGGTCAGCATGATACCGGCTGTTTGCGGACCCACCGCTGCCCGCAGCGCCTCCATGTCGACATCGCCCTGCCTGTCGGTAGGAATCTCGTGCACCTTGTAACCGCACATCACGGCGGTTGCCGGGTTGGTACCGTGCGCGGCATCCGGGACCAGTATCTCGTTGCGCACGGTATCGCCGTTGGCATCATGGTAGGCGCGGATCATGGCAACACCGGTAAACTCGCCCTGCGCGCCCGCCGCCGGGGTCAGGGTGACCGCTTTCATGCCCGTGACATCCTTGAGCATCTCCTGAAGTTCATACATGCAGGCAAGAAACCCCTGCCCCATGGACACCGGCGCATGCGGATGACGCGCCAGAAAACCCGGCAGCATCGCCAGCGTGTTACAGGCACGCGGATTATATTTCATGGTGCAGGAGCCCAGCGGATAGAACTGGGTATCAATGGAAAAATTCTTCTGTGACAGGCGCGTGTAATGTCGCACTACCTGCAATTCGGAAACTTCCGGCATACCGGGCGCTTCGGTGCGCAGGAAATCGACCGGTATGTCCGAAACATCGGCATTCAACTGCGGCGACTGCGCCAGGGCACGGCGACCGGTGTGAGAGTGTTCAAATATCAGCATGTTTGTTTTTCCATCAATGTCTTCCGCAGGAGCGGATCGCAGCCGCGATACACCGGCCGTGAAAAAACCATTCGCGGTTGCGAACCGCTCCTGCGGATGAATGTATTTACAGGGCTGCCAACGCGGCCTCGTAGTCGGGTTCATCGGCAATCTCGGGCACCAGTTGGGTGT
Organism: uncultured Ectothiorhodospiraceae bacterium; assembly: GCA_947258515.1. Taxonomy (GTDB): domain Bacteria; phylum Pseudomonadota; class Gammaproteobacteria; order UBA9214; family UBA9214; genus UBA9214. The sequence goes on from CAMYIO010000057.1 coordinate 5,844, forward strand.
AGATGACCTGGCCATTCTCATCGATGACGACAACGGCACGTGCCGTAATGCCGGCCAGCGGCCCGTCGGTCATCAGTACGCCGTAGTCCCTGGCAAACGCCCGTGTGCGCATCAGGGACAGCGGTACAACATTCTTGAGTCCCTCGACCTCGCAAAAACGCCCCTGCGCAAAAGGCAGGTCAGCAGAGACCACCAGCACGACCACATCACCACGATCCACTACCTTTTCATTGAATTTCCGGGTAGACGTCGCGCAGGTCGGCGTATCCAGGCTGGGGACAATATTCAGTATTCTCTTCTTGCCGCTGTAATCCGCCAGGTGGACATCGTTCAGCTTGCCGTCCACGAGGTGAAAATCAGGCGCTGTGCTGCCGACTGCCGGAAGCTCGCCACTGGTATTGAACTGATTCCCCTGCAAGGTCACTGTTGCCATGATTATCTCCTGCTCACTGTTTATATTGATGGCCCTCAGGCCATCTTCGGTTTAACCGGGCAGCCTGCCGCGGTTTGCTTTTCAATCACCCGGCCCAGATGGCCCGCGTAGGTCTCGATATCAGCATCACTGCGCAGTTCTGTTGCACACACCAGCAAGGCATCCCCCAGTTCCGGGTAATCTTTCGTCAGGGCGTAACCCGGCAGGATGTTATGTGCATGCAACGGCCGCATCACATTCTCCAGTGGCAGTGAAATACGCAACGCGGCCTCATGAAAATACGGCCGGTTAAAAACGGCTTCGACGCATTCGCTGGCCGTTAGCGCTGCCACCAGTTTACGGGTGTTGGCATGACAGGCCTGCGCGACGCGCTTCAGGCCTTCGGCACCCAGCAGCGCCATGTGGATGGTCGCTGCCGTCACCAGTAATCCCTGGTTGGTACAGATGTTCGAGGTCGCCTTGGAACGGCGTATATGCTGTTCACGGGCCTGCAGTGTCAGGGTGTAGCCAACGCGCTCGTCACGGTCAATGGTGCGCCCGACAATGCGACCGGGCATCTGCCGGACATAGTCCTTTTTACAGCACATGAAGCCGAAATAGGGACCACCGCCCATCATCGGCACGCCCAGCGGCTGACCCTCGCCACAGGCGATATCGGCACCGCTCTCGCCCCAGGCACCGGGCGGTTTCAACAGGGCCATGGAAACCGGGTTGGCAACGGCGATGACCAGCGCGCCCTGCCGATGCGCCCAGTCGGTCAGCAGATCCACGTCTTCGAGGATACCGAAGAAATTGGGGTGCTGGATGACGAGTGCGGCAATGTCCTCACCCTCGTAGGGCTGCAGTGATTCCGCCAGCGTATGCCCGCCCTCGGGGGAGTACGGCACCTCGATCAGTTCAATGTTCTGGTTGTGGACGATGGTGTGCGAGGTCCTGCGGTAATCCGGGTGCACCGTGGTTGGCACCAGGATACGGCGCGACTTCGATTTGCGGTTGGCGCGCACCGCCATGAGTATCGCCTCGGCCAGCCCGGAGGCACCGTCGTACAGCGACGCATTGGACACATCCAGACCCGTTAATTGCGTCATCATGGTCTGGAATTCGTAGATCAACTGCAGCGTGCCCTGACTCGCCTCAGCCTGGTACGGCGTGTAGGCACTGTAAAATTCACCGCGCGTGGTGAGCTCCCATACGGCAGCGGGTATGTGATGATCATAGGAACCTGCGCCCATGAAACACAACGGCCGGCCATCGGCCTCGGCACGCTCCATCATCAGGCGCGCAATATCCTGTTCGATCAAACCCTCCGGGACGCCGGTCAGTTTATCCATGCGCAGGTTGGCCGGGATTTCATCAAACAGGGCATCGATATTGTCGACGCCAATGGCGGCCAGCATCTCGCGTATATCTGTTTCCGAGTGGGGTATAAAAGGCATAGCAGTCGTTATGTTCCGGGTTTGATTGGAAAACCTGGCAAGCTGTCATGACGGCCCTCGCGTGACGCCGGGCCGGTATGACACCTTGCCATTAAAAATGTCGGACCTCGAGTCAATGCACCTCTGACGCCAGAAATTCCTCGTAGGCTTCAGCATCCATCAATGATGCCATTTCAGCGACATCCGCTGGTTGCAGCCTGAACAGCCAGCCCTCACCATAGGTGTCCTGGTTGACGGTTTCAGGGCTGTCGACCAGCGCCTCATTGACCTCGACAACCTCGCCGCCGACAGGCGCGTAGACATCGGAGGCCGCCTTCACGGACTCCACGACGGCGCAGGCCTCTGCGGCAGCAAGCGTCTGGCCAACTTCCGGTAATTCGATAAATACCATGTCGCCCAACTGATCCTGGGCACTGTCCGATATGCCCACGGTCACTGAACCATCATCATTGACGCGCGCATATTCATGCGTTTTCGCATATTTCAGCTCAACCGGTACGTTACTCATGATTCCCTCACTTGACTTGGTCGTTATGTGTTTCGTTCAAAGCTCTATCTGTGCTTCCCCGTTGCGAACAAACGGTGGCTTCACCACCCGTGCCGGCAACAGTTTGCCACGGACGTCCACCTGGCAGGTATCGCCGGTCGCCTTCGGCACTCGCGCAAAAGCAATCGCGCGCTGCAGCGTCGGCGAAAAGCTGCCGCTGGTAATCTCGCCCTCGCCTGCACCCTCCGTCACCACCTTCTGATGATTGCGCAAGACACCCTTGCCTTCCAGTAGCAGGCCCACCAGTTTCTGCTTAGTCCCCTGCGCACGCTGTTTCTCCAGTGCGGCACGCCCGATAAAATCGCGTTCGGCAGGTTCCCATGCCACCGTCCAGCCAAGCGCGGCCTCCAGTGGACTGATTGATTCATCCATGTCGGAACCGTACAGGTTCATTCCTGCCTCCAGGCGCAGGGTATCGCGTGCACCGAGGCCGGTCGGTCGTACCCCGGCAGCACGCAGTTGCTGCCAGAAGGTCGCCGCATCTGCGGCGGGCAGCACGATCTCAAAACCGTCCTCGCCCGTATAGCCGGTACGCGCGATAAACCAGTCGCCATCAAACACGCCAAAGAAAGGCTTTAGTTCTGTGGCTGCCGTACGGACCGTGTCACTGAGCAAGGGCAAGGCCTTTGCACGCGCCTTCGGACCCTGTACCGCGATCATGGCGAGTTCCGGCCGTTCGGTCACCGTGACGTCAAACGCGGCGGCCTGTTTGTTCAGCCAGTCCATGTCCTTGTCATGCGTACCGGCATTGACCACCATGCGGAAAAAATCGTCGCGCAGAAAATAAACAATGAGATCGTCAATGACACCACCGTCCTCGTTCAGCATACAGCTGTAGAGTGCCTTGCCACTATCCTTGAGACGGTCAACATTGTTTGCCAGCAGATAGCGCATGAATTCACGCGTGCGCTCGCCGGTCAGGTCGACTACCGTCATGTGCGAAACATCGAACATACCCGCATCCTGGCGGACGCTATTGTGTTCCTCGATCTGGGAACCGTAGTTGATTGGCATCTCCCAGCCGGCAAAATCGACCAGTTTGCCGCCGTCAGCCAGGTGCTCTTCATAAAGGGGGGTTTTTTTCTTCATGGTGTTTGCATTCTTCTCTGTAAATTCTGTCATCAGAAACGAAAAGGGCGACGGCAGCCTGCGCTAACCGTCGCCCCTCTGTCCGGTAACCTGAGAGAGTGGCCACGCCGGTGGCGGGCCTGTCCCCTTCGGTGGGTCGCACTGCAACCGCTCTCCAGAGTCAACTGCTGCCACGGTCCTTTTGCCTGAGCGTTTCCGAGCGTGTTGCGCCTTCGGCGTTTCCAGATCGCCAGCAATCTGGAATTCTCTCCCGCAGCAGCATTTAGTTGAGGCGTAAATATACTCCTGCACGCCGGCGAGTTCCATAGGTGATCAATGTCGCCGCCCGCTCAAACGGGCAGGGCCGGGGACGGCGCTCCTACAATGAAACTTTTTGTAATAATTGGGGAAACAGATCAATCAGATGAAGGAATTTCCTCACGCGCCGCCGCATGTTTCGGCAGGTCGCCACCGAGACCCATGGCGTGTTTCATAAACTGTCTTCTGGCCAGACCCGAACGGTTGACGAGCGACAGGCCCAGGTTGCGCAATCGCTGCAGTGGGGATTGTGAATTGCTGAAGACCTGGTTGATGCCGTCCATGGCCATCATCATTAACAGGTTGTCACCCCGGCGCCAGCGTTCATAGCGCCGCAGCACTGCCAGGCTGCCGGGATCCCTGCCACGCTGTCTTGCCGCCACGATCACCTCGGCCAGTGCCGCCGCATCCAGCAGGCCGAGGTTAACGCCCTGCCCCGCCAACGGGTGAATCGCATGGGCCGCATCACCGACCAGGGCCGCGCGCGGGATGACATAGCGCTCGGCATGCAGGCGTTGTAACGGCCAGGCTTCGCGCTCACCCGACTCAAGAATCGTGCCGAGCCGGTGTTCAAATGCCGCGGCCAGCTCTTCGTGAAACTGTTCCTTGTCTGCCGTCAGCAGGCGTTCGGTATTTTCTGTCGGCAGGGTCCAGACGATGGAACTCCAGCCGTCAGCCATCGGCAGAAATGCCAGCGGTCCACCCGGCAGGAAACGTTGCCAGGCCGTATTGCGATGCGGCTCAGACGTCTTCACCAGGGCAACCAGGCTGCTTTGCCGGTAATCATGGCCATGGGTTTCCATGCCCAGGCGCTTGCGCACCGGCGAGCGACTGCCATCCGCGGCGATCACCAGGTCAGCGCTAAGCTGCTGCGAGTTGTCCAGGCCGACGTCCACCCTGTCATCAAGTATATTGATACCCTCAAAGCGCGCCGGACAAAACAGCGTGACAGTGGCCAGTGTTTGCAAGCGCTGCCACAGTGCCGCCTGAATAAACCGCGGCTCGATAATGTGCCCGAGACAGGACTCACCGAGTTCCGCGCAGTCAAAGTGGGTCACACCTTCGCCACCGGCATCCCAGACCTCCATGTCGCTGAAGGCAAATGCGCCCTGTTGATGCATCGCCTCCCACACGCCCAGTGACCTGAAGATTCGTTCGGAGGCACGCGTGATGGCAAACACCCGCGGATCAGGTTGCTGTTCCTCAAGCGCAAGCGGTGCGCGCGCCTCGATCAGTGCGACACGCACACCGGCCTCGCCAAGCGCACAGGCGGCAGTGGCACCGACGATACCGCCACCGATGATGATTGCGTCAAAATGTGATGTGGATGACGAGTTCATTATAAATAGTCAGCGATGGATTGATCAGGAGTAAACAGTCGCTGCATGACGCTGTGCAAACCATTCACTTACAAGGGCAAGCCGCGCGCCAGTCGCGGTGTGCGCCCCGAACGGCCCATGGTTAGCCGCGTCAACAGGCGCTTGGCCGGTGGCAACAGGTCAAAAGCCAGCATGCCGGCACTGCGCGCCATGCCCAGTGCGGGTAACGGCAGTGAGAACATGCGTGCAAGCCCGTCGGTAAACACGGTGACGTTTTTATGGTCACGCTGTTGCCAGTCCGCATAGCGTTGCAGCACAGCCAGTGAACCGGGGTCCTCACCGGCCTTGAGCGCATCCACCAGCACCTCTGCGAGCACGGCAACATCACGCGCACCGAGGTTAAAACCCTGCCCGGCAATGGGATGCAGGGTGTGTACCGCATTACCAATCAGTGCCAGCCGCTCGCGCACCGATTCCTTTGCCCGCACCAGTCGCAACGGCCACGCCTGTCTACGCCCGACCCGCTCGAGCCGTCCCAGACGATAGCCAAAGCGCGACTGCAGTTCCGCAATGAAGTCGGACTCATCCAGCGCCATCACGGCTTCGGCCTGAGCGGATGCCACGGTCCACACCACGGCACAACGCTGTTCGCTCATCGGCAGCAGTGCCAGCGGCCCGGATGCCGTGAATCGTTCGTAGGCAATATTGTTGTGCGGCAACTGCGGCGTGATATTGGTCACTATCGCTGTTTGCTGATAGTCGCTGACGACACTGCCAATGCCGAACTGCCCGCGCAGTGGCGAATCGGCACCGTCAGCGGCCACGATGAGACGCCCACTCAGGGTCGTCATGAGCCCCTCATGGGACATATCAACCTCAACGGCTGCGGCTGTGTGTTTTACTTCAGTGACCGTGGCCGGACAGAAAATGTCCAGCCCCTCGATCCCTTTGATGGCATCGGCCAGCACCTGGCCAATGGCGCGTGCCGGAACCACATAGCCAATCGCCGGGAGACCTTCATCGGCGCGATCCATACGCACCATGCCGAAATGGCCGCGGTCCGATACATGAATCCGGTGGATGGGGGTTGCCGCGCTTGTCAGCGAGTTCCACAACTGCAGCCCGTCGAAGATGCGCCGGGTACCGTAGGACAGCGCGATAGCGCGATCGTCATAACCGGCCTCACTGCGCGTCTCCGATTCAATGGCCTCGATCAGTGCAATGCGCAACCCCTGTCCTGACAGGGCACAGGCGAGACTGGCGCCCACCATGCCACCCCCTGTAATAATGACGTCATACTGTAGCATGGGTCATCAACGCCTCAATCCCGGCAACGCTTCTGGGTACGGCATCACTCAACACATCAGGCCCGTCCCGGGTGACCAGCACATCGTCCTCGATACGGATGCCGATATTCCACCATTTCCTTGCAACCCCGCGACTGCCCGCGGGAATGTACACGCCCGGCTCAACCGTCAGCACCATGCCCGGCTCCAGCTCACGCCATGCACCCCCGACCTTGTAATCACCGACGTCATGTACGTCCATGCCCAGCCAATGGCCGGTGCGGTGCATATAAAAACGACGGTAGGCATCTTTCCGTATCAGGTCCGCCGGCCGGCCCTTGAGGATACCCAGCTTTACCAGCCCCCGGGCCAGCACCCTGACCGCGGCTTCATGCGGGTCATTCCAGTGATTCCCGGGACGGACTTTCTTGATGGCGGCGGTCTGCGCGGCCAGCACCACTTCATATAACTGTTTCTGCGCCTCACTGAAGCGGCCATTGACCGGGAAGGTGCGGGTCACATCAGAGGCATAACAGTCATACTCGGCACCGGCATCGATCAGCAGCAAGTCGCCGTCATTCAGCTGCGCACTGTTCTCCGTGTAATGCAGGATACAGCCGTTGGCACCACCACCGACGATACTTGAATAAGCAGGCACCATGCCGGCACGCCGGAATTCATGCAGCAGCTCGGCCTCTACTTGATACTCCTGCATACCCGGCAGGCAGGCCTGCATGGCGCGCTTGTGCGCGCTACAGGCTACCTTCGCGGCCGAGCGCATGACCCGAATCTCCGAGCGGCTCTTGTAGAGCCGCATGTCATGCAACAGGTGCTCCAGCGACACAAACTTGTCAGGTGTGCGCATGCCGGTGCGCGCGCCCTCACGCAGACGATTTATCCAGTCCATGACGCGCTGATCGAATTGCGGACGCGAGCCCATGGTGTAATAAACACGATCACAGCTTTCCATCAGCCCGGGAAGAATTTCATCGATATCGCCGGCGGGAAAGGCATCATCGGCATCGAACGTGTCTATTGCCCCCCGGGTACCGGCACGCTTGCCTGTCCAGGTCTCCATCTTGGGATCACGTTCGCGGCAAAACAACAAATATTCACCGTGCGGGCGCTTCGGTATCAGCACCGCGACGGCATCCGGCTCACGGAAGCCAGTCAGGTAGTAAAAGTCACTGTCAGCCCGGAACGGGAACTCCACATCCCGGTTGCGCAGCTGCTCAGTGGCTGTTGGAATGATAGCGATCGAGTTTTTGCCCATCATGCGCATCAGCTGATTGCGGCGGCGGCTGAATTCCTTACGTGTAATCATGGTGATTTCCGTTTATTGCAGGCGTGCAGTGGGCGGCAGCGGCAGTAACTCTTCATGCAACAGCAACACACTCATGCGCACATATTCGACAATTTCCATGTAAGCCGCTTCATCTGCATCATCCGTCGCCTCATAGGCAAAACGTGCATGCGAGATTTCATAAAAGTCCTTCATGACTTCACTGACAGTTTCCGGCATCTCGGTGCCCTCACGAAATCCGCCCAGTGCAAGCCCGTATAAAAAACCGCCACACCATTGGCTCAGGGCCTCGGTACGCAGGGACAGGGGCGCCTCGTCATCGGGCAGCAGCAAGTCAAAGCCGAAGGCGTCATCGTTGAGCTGGCGTAAAATACCGGTGTGCAGCGCCATTAACTGCCGGCGCACCTCAACAGCCGCGGCACTCAGGGTATTCTCACCGAGCAAATGCGTCAGCCACAGCTCCGGTGCCGATTTGCCACCCGCACAGATGATACCGGCAAGCAGGCCATGCGCTTCGCTGGCGCCGCCTTCCGCAACGGCAGCAGACAGCGTCTGTTCCAGTTCAACGTGACTGACGGGCAATGTTTCCGGCAAGGTAAAACCTCGTTGCAAATAGCGCTAATCAGTATATTACTGCATCCTGCAGCTGACCCTGTGTAGATTACCACACACCGACATCGAACCCCGTTACGGCACTCCATGTACAAACATGGCATTGACCGTGCCGGGCAACCGCACTATATTGACTGCATGACAAACAAAACGACAGCTTCACCGATTGATCTGCAACTCTCCCGCCTCGAGGAACAGGTGACCAGCCTGCTGGAAACCATCGATCGCCTCGGCCAGGAAAACAGATCCTTGCGCACGCAGCAGGATACGATAGCGAATGAACGGGCCAACCTGCTGGAAAAACATGACCAGGTACGCAACCGCGTCGATGCGATTGTGACACGCCTTAAATCGATGGAGACCGGCGTATGAGCAAGGATTCCAATGCCGTCAAGATCCAGATCATGGATAAGGAATACCTGGTAACCTGCGCGGATGAAGAGCGTGCCGAGCTGGTCGCCTCTGCGGAACACCTCAGCGCCAAAATGTCGGAAATACGCAGTAGCGGCAAGATTGTCGGTATCGACCGAATTGCCGTCATGGCGGGTTTGAACATGGCGCATGAGGCCATCAAGTCGGGCTGTTTGGACGGTGAGCACTCGCGATCAACGGCAAGCCGGCTCGAAACACTGAATTCACGCATTGAAGAAACTCTGGCCAAACACCGGAATAGCGAACTTAACTGACGCGATAGCCGTCATTACTGATTAAATTTGGGCATCCCCTGTTGTATTCGATAGCGGCTGAGATCTCCTTGAGCCTAATCACCAATACCGGGGACTAATCTGTTAGCAGTGTGCATGTCTGCCATGAGCGGAAAGCCTTAGTTAGCAGTGCCGTCCCCCTCTTGAACCTTCGGTTCAGGGGCAACAGTTGCAACGGTACGTACGGAGGATGCCCTCCTCACTATTCCATCTGCAGAACCTCCAACCATCAGCAGGGCTTGCTCATGTCATCGCCTCGACTGCGCCAGAGAATCCGCCAGCAACGGAGGTCGCTCACACGGGCCGAGGCAGATGACTGTGCCGAACAATTGGCACATCGAACCGCAAGACACACCCTCGTATTGCAGAGCCGGCGAATAGCCACCTACCTGGCAGCGGACGGTGAGATCGATCCTTACCCGCTGATGCAATCACTGTGGGAATCGGGAAAGACCCTTTACCTGCCTGTGCTGGTACCGTTCTCGAATCAGAAACTGTGGTTTGCCGAATTCAACCCGACAGATGAACTGGTGTTCAACCGCTTCGGTATTCCGGAACCTGTACGGCGCCGCTTGATAAAACCCTGCGCACTCGACCTGGTATTAACACCGCTGGTTGCCTTCGACAGCAGCGGCCACCGTATCGGCATGGGCGGCGGTTATTATGATCGCAGTTTTGCTTTCCTGCGCAGGCGCCGGCACTGGCACAAGCCGCGACTTTTCGGGCTGGCGTATGAATTACAGAAACAAACCGCTATTGAACCGAATGACTGGGACATTCCCCTGGATGCGATAGCAACCGAGGCGCGCGTTTACCAGACACGACGCTGATGAGGCGGCTATCCCCGTAACTGTATCTTTTTAACAACACATTAATGGTGTTTATCGAATGAACCACTGGCTAATGAAATCAGAACCGGATGTTTTTGGAATTGAAGACCTGGTCAAGCGTCCCGGAAAGACCGAACCCTGGGATGGCGTGCGAAATTACCAGGCACGAAACATGATGCGTGACGACATAAAAAAGGGCGACCTTGCATTTTTATACCACTCCAATTGCAAGGAACCGGGTATTGCGGGAACCATGAAAATTGTGCGTGAAGGTTATCCGGATCACACGGCATTCGATGCAAAACAAAAATACTTTGACCCAAAAAGTGATCCGGAGAATCCACGCTGGTACATGGTTGATGTGCGTCATGTCCGCACACTGAAACGCATCATCACGTTGTCTGAATTAAAAACACACGACGAATTATCCGAACTTGCATTGCTGCGACGAGGCAACCGTCTGTCCGTCATGCCGATCAGCAAGACACACTGGGATTTTATTCTTTCACTCGAATAACAACGCGCAATCAGTACTTCACACCGACAGGCACAACCGTTATACGCCAACACCGAAACTGTCGACTTACTTCACACCCTGACAGCAAACCGCCGCCGGAATACTTACATAACCTACTGTTTATAAAAACGAATAACTCATATCGCGAGGAACATGAATTTCTATTACGCAAACGTTTCACACGTTCATTATGTTAACAATACCGAAACACGGAACCTGTTCATCAGCTGTCACGCTTGCACTTGCGTCACTACATAACGCACCATCACACGCGTCGATTTTGTTGCCAAGCAACTTGCATTGAACACGCTGCACATCACTTGCATCGTTTGCAACATCACTCATCGAAACACGCTTTACATCACCTGCATCGTTTCAAACTTCACCCGTCGCGTTGTGCATTGTTGTGTGCAAATTGTGTCACGCGTTTTTATGTTGCACGTTTTTATTTAATTAATAGTGCGTGTAGCCGCTAACACAGTCGTTCAACCACGTAAACAATTCCACTAAAAAATACTGGTAATTTGTTACTGGTTGTTTATACTCACGTTGGGCTAACACTATGTGGAGGTTGTAAGTATGGCAGCAAAAAAGAAAGTGAAGAGAAAGGTCGCTACCAAGAAGAAGGTAGTAAAGAGAAAGGTAGCTACAAGGAAGAAAGCAGTAAAGCGTAAAGCGGCACCGAAGAAAAAGGTCGTGAAGCGCAAGGTAGCTACAAAGAAGAAAGCAGTAAGGCGTAAAGCGGCCCCGAAGAAAAAGGTCGTGAAGCGCAAGGTAGCTACAAAGAAGAAAGCAGTAAAGCGTAAAGCGGCCCCGAAGAAAAAGGTCGTGAAGCGCAAGGTAGCTACAAAGAAGAAAGTAGTTAGACGTAAAGTAGCCAGGCGGTAGAAGAGCCACCAGCTACAGAATATCCGGGTTGCATTACGAACCCGCGACAAGAAAAGCCCGGGCATAACAGCCCGGGCTTTTTTATTGGTGAGGCATGCTGATGCGGGCTAGCTGTTACCCAGAAACAGGTTATAGGCCGGACAATCCGTTTCTTCCCAGTAGGCGTACCCCAGTTTATCCAGTGATTTCCTGAATTCCCTGCGACTGCTGGCCGGCACCTGTATGCCGACCAGTACACGCCCGTAATCCGCCCCGTGATTGCGGTAGTGGAACAGGCTTATATTCCAGCGCCTGCCCATCGATACCAGGAAGTTCAATAACGCACCCGGTCGTTCGGGAAACTGGAAGCGATATAACAGTTCATCCCTGAGCCCGGGAACCCTGCCGCCGACCATGTGGCGAATATGCAGCTTGGCCAGTTCGCTGTCAGTGAGGTCCGCGACGGGATAACCCTCATCAATCAACTCCTGCACGAGTTCATGACGTTCAGCATCTCCGTCCTGCAGTTGCACGCCTGCGAATACATGCGCCTGCTGCGGGTCCGCGTAACGATAATTGAATTCAGTGATACCGCGCTTTCCTATCGAGCGACAGAAGCGTCTGAAACTCCCCGGCTCTTCCGGGATCGTTACGGCGAGCAGTGCCTCGCGCTGCTCGCCAATCTGCGCCCGTTCCGACACATGCCGCAAGCGGTCAAAATTCATATTGGCACCGCTGTTGATCGCCACCAGGTTCCGGCCCTGAACCCCGGTCTCTTCAACGTAACGTTTCATGCCAGCGATGGCCAACGCACCCGCCGGCTCAACGATAGCGCGACACTCATCGAAGATATCCTTGATCGCGGCACAGATCTCGTCGGTACTCACCAGGATGACATCATCAACATGCTCACGTGCGATCCGGTACGGTTCCTTACCGGCCTGGCGCACGGCAACACCGTCTGCAAAAATACCGACCTGCTTCAGTGTCACGCGACGGCCACGCTTCAATGCCTCGTACATGCAGGGGGCTTCATCCGGCTCCACACCGATCACCTTGACATCAGGCCGCAATGATTTGACAGCCACGGCGATGCCAGCAATCAGACCGCCGCCACCCACTGGCACAAAAATGGCGTGCAGGTCATCCCCGTGCTGCTTCAGAATTTCGAGCCCGACCGTTCCCTGGCCGGCGATGACATCCGCATCATCATAGGGATGAATAAAGATCATACCACGCTTCTCGGCCTCGGCCGCTGCATAGGCATAGGCATCATCATAGGTGTCACCCGCCAGTTTTATACGCGCACCGTAATCCCTGACAGACTCAACCTTGATGGACGGTGTGGTCACCGGCATGACAATCAGCGCCTTGATACCGAGCTTCTGTGCCGCCAGTGCCACACCCTGCGCATGGTTCCCGGCAGATGCCGCGATAACTCCACGCGCGCAGTCATCCTGCGAGAGGCCCGACATTTTGTTATAGGCTCCCCGGCACTTGAAGGAATGCACAGGCTGCAGGTCCTCACGTTTCATCCATACCCGGTTTCCGAGGCGCGACGACAGGCGTGCGGCCTGCTGCAGTGGTGTTTCCTGCGCCACATCATAGACGCGCGAACCCAGTATCTTCTTCATATAACGTTCTAGCATGTCAGGTACAGTACCAGTTCATTAATTCGGTGACGAGAGGCAAGTGGCCTGTATCTGGCAGCGGACAGTGGCTAGCTGCTATTATCGACAGCCATCATTATCGGGGAACAGGACATGACACAGGATGAAATGAAAAAGATGGTCGCCGAAGCGGCACTGGAATATGTCGAAGTTGGCACAATAATCGGCGTTGGTACCGGCTCGACGGCAAACCACTTTATCGACAGCCTTGCCACCATCAAGCACAAGATTGATGGCACGGTAGCCAGTTCCAATGCGAGCGCGGAACGACTTGAGGCCCACGGCATCCCGGTACTCGACCTGAACTCCGTCAGTGAATTATCCGTCTATATTGATGGCGCCGATGAAGCCAACCATTACCTGCACCTCATCAAGGGCGGCGGCGGCGCACTGACCCGGGAAAAGATTGTTGCTGCCTGCAGCCGCAAGTTCGTGTGCATTGCCGACGACAGCAAGCTGGTTGATGTGCTGGGTAAATTCCCGCTTCCCATTGAAGTCATCCCGATGGCTCGCAGCATGGTGGCCAGGGAACTGGTCAGGCGTGGCGGCCAACCCGTTTACCGTGAAGGCTTTACCACGGATAATGGCAATGTCATTCTCGATGTGCACAACCTTGAAATCATGGAACCGGTTAAACTGGAACAGGAACTCAATGACATCCCCGGCATCGTGACCGTCGGCCTGTTTGCCAAACGGCCTGCGGACGTGCTGCTGCTGGGTGGCAAAGACGGGGTGCGGACACTGACGTAGCCGCCACCTTCCGCGACAGACCTGTTCGCGGACGCGGTCCGCTCCTACCCACAGAAGCGGCAGATGCCGGGTATCGCTGTTCGCGGACGCGGTCCGCTCCTACAGGTGCATCTACTGGCGCAGGAGTTTCGCGGACGCGGTCCGCACCTACGGGTGCATCTACTGGCGTAGGAGCGCTTCGCAAGCGCGATACATGTTAGTGGCTCTCTTCGCTATCACTCTCCAGCAACCAGAAACGCACACTGGCATCATCACTGGTCGTCGCCAGGTATCGGCCATCCGCAGAGACGGCGATATCCGCGCCACACAGGTCATGTCGCTGGAAGCGGCGTCGTACCTGGCCACTCTCTGCGTCCAGAAAATACACGGAACTGTCTGTCTGGCGACTGATGGTTGCCAGTTCGTTGCCGTCATCAAGGTATTGTATGGATTTTATTATGCCGCGATGTTCGGTTGCGATCGTGGTTAACGCACCGTCGGCAAGATTCCATCGATACAGGCGGAACCAGCTGCCGCCGGACAACGTTTTACCGTCGGGTGAGAATGCCAGGGTCCAGGCATCGGCGGGGGGTGTTTCGAGTTGCCGGGGCATCGCGTCTTCTGACCACAGTGCCACGGTTCCATCCGCGCCACTGGAAGCATAGCGTGCCACACCGGGTGCAATGGCAACCGCCCTCACCGCACCACGGTGTAGCTGCTGCTCCCTTAACAGGGTGAAATCTGCAGCCTTCCAGAGGCGCACCATCCCGTCCGCATGACCGGTCAGCAGCCGGCCTGTTTCAGTATCCGCATCCATATGAGTGACCGGAGACGGTGTCGTGATTTGCTGCAGCCTCTGGCCGTCAACTGAACGCCTGGCCAGCACACCATCATAACCGGCCGTAACGATCTCTCGGTCCGATTCCAGGAAAACAATACCGTTCACAGAATCGCTGTGCGCGTTCCAGTGACGCACCTCCCTGCCCTGTGGCAACTGCCACAAACGCACCGTACCTTCCCAGCCACCCGATGCCAGCAGGTCGCCGGACTGACTGAACGCGACCACGCTGCCGCCACTATGCGCCCATTCCTTAACCACGGCCGGTGATTCTTCAGGATGGAGACTGATGCACGCCGTCATCAGCGACAGCAGACCAAACAGAACAATGACAAGGGGCACGCGCGCATCACCCTTGCAGCTATCAAAAAGAAAACGGCTATTATTGTTCACAAATCATCCAGATGGATTATTGAGTGTACGGAAAATACGACTACCCCATATAAAACGGGGCCCGCGGGCCCCGTTCTTATAACAACACGCTAATTGATTCTAGAAGGTGTGCTTCATACCAAACGACAACTTTCTGTCTTTGGAATCACCCTTGTTATCACCGATGCCGGAACAGGCATCGTTATCTTGCTGGTCGCAGCGGAGTTCACTGTATCCACCGTAGAGCATGGTGCGCCTGCTCATATTATGGCTCCCGACAAGCTGCCAGGCGTTGTAGTAGGATGCCGTACTGCCACCACTACCTTCCTCGCCGCGTCCAAAACCGAAATAGGCCATGGAGTTACCCAGCGTGGCGGTTGCACCCAGCATCCAGGTATCGGCACCATCACCGGAACCATCGGTCTGGTTGTCACCGCGCGCACTGATCAGGCCACTATCCCCTTCATATTGAGCGAAAAACGAGAAGATACTTAAATCGTACTTGCCCCCCACTTTCCAGGCAGAATCATCGCCGCCTTCATCACTGGTAATATAGTCGGCGAAGACAAGAAAGGAACCCCCCTCCCACTGGCCGCCAATACCCCAGGGGCTATCGGATTTACTGTCGGCATCGGTTTCCGTCTGCACGGTATAATGCGCGCCAATACCGAGGCCATTCCAGGTGGGGGTGTCATAACGCAGTGTATTGGTGGCACGGCCCTGCCCCTCCTCACCCGCACCACGGTGTAAATCAGACTGCAGGCCACGATCACGCTGCTGCAGTGCGGTGCGATAGATTGGATCCAGCATGGCACCGTGGGACTTGTAGACGGTCGAGATGGTACCCACACGCAGCTGGCCAAACACCCCGCCCATTCCCAGCCACTGGTCACGATCGGTCAGACCTTTATCACGCTCGGTGGTGTCGTACTGGAAGTCGAGCTTGAAGAGTGCCTTGAGGCCGTTACCCAGGTCTTCGCTACCCTTGAGACCAAAAGAACAGGTCGTGCAGTTGAGATTAGTCGTATTACCACCACTACCACCATCACCACTACCATCTGCATCCCGGTAATCCCAACTGGTATCGATATGACCAAAGACCGTCACGTCCGCGACTGCAGCGCTCATGCCACCTGCCAGGACTGCAGCGATCAGGATCGGTAATTGTTTTTTCATCATGCTGGACTCCCCCGGAAACATTGGAATACGGCTTACCTGACAAGCCATCTGTATAATTAGGAATTTACCCAATCAACTGCAAAAATGCAACACATATTTCCATTTTGTTGTCAGCACGCAACACAATAGAAAACGGGGCCGTAAGGCCCCGTTTCCCGGTTCTGCTCGATCGTGCCGATTAGAACGTGTGCTTCATACCCAGCGCAAAAGCAGTGCGCTTGCTGCCTGCATCAAAGTCCTGCGAACCATAACCAACATAGGCCTTGGTACGCTTGCTGAGGCTGTGTACACCGACAATTTCCCAGGAATCATATTCGTTGGAAACCACCTCGCCTACTAGAGCAGTATCTGTACTCGAGGTAACAACAGCACCATCCTTATCACCACCCTGACCATAGGCGGCATAGAGCATATTGTTGCCGAAGGTGGCGGTACCACCGAGGAACCAGGTATCGGAACTATCGCCAATACCGTCCAGTGTAGCGGCGTCACCACCATCAGAAACAACTCCGCTGAACCGGTTAGAGATAGCACCCCCATCCCCTTCATACTGACCAAAGATGGCGAACTTGTCGAAGCCCCAACGGCCACCGACCTTCCAGGCATCATCGTCGTCGCCGGCATCGCTGGTGATGTAGTCAGCAAAGACGAGGAAACCACCGCCCTGCCACTGGCCACCGATACCCCAGGGGCTATCAGCCTTCGAGTCTAGATCCGTTTCAGGCTGCACAGTGTAGTGTGCGGTCGCCATGAAACCTGAGAAAGTCGGGCTGTCATAACGAATGGTGTTGGTCGCACGACCCTGAGCGGCGGTATCACCGGCACCCGTGTGCAGGTTGGACTGGAAACCCCAGTCACGACCCTGAACCGCGGTACGGTAGACCGGGTCGAGCATGGCACCGTGAGATTTGTAACCCGTAGAAATGGTACCAATACGCAGCTTACCCCAGTTGCTTCCGAGGCCTATCCACTGGTCACGATCGAGCAGACCCTTGTCACGCTCGGTGGTCTCATACTGGAAGTCGATCTTGAAGATTGCACTCAGGCCGTTACCCAGGTCTTC
>CAMYIO010000058.1 GCA_947258515.1 uncultured Ectothiorhodospiraceae bacterium
CAGGCAGAGTCAGCTCACCTGTTTGAGATGCGTCAGCCACGCCTGCCTGTGGTGGATGAGAAGGCGCTGGAGTCGGCAGTGGCAATGATTCAATCGGCGCGTCATCCGCTGTTGATGATCGGCGCCGGCGCCAATCGCAAGCGCATCTTCAAGCCGCTGCAGGATTTTGTTGAGAAAACAGGTATCCCTTTTTTCAACACCCAGATGGGCAAGGGTGTTATCGGTGGCTACCATCCACTGTACATCGGTACCGCGGCACTGTCGTCGGGTGATTACCTGCATTGCGCCATCGATCGGGCGGATCTGGTCATCAATGCCGGTCACGATGTCGTGGAAAAACCGCCTTTCTTCATGGAGCCCGGGGGCAAGCGCGTAATCCATATCAACTTCAACACCGCGGTGGTGGATGATGTTTATTTCCCCCAGCTTGAGCTGGTAGGGGACATTGCGACGACCTTTGAACGATTGGCCACCAGGCTTGAACCCTCGCCGAATCACGATTTTAGTTATTTCATGCGCGTGCGCGAGAACGTACTTACCCATATCGAAAAAGATGCGAGTGACCCGCGTTTCCCACTCACTCCCCAGCGTATTGTCGCGGATGTGCGCAAGGCCGTGCCCAGCGACGGCATTATTGCCCTGGATAATGGCATGTACAAAATCTGGTTTGCGCGCAATTACCGCAGCCGCCGTGCGCCTTGAGCTGGATCTGGTGGTGCTGGTCTTGCGTGATAACGCCTACGGAATGATCCGCTGGAAGCAGGCTGTCGATGGTTTCGAGGACTGGGGACTTGGCTTTGGCAATCCGGATTTTGTCCAGTACGCCCGCAGTTACGGGGTGCAGGGTCACCGGGTAGAGCAAACGGAGGCATTTCTGCCGCTGCTTGAAGACTGCTTTAACGCGGGTGGTATCCATTTGGTCGAGGTGCCGATCGATTACACCGACAACAAGCGGGTACTGATCGATGAGTTGGCCGCAAAGGTCTGCCTGGTCTGAATCCTGGGCAGCGATCAACAGGAGAGCCCGTATGACATTCGACAGCATCAATCCCGCCACTGGCGAGCACATAACTACATACGCGACGATGCAGCCATCACAGGTGCAGGCTATCCTGGGGCAGTGCCAGCTGGCACAGCGGACATGGGGAAAGACTGCCGTTGAGGATCGTGCGCAGCGGATGATGGCTGCGCACGATGTACTCATGGATAACAGGGAGGAATACGCCAGGTTGATGAGTGCGGAAATGGGCAAGATCTATGCTCAGGGGCTCGCCGAGGTGGAAAAGTGCGCCTGGGGGTGTCGTTACTATGCCGGGCGTGCTGTTGCGGCCGAGGCGGGCAGGGCATTGAAAAAATGTGTGCTGGAACTGGGCGGCTCGGATCCCTTCATCTTGCTCGAAGATGCTGATATCGACAAGGCGGTGGAAGCGGGTATCTTCAGCCGATTTCAGGCTAGTGGTCAAAGCTGTATCGCCGCCAAGCGCTTTATTGTCGTGGATGCAGTCTACGATGAATTCGAGCAAAAGTTCGTTGCGGCCGTACGCCGATTGAAAATGGGTGATCCGCTGGCGGTTGGCGTCTTCATTTGTCCACAGGCACGCACTGACCTGCGTGGAGGTAGCGACTCACTTTGTCCAGGAGGGTTTCCATGCAGCGTGATGAAAAACTTACAGCAGAAAAGCGCAGAAATGTCTTGTAAGAATTCCAGCATGCCGGCGATACATATGCGTTAAAATGCCACTGCAGTTTAAGTATTGGGATAGTTAAAGGCAAGTTATCCCACTGAAACTTACGTCAACGGGGGGATAATATGAGAAAAGATACATGGGATCAGTGTGCTGCCATTGCAGGGCTGATGAGTGTTTTCTTGTTTTTTGCGGGGTGGTTTATCTACGGAAACGGGCCGACAGTTGCCGACGATCCAGGATCCATCCTCAGGTTCTTTACGGACAACCACGACCGGGTGATTTTGAGCATGTTCGTTCAGGGTCTTGGCGCGCTCGCGATGATCTGGTTCATGGCTGCGCTCGTCATGGCCATGAGGGATGCTGACGAAATGATTCTTGCGGTTACCGCGGGATTATCGTTCGCAGTCGCTTTAGCGCTTGGTTCGGCCGCGACCATCATGCGTAGTGGCATTGCTTTCATCAGCATTGGTGATACCTCACCGGATACCGTTGCAGTCATCTTCCACCTCGGTTCCGTCATCGACACTGGCCAGAACATCATCAGCGCGGGGTTCTTCCTTCCGGTGGCCATAGCCGCACTTCGTACCCGGTTCATTCCCGCCTGGTGGGGCTGGGTAAGCATCGCCGTGGGGCTGTGGGCTGTTGCCAGCACAACCGCCTTAAACCATAGCGGATTCTGGTCTCCGAACAAGGCCGGTTTTCTCAATGTGGTGTTCTATGTTGTTTGGGTGGGGGGAACAAGCATCCTGTTGATGAAGCATATGCGCAAGGGCAGTCGCTAGGCACTCCTGGTAATGGTGTTGTGATTATCAACGATCTACACTCCGGACTGAATCCGTCGGAGGTCGTCGAGATCGTCTCTGCCGACTCGCTCGAGGCGATACGTGCAGGGATTGCACGGGCGCGCGCGCTCGGGATTCCTGTTTCGGTTGCAGGTGGTCGCTACGCGATGGGTGGGCAGCAGTTTTGCGCTGGCGGCGTTGTGCTCGATACGAAAAAGCTGAATCGTGTCCTTGGCATTGATACCGAGCGAGGTTTTGTCGAGGTCGAGGCTGGTATCCAGTGGCCTGCGCTGATCGAGTATCTCGAAACCATTCAGGCTGGTCTGACAAGCCAGTGGACAATAGCCCAGAAGCAGACGGGCGCCGATCGTCTCTCGATCGGTGGCACGATCTCAGCGAACGCTCACGGGCGGGGGCTCACGATGAAGCCCTTCGTTTCCGACATAAAATCACTTGTACTCGTGAACGCGAACGGCGAAACAGTCGAGTGTAGTCGGGATCGTAACTATGAGCTATTTTGCCTCGTTGCAGGAGGCTACGGGCTCTTTGGCTGTATCTATTCAGCGACACTCCGACTTGCACCGCGTCGGATGCTTGAACGTGTCGTCGAACTGGGGAAGATTGACGATCTTGTGACACGTTTCAACGAGCGGATCAGTGACGGCTTCCTGTACGGAGATTTTCAATTCGCAATCGACGACACATCCGAGGACTTCCTTCGCGCTGGCGTCTTCTCATGTTACCGGCCAGTCGAGCGGGAACAGCAACCAACTGCCGACCAGCGGGAGCTTTCCCGGGACGATTGGATTGGACTGATCACGCTTGCGCATACCGACAAACGTCAGGCATTCAAGCTCTACAGTGAGCACTACCTTGCGACGTCGGGACAGGTTTACTATTCGGATCGGCACCAGCTGGCAGATTATCTGGACGGTTACCACCAGCAGCTCGATGAAGCCCTCGGGGCAGTGCATCGGGCCACCGAAATGATCTCGGAACTGTGCGTCCCTCGCGATCGGCTTGCCGACTTTATGATCGCTGCCGCTGAGGACTTTCGTGAGCATAATGTTGATGTCATATACGGGACGATCAGGCTTATCGAGCGTGACGACGAATCGTTCCTTGCATGGGCCAGCGAGCCATGGGCCTGCGTGATCTTCAACCTTCACACGGTGCACACACCAGATGGGATCGTACGCGCCGCGGAAGCATTCCGTCGTCTTATCGACCTCGCCATCGAACGCGGCGGCACGTACTATCTCACCTACCACCGGTGGGCAGAACGTGAACAGGTGGAAACATGCTACCCACAACTACGTCAGTTCCTGGGACTGAAGCGGGAATACGATCCAGAGGAACGCTTCCAAAGCGACTGGTACCGTCACTACCGCGACCTGCTCCTCGATACATGATGGACTCGATTGCATTGTGAGCGACCGGACTGACACAACACCGCTCGTAACAAGAGTCGTACTCATCATCGTCATGGCGATCACCCTGGCAACCCTGGGCATGCTTCTGATCGGGACGATCGACTCTGAAAAACCTGCTGATATTGCTTCAATTCTGTGGTTCTTCACAGGCCTGTTCGTGCTGCGAGTGGTCGGTCAAATACTGGTGGCAGTACGACCCCGGCAGTGGCTCCCGCCAATGGAGCAATGGAATTTTGTACCGTACCCGGTCTTACTGCCGATTCAACTCGTCTTTATCGCCGTCATGGTGTGGGTTGACGTGTCGTTTTCCATGAACGTTGGGATATCGACTGTGAAGAACCCGGGCACCGGGAACATTCTCATCGCCTTCAGCTACGTTTATGTAATGGCAATGGTGATCCGCTATACGATAAAGATGTCCCGCCGCCCGGATCAGCGTTGGTTCGGGGGAACGATTCCGATTGTTTTCCATATTGTGCTCGCGTCGTACCTGTACACCCTTGGAAGCTTCTATGTCTCTGCGTGACGCTGATAGTCCCGTACTCATCATCGGAGGAGGGGCGGCCGGACTTTCCACCGCCGCTGCGCTAGCCAGGCGAGAAATTCGTGCGATTGTTCTCGACCGGGAAGACTGCATCGGCGCTTCATGGTCTCGGCGCTACCGGTGCCTTAGGCTTCACACCATACGACGCTATTCAGGCCTGGCGTGCTACCCGATCCCCAGAGATCGACCCCGGTACCTGTCGAAGGACGAGTATGCCGATTACCTGAAAGAGTACGCGGAAGTGCTCGGACTGGATGTATCACTCGGTGAGCACGTCGATGCGGTACAAGCAATTCCGGGCAGTTCCGGGAGTATGGATTGGGAGGTCGTGACAAACCAGGGCATACGAAAAGCGAGAATCGTTATCATCGCCACGGGCCATTATGCAGAAGCCAGCCTGCCAGCGTGGGAGGGAATCGATAGTTTTACAGGCGTAGTCCTCCACTCATCGCAATATACAACCGGCGCTTCATTCAAGGGACAAAATGCCCTTGTGATCGGATTGGGGAACAGTGGTGCTGAGATTGCCGCGGACCTTTCCAGGCACGGTGCAGCTACCGTCTCGGTCTCGGTACGGACGACGCCCCCCATCGTTACACGTGAGATGTTTAAAATTGTCCCTGTGCAACTCTTCGGCATTGCCTTGACACATGTTGGAATGCCACGAGTGATCGACCGCATGGGTACAGCACTGCGCCGATTCTCCATAGGAGACCTGACCGAGTATGGACTTGGCAAAGCCGCATGGGGACCGTTCTCTGCCCGGAAACACGCGGTTATTGATGCCGGGTTCGTGGAACAGTTGAAGCAGGGACGCATCGTGGTTCGCCCCGGGATATCGCGTTTCGATTCGAAAAACGTTATTTACGCGGACGGGTCAAAAGAGGCGGTCGATGTGGTCGTTGCAGCCACGGGTTTCCGAACCGGGCTTGAGAAGATCCTGAAGGTGCCGGGAGTTCTCGACGACATCGGTCAGCCCCGATTTCATTCGGGAGGACCTACATCATCGCCCGGGCTGTATTTTATCGGCTTTGATGAAACTATCCGTGGCCACCTGTTTGAGATAAACCGGGAGTCGAAGCGGCTTGCAGTCGAAGTTGAGCGCTATTTGATGTACTCAAACTTTAGTAATAATCAGGGTACCATCACGGCACCAACTTGCCTCGATGAATGACCGCCCCGGGGCCAGACTGTGTGAAAACTTGCTTCATTGCTCATTAATGAGGCGATGCCACCAATCATAGCTCATTTTTCGAATGGGCCCACTGAGATGGCTTCTACGGAGCTGTTTTTTATTTGGCTATAAGTCCGGTTTTGGGCAAGACGTGACGTTCCCGGGGTAAGCGATTGAGTTTTCTGCTAAACGCGTCCTTCCGACCCCGGCCGTGAGTTCAACCTTCTTGCTGACTGCTTCAGTAAGCCAAGGAAACACATGCTAACCAGCAGTTCATTGCAATGTCAGATGTTATGATATGAGTATGGAGCGTGAACCAACAGTGGAGAGAGCCAGTCGTTCGGATATGGGATTTTTCGGACGGTATCTCTCGGTGTGGGTGTTGCTCTGCATCATTGCCGGTATTTCCCTTGGGCACTTTATCCCGGAGCCCTTTCAGCTGATTGGGAGAATGGAAATCGCCGAGGTCAATCTACCCGTCGCATTATTGATCTGGCTGATGATCATCCCCATGCTGCTGAAGATCGATTTTCATGCGCTGAGTCACGTCAAGGATCACTGGCGGGGTATCGGTGTAACGTTGTTTGTCAATTGGGCTGTAAAGCCTTTCTCAATGGCATTGCTTGGCTGGTTTTTTATTCGCAACGTATTTGCACCCTGGCTGCCGGCTGAACAGATTGATTCCTATGTTGCCGGCCTTATCATCCTGGCCGCTGCACCCTGTACCGCAATGGTGTTTGTATGGAGTCACTTGTGCGAGGGCGAGCCTCATTTCACCCTTACACAGGTTGCGCTCAACGACGTCATCATGATCGTTGCCTTTGCTCCTGTTGTTGGTCTGCTGTTGGGATTATCTGCGATTGCTGTGCCCTGGGATACCTTGTTCCTTTCAGTTGTTATTTACATCGTCATACCTGTAGTTGTCTCGCAATTGTGGCGTCGTGCCCTTTTAGCCAATGAAAAAGGCGGTTCAGAACTCGCACAGATGATCAGGGCACTGCACCCGATTTCACTGATTGCCTTGCTTGTTACACTGGTACTGCTGTTCGGGTTTCAGGGTGACCAGATCATTACGCAACCACTAGTAATACTGCTCCTGGCCGTACCCATCCTGATTCAGGTGTTTTTCAACTCGGGACTGGCTTATCTGCTCAATCGCCGAGTGCGTTCGCCACACTGTGTTGCAGGTCCGTCAGCACTCATCGGTGCCAGCAACTTTTTTGAATTGGCGGTAGCAACCGCCATCGTACTGTTTGGTTTTGAATCCGGTGCGGCACTGGCTACCGTTGTCGGTGTCCTGATAGAAGTGCCGGTTATGCTGGCTGCGGTGAAAGTGATCAACATTACACGTGACTGGTACGAGCAGGCGCCCGGGATAATGCCCCACGAAGAATGTTGCCCGACCGGGATGCATGCCCATGTGCGCCATTGAGACAGTATCAACTGTTACTGCTCGCCGAATGAATAGCTACTTTTAGCTGACAACCGTCGTACGATTGCAGGGCGGGAACGGCAATTTTTGCTGCATGGTTACCCTTCGCTGGTCGTCTGTGCAGGTCAGGCGTTGGCCGGTTGCACTCGTTTGTCTTCCATAAACAACCGGTATTCAAGGATATTTTGAATGGCAGGTGTTTGGGCGATGCAGGAAGTTTCCCGGTTCATGTGGATCAATCGGTTCTGACACCATCGATCTCTCTCTGATACGATGCACGCTTCTGGAAACATTAAGGGTCCTGGTAATGTCTGATGTCCTCATAGAACGAAGAATGTTTCCGCGCAAGCGGCTGAAGTTAACTTGTTATCTGCAGATTGGCTATGGCGTGCGGGCGCGCGGTTTTACCCATGATCTGTCTCAGGAGGGTGCCATGGCGGAGTTCCAGCAATTACCAAAGAGCGCGCAGAATATGACACCGAAAGCCGGCGACATGGGGTCGCTGATGCTGCAGTACCATAAACGGGGCGAACCTGAATCCTTGAAAATCGGTTGCCGGGTCATGCACACACAGGCCAATTTTATCGGGCTTCTTCTGTTTCATTTGAAGATGTCAAATCTGGACAAGCAGAATCTGGAGATGATTCTGGAGGCAGAATCAGGCGTGATCTGAGGATGTGTCAGAGCGCAGTTTATTAGACTACCCGGTGCTGTTGTCTAAACCACCGCAGTCTGGCTCACAGGTTCCGGCCTGCTGGGTCTGATCGGAATAGCAAGACGCGAGAAAGCAGCATAACTACATAATTCAAAGACGGCCCTTCGGGGCTGTTTTCATGTGTGTGCTACGTACAGTTCTGCGGCACTCCTGCCGTTCGCTGTTTGTCCGTGTAGGTCAGGAGATGGCCGGTTATCCCCGTTGCCGACCCTATCAACAATCGGTGTTGATAGCGCGTCAAACGGCAGATTGCTGGTAGAAACAGGACATTCCCATGTTAACTTCTGTTAAACGCCGAAATTTACCCAAGTGCAACTTTATCAGGAAGATTTAGCGAGGCACCTTCAAACGCCGAAACAATTTCACTAACCAATACGGCACATAGAGCACAAATCCGATAAAAAATGACAGAAACAACGGTTCATTCAACCGTACCGGGTCACTAAGATTGGCCTCTAATGCAAGCAGGCCAACAATAAACAGAAGAAGAAACAGAACTACACCAAATTCTTCCATAAGGGTGCTGAAACGTGTTTCCAGTTCGGCACGGTTCTCCAGCTTCAGCCAGAATTCCTTGTTTGGCAGACTGATCCAGCTTACTGGCATCTTTAATGTCAGGCGGCCGGCCGAAATGAATAACAGGAACAACGGTATCTGAATTGCCATAAAAATGATCGCATTGACCCATTTAGACGCCCAGGCATCCGGCGTGCCACCTCCATGAAAATGTATCGCCACCTGATCCGGCAGTATCCATAGCGATGCCAGTATCAAGAGCAGATTGGCAATGAACGTCAATATAAGAAACTTGCGCATCGATTACCTCCTGGCAATTATTGCAGTATATTAATAGAAATCATGGCGCTTACGATGTGCCAGGTTTATTCCCTCCCTGGTGTCAGTTCTTGAGCCTGTGAACTATCAATAGTAACTCGCAAGATGTATGTAAAGTTACAACATCGGTCGAAAGTACCTATTCGATTTATTAAGGCTACATTGAATGATGCGAGCGAATTATTCATAACCTATGCAATATCCTCAGTATTTCTTTTGTCATTTGTTAGAACTTCGTTACATGCAGATGTGCTGAATAGTAATTATTTACATTACATTTTGATGTTATTTCTACTACCTTTAGCGTCAAGGTCAGCGATCGTGTGAACCGTCTGGCCTGATCACCAACTGTACGAGTCTAACTGCATATACGCGAGGAGATATACAATGGAACAAGCATTACATAGCATAGAGACCGAACCGGAACATACTATCGAAATTGTTGTGCATATAACCGAAAATCTGGAAGAACCGCAGCGCCGGAACCTGGTGGCCTCACTGGGAAATAATGATGGAATCGTTGCCGCAGAGTTCTGCCCGTTGCGTTATCACCTGATGCTGGTCAGATACGACAGGGATTTGTATTCCTCTCAGGATGTGCTGGCCAGGGTCAATTCACAAAATGTAAATGCGAGGCTGATTGGCCCGGTATGATTGGCATAACCAGATGTAAGAAAATCGCTTGACAGTTTTACTTTCCTCAAACGGCAGCCTTCGTTCATTCGTTGGTCGCCGTTTTCATTTGTGCGGAATGCCGGTTCTGGCGTGCGCCGTGCAGAGGCGGCGTTTTCCAGTGGGTGAGAGACCCACCCGGCGATTTTGCTCCAGCCGGAAGCAATCGGAGCAGTCATGAAGTGTTCCAGAAATCGCATTAGTGTCCCGCTTTTATAAATCACTTTTTGCTTTTACACAGCCTCGGCCGAGCCCGGAACTCACCAATCGCGTCGCAGGACGGCGCTCCTACATTGGTGATGTTGTTTCCTGGTAGATATGCACATCACGCTGCGGGAAGGGTATGGTGATACCTTCGGCATCGAAGCGGTGTTTCACGGCGCGGGTAATATCCCAGTAAACATCCCAGTAGTTATCCGGCTTGACCCAGGGACGGCAAATGAAGTTGACCGATGATTCGCCAAGCTCGTGCAGTTTCACAATGGCTTGAGGTTCTTTCAGGACCAGTTCATGTCCGTTGACGATGTCTTCGAGGATCTTCTGCGTCTTGTCGATGTCATCGTCATAACCGATACCAAAGATCAGATCCACGCGACGCTGCGTAATGCCTGTGACATTGGTGATGACGTCACCCCAGACCGAATTATTGGGGACGATAACCAGCTGGTTATCCGGTGTTCTTAACTGTGTGGACAGCAGGTTCATCGACTCGACCTTGCCCAGTACGCCCGCGACCTTGATGGTATCGGCGGTATCAAACGGCCGATAGATCAGCATGAGAATGCCGCTTGCAAAGTTGCTCAGTGAATTTTGCAATGCAAAGGCGATTACAAAACCGGCGGCGCCGATGACAGCGAGTACCGGCCCGACGTTGATTTCCAGTGCCGACAGCCCGACAAAGAAACCGATGAACAGTACCAGTCGGCGGGCACTCAGCACCATGAATTCACTTAACAGTGAGGAGAAGGTTTTCGATCTTGACGCCACCTTTTGTGCGGCTTTGCCGGCAACAATCGACAGCAGGTAAAACACAATCACGATAACAATAAACTGGATAATGTTAACCACCCAGCGAAAGCCGCCTTCCGGTGACAGCAGCCAGCCGGTAATGGTGGTCCATGTCGCGCTGGCGTCGGTGACATCGACCTTGATGCCGGATACGGCTTTGATATAGCTCGCGTATTCAGCGCTATCGCCGCCTTTGGCATTCCATTGATCGAGTACGACATTGAAGCGGTCGATGAGCGCGGTCCGCTCTGACCTCAGTTTGGTGAGATGTTTGACCAGCGCGGTTTTGATGTCTGCCGTGTCTTGTTTTGCGGATGCTGAAGCAGGCTCGGCCTGGTCTTGCTCCAGCGCCTTGCTTTCTACCGCCTTGCTGGCTTCCTGTACCCGGGCATCTTGAGCTGATACGTCCTCGGCCTGTTGTTGCGCTTGCAGTTCCTTCTTTTTGTAGATTGCCGCCACTTCAGCGTTGCTGATTTCGGTGACTTTTTCTTTCAGCAACAAAAGCCATGCACCTGCTTCCGCCTCTAGCTCACATTTTGTCAACGGTTTGACGCGATACGACAGCGCCTCGAGCGGAATCTTTACGTCCGTGGCGGTGACGGCGTCAATGTCGGAGGGGCAGTCTTTGGCGAAAGTCGCAGTCGAGAGCATGGCTAAGGCGAGTGCCGGCGACAGTAGCCAGTTCCAGGTAACAAAAAGCTTCTTCATTCTATCCATTCTCCAGGGACACCCGATGGGTATAGTGTATGTAACCGCTATCGCGGGCATTATGATCCGAATGAGATTATACGCCAACAGATAGACCAGACTTCCTTCTCTGCCATCGACGGTGTTTTGCAACGGGGTCTTTTCATGCCCCGCGTCGTTTTAATTACTTGAAGTCCCGGGCAAGCCTGTGTGGCAGGAAAATGAAACAAATTCGTTTTTCTATCAAGGAGCCATTACGATTCAGTAATCGAACTGGATATGTGGATTATTCCAGGGGAAGTCACACTGGTTGCCGTTTCTTCCGGATTTTCTCCCGGGCATGGCGGACCGGCCCTGATAGCCCGGGTTTTTTCACCTGTTAGCGTCAAGGCAAAGAATAAACAGCATCATGCCGAAGCTTGCAGTGGCGGTTCACCACGCAATCCGGTTACCAGTGACTGTGTATCGTGTTCGCCGAGCATTGAGCGCAGGTGCAGGTCACGCTGCGGGAAGGGTATCTCGATACCATGTTCATGAAAGCGGTCCCACACTCCGAGCAATACCTCGCTGATAATACTTCCACATCCATTCTGAGGATCGTTGATCCAGAGGCGCAGCTCCATGTCCACGGAACTGTCACCGAATCCGATTAACTGGCAGCGTGGCTCGGGTTGCAACTGGACGCGTGGCACCATCTGGGCGGCTTCAACACACAATTTCATCGCCTGGCGCGGATCTGAGCGGTAAGCGATGCCGATCGGGATCCTCAATCGCACCTGTTGGTCACTGTACGACCAGTTCTCCACGCGTTGCGTAATGAGTTCCTCGTTCGGGATTAGATGCTCTATACCGTCCCTGGTGATAACCGACGCGTAGCGTGCACCGAGGTGATTGATCCAGCCGAAGCTGGTGCCCACAGCGATGACGTCGCCGGGCTTGATGGAGCGGTCCATCAACAGGATCACACCACTCACCAGGTTGGAAAATATCTTCTGCAAGCCAAATCCAAGGCCAACAGCCAACGCGCCACTGAACACCGCAAACGCGGTGAGGTCGATGCCGACTGCTGACAGGGCGATCAGGAAGGCGCCCATGATCAGGCTGATGCGGGTTAACTTCGCCCCCAGTACGCGCATTGTTGGGGCAACGGATTGTGTGTGCGCGAGTTTACGCTCGACCAGTGTCGCGAGGCCATTGGCAAGCCACAGCGAGAACCACAATGAAAGCCCGATCTTCACTACGGTCAATGGCGAGAGCCGTACTTGTCCTATATTGACCGACCAGCTGTCCAGAAAAGTGTTTACGGGCTGTAGCAACCCGAATATGTTCAGAGCGGCAATGGTCCACGCGGAAATAGCTATAAAGCGGGCAAGTGCCGGATTGGCTACCAGCATGGTGACCAGGCGAATCAGCAACCACGCGCTCAGCAGACTGGCGATAACCGTAAGGGCACCACTGGGCCAGTGCAGATAACTTGCTATTACAATTGCAATCCATTGCAAAGCAAGCCAGGCGATTGTATTCGCGACGTCTGAGAGTGCCGCCAGAGTGCGTCGAAAGTTTGGTACCCGCGTGCAGGAAGCTGCCAACCGCTCAAGACCGCGCTTCAGTAGCGGTGTTATCAACCAGCGTGCCAGCACAAAGACTGCAGCGATGACGACAAACTGTGTCCAAAATAGAGGATTGCGGACAATATCGTAGATCTGCGCCAGTAAACCCTGGGCCGCAGTTTGCAACTGTATCAGGTCAATAAAATCTTTCACTCGTGCCACCTGCTCACTTTGCTGAATAATGTCTGCAATATATTGCTGTTGCGGTTTTTCAGATTTGACCCGGTGAGTGAGTAGAAAGTCACTGCCAGTGACCAAATAACCATGATGGGCTGAGACCAACTGCTTGTACGGTGACCACCATGGCCACACTGACGGCTGTGACTTTTCCAGTCCCCCACAAGTCCAATTATTGGTAAATCGGTCATTGCCGCTGCTGCTTCACTTTAGTTCGGTGTAGTCAAAGACAACGGAAGCTATCCCGTCTTCTGGTGTTTCATGGGAAGAGTGCTGTTTATGCGTAGCGTTGCGCGGGTACGACTCCATATAATATCTGCCTGAATACATCAGCGGACCACTTGGAGCGACAACGACCATGGAACTTCTCAACACCTCCTTCTACGACAACACCCTGAGCACCTGGCTCATTGCCCTGCTCGTGGCAATTGTAACCGCGGTTCTGCTGCGCATCCTCAAGGCGCTGGGGGTACGGCACATCGCGCGGCTGGCAGCGCGAACCGAGACTACCTGGGATGATGCCCTCGTCGAACTGCTGCGCCATACCAAGTGGTTATTCCTGCTGATAGTCGCCCTGTTTGCAGGCTCGCTACTGCTCTCACTTCCCGTGCGCATGCGCGGGATCGCGAACGCGGTCGCGGCCATTGCCCTGATCGTTCAGGCCGGCATCTGGCTCAACGCGGTCATCCTCTTCTGGCTGGAGGGCTACCGGCAGCTCAAGCTTAAGGAAGACCCGGCTAGCGTGACCACCATGAGCGCCGTAAGCTTTGTCGGGCGCCTGGTGCTGTGGTTGGTGATCCTGCTGCTCATCCTCGACAACCTGGGTGTGAATGTCACGGCCCTGGTCGCGGGACTCGGGGTGGGTGGTATCGCTGTGGCGCTGGCTGTGCAAAACATCCTCGGCGACCTGTTCGCCTCCCTGTCCATTGTCTCGGCCTGAAGACTACACGCATCCGCAGCCTGTCCGGGGAACAGCTGGTGTTCTCCAACGCCGACCTGCTGGGCAGTCGCATCCGCAACTACGGGCGCATGTTCGAACGCCGTGTGGTGTTCAACCTTGGGGTGACCTACCAGACCCCGCGCGAGAAACTGATCAAGATCCCGACTATCATCCGGGAAACCGTGGAGGCACAAGCAAGCACCCGCTTCGATCGATCCCACTTTAAGGCGTACGGCGACTTCTCTCTGAACTTCGAGACTGTCTACTACGTGCTGGTGCCTGATTACAACACTTATATGGACATTCAACAGGCTATTAACCTGCGTACCCATGAACGCTTTGAAGAGGAAGCAATCGAGTTTGCCTACCCCACCCAGACGCTGCGCCTGGTGCGGGAGGGGGCTTGATGCTCGACCGGCGAAAAACAGGGATCAGAATGGCCGCTAATCACCGATCAGGAACCCCGCATCAGCGGGGTTTTCTGTGTCCGGGGAATGGCAATTCTTGCGCCGTCTTCTGTCATTCATGTGAGCAAGTGAAGCTCGCGATAATCTGACAATGTCTGTCAGATCGAATACTGACTATTACATTTATATGAGACAGAAAATAAATCTGTCCCCTTTCTTCGCTTCCTTTTATTTCGAATTACTTTGCGCTAGCCCTGTGTTATTTAACAAGGCCTCAACTTCTTCTTTGCTCAACGTTCCCGGCACATAAGTGCTGCCCCAGGTCATCATGGCATGCAATACCGGACCCAGCATCTGGCCCTTCTCGGTCAGGTGATACTCGTAGCGCGGCGGTCGCTCCTGGTATAACTCTCTCCGCAAAATCCCTTCACGCTCCAGGCGCTTGAGCCGGTCCGCCAGGATGTTGCTTGGAATACCTTCCGGTGACATTTGTAACGATTTATATGTGTGCTGGCCCAGCAGCAGGTCGCGCACGACGAGCAGGGTCCATTTGTCACCCAGCAAATCCAGGGTACAGGCGGCAGGACAGGGGGAACGCTTGCAGTTGCTCATGATCGGAACTTCGCTATCAGATTGATACACCTAGTATAACACTTACTTGCAAAAGTGAAGTTACTGATCTAGGCTAGTGACTTAAGAAATGAAAGTTACTGGAGATTGCCAATGGAACTGACCCTCTATTACTTGTCCGGCTCCCGGGCCGAGCGCATCCGCTGGATTCTCGATGAACTGGATCTGGACTACCAGGTTAAAACGATCGACCTGTTTAAGGGCGAAGTGCAGCGACCGGACT
>CAMYIO010000059.1:0-4466 GCA_947258515.1 uncultured Ectothiorhodospiraceae bacterium
CGGGGAACTGGCGAGCTTGCGTACCTGGTCAAGCTTCCACTGCAGGCAGCGGAGCCGCTGTTGTTTATCTGCAGGCGCCCTCATGATTGCACGTTCAATGAGTAATTTTCTTTTCAACTCAAATGCTTGGGGGTCCCTGCGGGCAAGTTCTGCCCAGGCGTTGAAGTCAAATTTCGGGCGTGAGTCAGTGCTATCCATACGGCGCTCCGATTTATACCGCGTCATGCACGGTTGGCTGTTGTTAATCTGGAGTACCACAAGCCTAGCACGGCCAGAAAGGGTCGACTATTGGACGTCCGTGCTAGATTTTGACTATCTGGCCCTCAGACCGCTGGTGGTTACAGGCCTGTGGATAAGATTGTGGATATCCTGGTGGATAGCTTGTGGGTGGGGGTGCCTTTGTTGTTATGTAGTCCGTGCAGTATAAAAAATTATTATTCTAAACAAATAGATAAGCGTGATTCCGGTTGGGGGCAGGTTGGCATCCAGCCATGGGGGTTGCGCCGGCGGGCGATGCAGGCACTGTGTATAACTGTTGCCGCGACTCAGTTGGCAGGTACGGTGCGGTCCCTGGCCCAGTTGCGTAAGCGGGCCATTTGTTCCGCCATGACCCGGGACAGTGGCCGGGTCTGCTCAATTTCGCTGCGCAGGTGTTCGGTGTTCAGGGCGGCGCCCTGTTCACGGGCCAGGTAGGTGGCGGCGACGATGGACTGTTCGATCTCGGCCCCGGAAAAACCTGCCGTGACTCCCGCCAGTGAAATGATATCGAAGTCCACCGGATTGTGCGCACGTTTGCGCAGGTGGATCGCAAAAATCTCGGCGCGGGTGGCGGCATCCGGCAGGTCGACAAAAAAGATTTCATCCAGCCGGCCCTTGCGGATCAATTCCGGCGGCAGCTGTTCGATCGCGTTTGCCGTTGCCACGATAAATACCGGTGCGGCGCGTTCCGCCATCCAGGTCAGCAGGGTCGCAAGCATGCGCCGCGATGTACCGCCATCGTTGTCACCGGAGGCGACGGCCTTTTCGATTTCATCAATCCAGAGCACGCACGGTGCCATGGCCTCGGCCGCCTGCAGCGCATCACGCAGGTTGCGTTCGGTTTCGCCATGGAACTTGTTGTACAGCGTACCGAAATCAAAACGCAACAAGGGGACGGACCACATACCGGCAACCGCCTTGGCCGCGAGGCTTTTTCCACCGCCCTGTACGCCAACCAGCAGGATGCCACGCGGGGTATCCAGCGCACCGTCCGCTTCCAGGAAGACGTTGCGCCGCAGCCTGATCCAGCGTTTCAGGTTATCCAGTCCGCCAACCTCTGCAAAATTGGCGGTGTCGAATTCACAGGACAGCGCACCGTTTGTTTCCAGCAACTGGTAGCGCGCCTGTGTAATCCGTTTCAGGTCGTCATTGTTGATAGCACCGTCATCGTTGATGATGCGACGAATGATGCGCCGCGCATCGCTTGCTGTCAGGCCGCGTAGCTGGCTGATGATGATGTCCAGGGTGCGTTGACTGGTCTTCACCTTGTTGCCCTTGTGCAGGTCCGACCAGTGTCCCGCCTCTTCCCGTATGATGGCTTCCAGCCGTTGACTGTCAGGCAGTGACAGCGAAAAGCGCGCACTGAAACCGGCCAGTTCCTGCGGCAAATCCAGTTCGTGACTGACCAGCACCAGTGTGTGCCCGAGGGTGGCATGCTCCATTGCAATTTCTTTCAGCAGCCGGACGTTGTAGGCGTCATCAAGGTAGGGGTGAAAATCCATCAACAGGTAGATGCCCGGTGTTTCGGTCGCCTTGATCTGTCCCAGTGCCTGTTGCGGTTCGCTGGCATGCCGTTGTGGTGCGGCATCGTAGTCGATACGCTGCAATCCGCTGGTCGCGGACCAGGCCATTACCGGCATGGCCAGCGAGATGGCAAGTCCGGTGAACAGCCTGGCGACCCGTTTTTCATCGCGTGTCTCGATAACAATCAGCGGCACGCGGGAGCGCAGCAGCAGTTCGAGATCGTGTGAATCATCCATAATGATTTGTCAGCTTGAAGTTTGCCGTTTGTAGTCAGTCATCGTCCCGCTGTGTTGTCAGTGAGGCCAGCTCGCCACACAGGTCAAGCTGCAGATGGAATTCAATGGGTCGGCAACAGACCGGGCAATCTTCAATATACTGCTGGCTGCCGCATGATATATCCACGACAGTTTCAAAGGATTCGCCGCAATAGGGGCAGTCAACGTGTTTCAGCATGACGTGGTGACTCCGGCATCCAGAGCTGTAATAACTCGTTCAGGTGGCGCTGTCCTTTTTCAGTCGCCTTGATGACATCGTTGTCCACAGCCAGCAATTCACGCTCAATGGCCGCGTTCAGGGGTGATTCGATCACGGCAAGGGGCAGGCTGGTTGCGGCCGTAAATGCGGCTCTCGTGAAGCCGCCGTCAAGGCGCAGGCTGTTCATGGCGAATTCCAGCGTGACATCCGCCACTGACAGTTCGCTGCGGTTGCTGATGCGCGCATCGCCGTGGGCCGCGTCAAGGTAGGCGCGCGGGTGTTTCACCTTTGATAGGCGGCTGATGGTTTGTGTGGCGGCATTGCTGATCTTGGCATGTGCGCCGGCTCCGATACCCAGGTAGTCACCAAACTGCCAGTAATTGAGATTGTGCCGGCACTGCCGGCCGGGCCGCGCATAGGCCGATACCTCGTAGCGCCGGTAACCGGCGTCGTTCAGCAGGGAATGTGACGCTGTTTGCATCTCCCAGAGGCTGTCCTCATCCGGCCGCTGCGGTGGTTGCCGGTAGAACCGGGTGTTGGGTTCGATAGTGAGTTCATAGCAGGACAGGTGTGTCGGCTGCAACTCCACGGCAGTGCGCACGTCCAGCAGCGCCTGCGCGGTGCTTTGTGCCGGCAGGCCGAACATCAGGTCGAGGTTGATGTTTTCAAACCCGGCACGGCGCGCTGCCTCGTATGCGGTCCGGGCTTCCGCGCCGTTGTGGATACGGCCGATGGCCATCAGCAGCTCGTCCTGGAAGCTCTGTACCCCCATTGACAGCCGGTTGATGCCGGCTTCCCTGAAGCCGCAGAAGCGCGCCTGGTCGACGGTGCCCGGGTTTGCTTCAAGGCTAATCTCGGCGCCCGGTTTCAGTGGAATGCGAGCACGGATTTCACTGAGCAGTCGCGCAATGCCACCTGCCGAGAACAGGCTGGGTGTGCCACCGCCGATGAACAGCGACTCGACGGTGCGCCCCCAGACGGCCGGCAGGTCCTGTTCCAGGTCGGCAAGCAGTGCCCTGATGTAGCGGTCTTCAGGGATGTCTTCGCGGACCTCATGGGAGTTGAAGTCACAGTAGGGGCATTTTTGTATGCACCACGGGATATGTACGTAAAGCGACAGTGGCGGTGTGGCTGTGAAATTGAACATATCGCTGTTTATGCAGGGGGTGCCGGATTGCGGCACAAGGACACTCGTCAGCGGTATTGCTGCAGAGCGGTGACCAGTTTTCGCAGTGCCTGGCCGCGATGGCTGAGGGCGTTTTTTACATCGGCCGGCAGCTCGGCAGACGAACAGTCATGGGTCGGTACGTAAAATACCGGGTCATAACCGAAGCCGTTGTCACCACGTGCAGCAAGCAGGATGCGGCCTTCCCAGGTACCCTGGCAGATCAGGGGCGTCGGGTCACTGGCATGTTGCAGGAAGACCATCAGGCATTGAAAGCGGGCGCTGCGCTGTGCCTCGGGCAGGCCCTCGAGTTCGGCCAGCAGCTTGTCCAGGTTCTGCTGGTCAGAGGCGCCTTCACCGGCAAAGCGCGCCGAGTAAATGCCGGGTGCACCATTCAGCGCATCGACCTCTATGCCTGAATCATCCGCGATGGCCGGCAGGCCGGTGTGTCGGGCGGCGTTGCGTGCCTTGAGGATGGCGTTCTCGACAAAGGTCAGGCCGGTCTCCTCGGCATCGACGACGCCGAATTCGCTCTGCGGTTGTACATGCAGGTCCAGCGTGGCGAGCAACTGGTTGATCTCGCGTACCTTCCCCGGATTGCTGCTGGCAAGGACGATTTCTTTCACTGCCGTGTTACTCCTGAGCCAGTGCGGCCTGCTGGCTGGCAAGCAGTTCCGTGATACCTTTCTTCGCCAGTGCCAGCATGCTGTTTAATTCATCCTGGTTGAACGGGTGACCCTCGGCGGTACCCTGAACCTCGATGAAATCACCGGCATCACTCATCACCACGTTCATGTCGGTTTCAGCATTGCAGTCTTCCGGGTAATCCAGGTCCAGTACCGGCGTGCCTTCGTAGATGCCGACGGACACCGAGGCGACTCGCCCGATGAGCGGGTTTTTGTCGATGACCTTGTTGTCCAGCAGTGTCTGGATGGCATCGGCCAGTGCGACATAACCCCCGGTAATGCTGGCCGTGCGTGTGCCGCCATCGGCCTGAATCACATCGCAGTCGACCGTTATGGAACGTTCGCCGAGCAACTTCATG
>CAMYIO010000059.1:4478-21499 GCA_947258515.1 uncultured Ectothiorhodospiraceae bacterium
CGCAGTGAACGCCCGATGAGGCGCTGGATTTCCATGGTGCGTCCACCCTGCTTGCCACGTGCGGCTTCGCGTCCCATGCGGCTGGTGGTGGATCGCGGCAGCATGCCGTATTCAGCCGTCACCCAGCCTTCTCCCTTGCCACGCAGAAATCCCGGTACCCGTTCCTCGAGGGTGGCATTGCATAAAACGCGGGTATCACCGAATTCCACGAGCACGGAACCCTCGGCATGTTTGGTGTAGTTGCGGGTGATGCGGACGTGCCGCATTTCGTCCGGGGCACGATGGCTTGGGCGCATAAACAGTTCCTTGAAGATCAAAAGAGGCGCGGATTATAGCGTGATCCCTGTAGCGCGAGACAGATAAACACGCTTATCTGTGTTATTTCAACAAGCGGCCTGCCATGAGCAGCGGTCGTGTGCCGCGGTTTCTGCAAGCGCAGCGGATCGCAGGGATTTATGTATTCGGCCCATCGCTGTTAAAGCCTGCCCTTAAAGCTTAACATGTCGGTCTTTCAAACCGGACGAATGAACCGCGAGTATAACCATGATACGCAGCATGACGGCCTTTGCACGACAGGAGCTGGATACCGGCACGGGAGATCTGGCCTGGGAAATTCGCTCTCTGAACCATCGTTATCTGGAACTGGCTGTGCGTTTGCCGGAAGAGCTGCGAGCCATCGAAGCGGCGGTGCGTGAACGGCTGGGTGCACGTCTTGGAAGGGGCAAGGTGGAATGTTCCTGCCGCTACCGGCCGGCAGCAACCGCCTCCGTGCCGGTCGATATCGACGAGGATAATCTGGTGCGTTTGCTGACCGCCTGTGACACCGTGGCGACCCGCCTGCCGGCATCTGCGCCCCTGAACCCGATTGAATTGTTGCGCTGGCCCGGTGTGCTGCGTGAAGAGGCCGTTGACATGGCACCGTTGGCGAAAAAGGCACTGGCGCTGCTGGACCAGACCCTGGATGAATTATTGCAGTTCAGGGAGCGTGAGGGTCAGCAGATCCGGCGGCAGTTGTTACAGCGTTGCGATGCCATGGGAGAGCTGGTGCAGCAGGCGCGCGGCAAGCTGCCGGAGATACAGGCGGCCCTGCGGGACAAACTGGAAGCACGACTGGCCGATCTGGAGACGGCGGCGGACCCCGGACGACTGGAGCAGGAACTGGTCATACAAATCCAGAAAAGTGACGTGGATGAGGAAATGGAGCGGCTGCAGGGCCATGTTGACGAGGTGCGCCAGGTGCTGGCGCGTGAGGAACCCGTTGGACGCCGCCTGGATTTCCTCATGCAGGAACTGAATCGCGAGGCGAATACGCTGGGATCAAAATCGGTTGCGGCAGTCACGACCAGTATCTCGGTTGAACTCAAGGTCCTGATCGAGCAGATGCGCGAGCAGGTACAAAACACGGAATAAACCGGAGGCCCCGGGGGGTATATGAAGCTGTTATGACCGCGACAGGCACAGACACGGGCACGCTCTATATTGTTTCTGCACCCTCGGGTGCCGGTAAATCGAGCCTGCTGCGCGCCTTGCTGGACACCATGGGCGGGAGCCTGGCCCTGTCCGTATCGCACACCACGCGCAGTTCGCGCCCCGGCGAGGTGAATGGCAAGGATTATCATTTTATCGATGTGGCCACGTTCACGGAGATGGTGAACGGCAACGCGTTTCTTGAATATGCACAGGTGTTTGACAATTTCTACGGCACGTCGAAGCAGGGTGTGGTCGAGCAGCTGCAAGCCGGGCTTGACGTTATCCTCGAGATCGACTGGCAGGGCGCACGCCTGATTCGCGAACTGATGCCGGCCGTCGTCAGCATTTTCATTCTGCCGCCCTCACGCGAGGCGTTGCAGCAGCGTTTGCAGGACCGCGGTCAGGATGACGAGGTGATCATTGCGCGCCGCATGCGCGATGCGGTGAGCGAGATGTCACATTATGATGAGTATCATTACCTTGTAATCAACGATGTTTTTGCGACGGCGCTGAATGAGCTGACTGCGATCCTGTCCAGCCGTCGCCTGCGCCTGCGGGCACAGCAGCAACGGCATGCCGGGTTGCTGGCCGCGCTGCTGGCGTCCGGGTAGTGATTCGGTTACACTCGCACGCCCCCATTAGTCAGTATTTTCAGGTTTTCCGGAGAGTTACATGGCACGCGTTACCGTAGAAGATTGTCTCGACAAGGTTGATAACCGCTTCCAGCTGGTGCTGGTCGCGACCAAGCGTGCCCGCCAGCTCGCCAACGGTGTGCAGCCACTGGTGCCGTGGGAAAATGACAAACCGACCATCGTCGCCTTGCGCGAGATCGCCGAAGGCCTCGTAGGCCCCGGTATTCTCGAGGAGACGGTTCATTCCGTGTTCGAGGAGGATGAGGAAGAGGCTGCCGGCAGCGCCGCCGCTGAGGAAGCCACTTCCCCTGAAGCCACTGCAACCGCGGCCGAGGCACCTGAGGCAGCCGCACCTGAGGCAGCCGCACCGGACGCAGCCGCACCGGAGGCAGAAGACGACACCCCACCGGCAGCATAAAGCTGATTCCCGGATAACGCCCGCCCGCATGGCAGCGGCCGGGCAACCGCAAACCTCCTGAAAGTCCAGTACCGCGTTCGTGAGACCGTGGTGGTGCGTGTCTCTGTGGCCGGCACGAATATTTTTCGGACTCCCGGGTAGTCATTGATTTAATATCAAAGCCAGACAAGTCGCCGTCGCTACAGGCAGACACCGCACAACAAGGTTTTATGGCAAGCAGACCGGACATCCATACAGAAGATGAATCGCGATTCCTGATCAGCGATCTGTGCGGGATGCTGGAGTCCTACCTGGACCGGGACCAGGTGCAGGAGGTTTATCGCGCCTACCTGTTTGGCGCAGAGGCACACGAAGGACAGCACCGGCTCTCCGGCGAACCCTACATTTACCATCCCATTGCCGCGGCGCGCATTCTTGCGGAGCTGCACCTCGATCACAAGTCGATCATTGCGGCCATCCTGCATGACGTGATCGAGGATACACCGATCGCCAAGGAACAGATTGAAAGTGCCTTCGGTGCCGATGTGGCTGAACTGGTGGACGGGGTCAGCAAGCTGACGCAGATAGAGTTCGAGACCCAGGCCGAGGCCCAGGCAGAGAATTTCCGCAAGATGATCCTTGCCATGGTGCGTGATATCCGCGTCATCCTTGTGAAGCTGGCGGACCGCCTGCACAACATGCGCACACTGGCTGTGATGCGGCCTGACAAGCGCCGGCGCATCGCCCGTGAAACCCTGGATATCTATGCACCCATAGCCAACCGTCTCGGTATCAATGCGTTGCGCGTGGAGCTGGAAGACCTGGGCTTTGCCGCACTCTACCCGCTACGCTACAAGGTGCTGGAAAAAGCGGTGTTGCAGGCACGCGGACACCGCAAGGAAATACTCAAAAAGATCGATGCAGCCATCCAGCGTCGCATTCAGCAGGAGAACCTGTCAGCGCGTGTACTCAGTCGCGAGAAGCACCTCTACAGTCTCTACCGCAAGATCCGCGACAAGACCCTGTCCTTTGAAGAAATCTATGATGTCTATGCGTTTCGCATCATTGTCAATGATGTCGATGCCTGTTACCGGGCGCTCGGTATCATGCACAACCTGTACAAGCCGGTACCGGGCAAGTTCAAGGACTATATCGCTATCCCCAAGGCCAATGGTTACCAGTCACTGCACAGCATCCTGTTTGGTCCCTACGGTGTGCCGATCGAGGTGCAGATCCGCACCGAGGACATGAACAAGGTCGCCGAGTCGGGCGTGGCGGCACACTGGGTGTACAAGGCCAATGAAGAAAGGCTTGACCAGATGCACGCCGGTGCACGCGAGTGGATGCGTGAACTGCTGGAAATGCAGACCCGTGCGGGCGATTCGCTGGAGTTCCTCGAGAACGTCAAGGTTGACCTGTTTCCGGATGCTGTTTACGTGTTTACCCCGGCGGGTGAGATCATGAAGCTGCCCTATGGTTCGACGGTGATCGATTTTGCGTATGCTGTGCACACCGATGTTGGCAATACCTGCATAGACGCGAAGGTTAACCGCCAGGTGGTGCCGCTGCGTACCGTATTGCATAACGGGCAAACGGTCGAGATCGTGACTGCCCCGGGGGCCTGCCCAAGCCCCGCGTGGCTGAGCTTTGCGGTGTCTGCAAAGGCGCGCTCCAATATCCGTCATTACCAGAAAAACCTGAAACGCGAGGAGGCGATCGAACTGGGGCGCCGCATGCTGGATCGGGCGCTGGGTGTTTTCGAAGTCACCGCAAAGAAAATATCAGAGAAACGTCTGCAGGTATTACTGAAAGACTACACGCTGAAAACAGTCGATGACCTGCTGGTTGAAATGGGCATGGGAAAACGGTCCGCGGTGCTGGTGGCACGTGCCCTGGTGCCGGCAGAGGCTGACGATTCAAAAGGCGATGACATGGCCATGCGACCGCTGGTGATCAAGGGTACCGAAGGCATGGTGACGCGTTTCTCGAAATGTTGCCGCCCTATACCGGGTGACCCGGTCATCGGTGTTATTACCGGCGGTCGTGGCCTGATGATCCATGCGCAGAACTGCAGAAACATTGCCGACAGCAAGCACCCGCCGGAAAACTACCTTGATGTGCAATGGGAGCCGGCTATTGATGAGGAGTTTCCTGTTGAAGTCAATGTGGTTGTAGAGGATCGCAGGGGGGTACTGGCGACTGTTGCCGCCGTCATTGGTGATTCGGGTTCCAATATTGAAAATGTCGGTATCGAGGAACGTGACGGCCTGACCAACAATCTGCGCTTCACGATAACGGTACACAATCGTCAGCACCTGGCCCGCGTCATGCGACGGGTACACAATCTCCGCCCGGTCATCAAGATCACCCGGGCCAGGGGCTGAGACTGCCGGTGCACGATTTTTTAATAATCAAGGAGCCACTATGACCCGAAAAACCATTCAGACTGACGGCGCGCCACAGGCCATCGGCACATACTCGCAGGCCGTTCGTACCGGCAACACGGTCTACCTGTCCGGACAGATTCCACTGCTGCCCGATACCATGGAACTGGTCAGCGGCGATATGGAGGCACAGATCCGGCGTGTGTTTGATAACCTTGCCGCAGTTGCGGAAGCGTCCGGCGGGACACTGGCCGATGTCGTCAAGCTGAATGTGTTTCT
The DNA here is from genome assembly GCA_947258515.1 of uncultured Ectothiorhodospiraceae bacterium. GTDB lineage: Bacteria > Pseudomonadota > Gammaproteobacteria > UBA9214 > UBA9214 > UBA9214. Next base: position 9,641 of record CAMYIO010000059.1, read on the forward strand.
TATCGATCTCGGACACTTCGCACTGGTCAATGAAATCATGGCCGGGTATTTTCGTGAACCCTATCCGGCCCGCGCGGCTGTTGGTGTCGCGGCCCTGCCGAAGGGGGCGCAGGTGGAAATGGATGCGGTCATGGAGCTGGGAAGCGGTTAGCAGCAGGCTGCAGAACACCCTTACCCCCGGCAGCTGCGCGCCGCTTCTCCCTGCGGGTGAATACAAGCCTGAAACCTTGAGTCAAGCATCCGACAACCTCGACACGCTACCGGTCACCGTACTCAAAGGCGTTGGCCCGCGCATCGCGGCACGCCTGCAGCGACTGAATATACGTACCCTTCAGGATGTGCTGTTTCACCTGCCGGCACGCTATGAGGACCGCACCCGTGTGACGCCCATGGGGGCCGTGCAGTCCGGTCAGCAGGTGGTGGTGCAGGGTGAAGTCGACCTCGCGGAAGTCCGCTTCGGGCGGCGGCGCAGTTTGCTGGTGCGTATCAGTGATGGCAGCGGCGCCCTTACACTGCGTTTTTTTCATTTCAATGCGGCCCAGCAGGCCGGTTTTACACGCGGCACGGCCATCCGCTGTTACGGCGAGGCGCGTGGCAGTGCCGGCTCACTGGAATTGATCCACCCCGAGTACACCTTGCTGCCGGGCGCCGCGGCGGCCGTCATGGAGGAGCATCTCACCCCCGTGTATCCGGCGACCGAGGGTGTTCACCAGCTCACCTTGCGCGCATTGACCGGGCAGGCTCTGGAGTATCTGGGTGGAGAGGACGGTGACGGTGCGCTGGTCGACTGGTTACCCGACGGGCTGGTGCGCTCGTTCAGGCTGACGTCACTGCCGGCGGCGCTGCGCTATGTGCATCGCCCACCCCCGAACGCGCCACTGGAGTTACTGGCGGCCGGCAGGCACCCGGCCCAGCAACGGCTCGCCTTCGAGGAGTTGCTGGCGCATCACCTCAGCCTGAGGCGCGTGCGCCAGCGTACGCAGCAGCTGGCGGCGCCGGCCTTTAGCGGCGGCCAGGCATTGCTCGATCGCTATACCGGCAGCTTGCCATTCAAACTGACCACGGCACAACAGCGTGTCGTCGGGGAAATTCAGCGGGACCTTTCCCGCCGGCACCCGATGGCACGCCTGGTACAGGGCGATGTCGGTTCCGGTAAAACGGTGGTGGCCGCGTGCGCGGCATTACTGGCCGCCGGGGCCGGCTACCAGGTCGCCCTGATGGCACCCACGGAATTGCTCGCTGAACAGCACTACCGCAGTTTCAGCGACTGGTTGTCGCCGCTGGGTATTGATGTTGCCTGGCATGCCGGTAAATCGAAAGGCAAGGCACGTGCTGCCGCCCTGCAGGCCATCAGCAGCGGCGAGGCGGCAGTGGCGGTCGGCACGCATGCACTGTTCCAGGAAGAGGTCGAGTTTTCCCGGCTGGGCCTGGTGATTGTTGATGAGCAGCATCGCTTTGGTGTGCATCAACGGCTGGCGTTGCGTGACAAGGGCCGGGTGCATGAACAGCGCCCGCACCAGCTGGTCATGACGGCAACACCGATACCGCGCACGCTGGCGATGACCGTGTATGCCGACCTGGATACCTCGGTGATTGACGAGTTACCGCCGGGGCGACAGCCGGTCAAGACCGTGGCGGTCAGCCAGGAACGGCGCGAGGAGGTCATCCACTCGGTACGCAAGGCCTGTGCGGCCGGTCAACAGGCCTACTGGGTGTGTACCCTGATTGAGGAATCCGATGCGTTGCAGTGCCAGGCGGCCGAGAAAACGGCTGCCATGCTCGCCGAATGCCTGCCGGAACTGCGCGTCGGACTGGTACATGGCCGTCTCGCGGCGGCACAAAAGGAGACACTGATGGCGTCCTTCAAGGGCGCCGGGCTGGACCTGCTGGTCGCGACGACGGTTATAGAGGTCGGTGTTGATGTACCGAATGCCTCGCTAATGATTATCGAGAACCCGGAACGGCTGGGGCTGGCGCAACTGCATCAGTTGCGTGGACGTGTCGGGCGTGGCGCCCGGCAGAGCAGTTGCGTGTTGTTATACCAGCCACCACTCTCGGAGACGGCACGTGAGCGTCTCGCGGTACTGCGGGCCAGCAATGACGGCTTCGAAATCGCCCGCCGTGACATGCAGCTGCGTGGACCCGGTGAAGTGCTGGGCACACGCCAGACCGGGGAGATGCAATTTCATATTGCCGACCTGCTGCGGGACGAGTCATTGCTGACATTCGTGGAGGCCGCTGCCGCGCAGCTCATGGAGCTGGCCCCGGACAATGTGGCACCGTTGATCCATCGCTGGCTGGGGCAGGCGCTGGATTACGGCGAGGTTTGATACCCGAACCCACTACAAATAGACTCCCCGTAGGAGCGCATCGCATGCGCGATTCATGCGGAAAAAAATCGCGCATGCGATGCGCTCCTACAGAAACCATGGCTTATTCATGCGATAATCCCGGCCCCGCTGTATCCTGATGATTATTTGCCTTGAAAACCGTCACACCAAACTGTCGCTGGAAACCCAGCCGGCATTTTCTGCGTAGCCGTGTTCCGCGGGACCTGTCCGGCTGGCTGCTGGATACGGCTTCCCTGACGTTACGCCTGCAGCGGCTCTGCCCGGGAAAATTCCAGGTGCGGGTACTGTCACAGGCCTGGGGAACGCCCCGCATTGATGAAGCACGGGTACTGAAAATGAAGCCGGGTCGGCTGGCGATTATCCGCCAGGTGCACCTGCTGTGTGACGGCCAGCCCCGGGTTTATGCGCGCACCGTCATTCCGGTGACCTCGCTGCGTGGTAAATTAAAGCGTCTTGCACACCTCGGTGCGCGTCCGCTGGGCGGCATGTTGTTTGCAGAACCGGGCATGCAGCGCGGTGGTGTCGAGCTGGCGCGCATCGGCAGGGGGCAGTCCCTCTACCGGGCGGCTACCTGTCATCTTCGCCAGCACCCCGAAGCGATCTGGGGACGGCGTTCGGTTTTCAGGCTCTCCGGTCGGCCGCTGCTCGTGAGCGAGCTGTTCCTGCCGGATTTTCCAGCGGTCAGTCCATCCGCGCCGTGCTGGAAAAGCTCCGGCATGAAGCTGTGATGAACGTCACCGGGAACAGGGATTGACAGGTGTAAAACAAAGACTATGTCGTCATCGATAACCACACACCTGGGTGATTACGCCCGCCTGATGCGGCTCGACAAGCCGATCGGCATCTTTTTGTTGCTGTGGCCGACCCTCTGGGCGTTGCTGATTGCCAGTGAAGGTCACCCGGATGAAAAGATCCTGTTGATCTTCGTGCTCGGCGTGGTGTTGATGCGTTCCGCCGGCTGTGTCATCAATGATTACGCAGACCGTGACATCGATTGCCATGTCTCGCGCACCCAGAACCGGCCACTGACCAGCGGACGGGTCACCACCGGGGAAGCAAAATTCCTGTTCCTGGGACTCTGCCTGCTGGCCTTTGTGCTGGTCTTGCAACTCAATACCCTGACTGTCCTGCTATCCATTGCCGGTGTGCTGCTGGCCGCCGTCTATCCCTTCATGAAGCGCGTCACGCACCTGCCGCAGGTGTTTCTCGGTGCCGCATTTGGCTGGTCAGTGCCGATGGCCTTTGCCGCGCAGACCGGCACAGTGCCGCAAGTCGCCTGGCTGATGTTCCTGGCCACGTTACTGTGGGCGACGGCCTACGACACCCTCTATGCCATGGTCGACCGCGAAGATGATCTGGCACTGGGGATCAAGTCGACCGCCATCCTGTTCGGTGATTTCGATCGCAAGATCATTGGCGTCATCCAGGTGATGGTGTTGTTGTGCCTGTTGATGATCGGTCGCCAGGCGGAGATGGGGGGGATGTACTATCTCGGCGTGCTGCTGGCCGGGGTACTGGTGGTTTATCAGCAATACCTGATTCGCTTTCGTACCCGCGAAGGCTGTTTTCAGGCCTTCCTGAATAACAACTGGTTCGGGATGGTGATCTTTCTGGGGATCCTGTTCGACTATATGTTTGCCTGACTCGTGCGCCAGGGAAAGGTTGCGATCCGCTGCTATGTAAAAAGGTTTTTTTTCAGTGTTTGTTCATCCCGCACGCGCAATCACCCATATCTCTACCCGTTCCGCGCCGGCGCGCTTTAACACGCGTGCCAGTTCGTTGCCGGTATGACCGGTGGTCATGACGTCGTCGATAATGGCGACATGCCCGGACACGCCGTGGCCTTCGACACTGAAGGCATTGCGCAAATTCAGGCGCCGTGCATTGGGAGACAGCAGCGATTGTGGCCGGGTGTCGCGGTTGCGCCTGCAGAGCCGGTGATTGCAGCGGATTCCCAGTTCGCGACCAACGCGCCGTGCCAGCTCCGTGGCCTGGTTAAAGCCGCGTTCACGCAGGCGTGTCCGGTGCAGCGGTACCGGCACCAGCAGCGAGGGTAACGCGGCCGCTCGCATTGCCAGCCGTGCGGACATGAGCGTCGCTAACAGCGGCACAATGGCCAGCTCATTGCTGAACTTCAGCTGTTTGATCAGGTAATCAACCGGTGGCCGGTAATGGAACAGTGCCGTCGCAGTATCAAAGGCGGGTGGCTGTTTCTGGCAGTGACCGCAGTGGCTGTGTTCCGCTTGTGCCGGCAGCGGCAGGCTGCACTGGGTGCAGGCGTTCCTGATCCAGGGTGACTCCGCCAGGCAGTGTGAGCACAACCGCAGGGCGGTGCCGGTGGCCATGCCGCACAGGCGGCACTGTGAAGGGAACAACAGCGATTGCAGCCAGCGTGTGGACTTGTAAACCATATATTCCTTTTCAGGTTGACAGCGAAAATGATCCGTCCCATAGTCATCAGCCATTGAAACGGGGGTACGCCAAGCGTATGAGTAAGCCATCAGCCTGTCTGTCGGATAAAGCTGAAAATGTCGTCCGCCATGACTGGTCGCGTGACCAGGTCAGGGCTGTTTTTGACCAACCATTCAACGAGTTGCTGTTTCAGGCACAGACCCTGCACCGGCAATATTTCGATCCGAATGCCGTACAGGTCAGCACCCTGCTGAGTATCAAGACCGGTGGTTGCCCGGAAGACTGCAATTACTGCCCGCAGAGCGTGCATCACGACACCGGTCTCGAGCCCGAGCACCTCATGGAGGTCGAGGCGGTGGTGACGGCGGCAAAGCGTGCCAGGCAGGCAGGCGCGACACGCTTTTGTATGGGGGCCGCCTGGCGTAACCCCAAGGGCAGGAACTTTGAGCGTGTGCTCGAGATGGTTAGCCGGGTGCAGGCCGAGGGCCTGGAGACCTGTGCGACCCTGGGCATGCTGGATGCAGGGCAGGCGCTGGAGTTAAAACAGGCCGGGCTGGATTACTACAACCATAACCTCGATACCTCCCCGGAATTTTACGGCGACATCATTACCACGCGCACCTACGATGACCGCCTGGAGACCCTCGCACATGTGCGCGAGTCGGGTATTAACGTTTGCTGTGGCGGCATCGTCGGTCTCGGTGAGGGCCGTGAAGACCGGGTGGCGCTGCTCTGCGAACTGGCAAACCTGCCTGAGCATCCCGGCAGCGTACCGATCAACCAGCTGGTGAAGGTCGAGGGTACGCCGCTTGAGCAGCAGACGGACATCGATGCCATTGAATTCGTGCGCACCATTGCGACCGCGCGCATCCTGATGCCGGCCTCCCGGGTGCGCCTGTCGGCCGGACGGTCTGAAATGACCGACGAGATGCAGGCGCTGTGTTTCTTCGCCGGCGCAAACTCTATTTTCTATGGCGAGAAATTATTGACCACCGGTAATCCGGATACCGCCAGGGATGATGCCCTGTTTGACAAGCTGGGCCTGCACCCGGCGTAAATCCAGGTGTATCTATTTGCCGTAGGAGCGGATCGCATCCGCGATTGTTTATCTGCGGCGTCAATCGTGCTTGCGAAGCGCTCCCATTGAATCGTTATGACCCCATTGAATCGTTACGCTGGTATATGTTCGCGGATGCGATCCGCTCCTACGGCTTCGTACAACCTCGATGATGAAAAATCTTTCTACACAACTGCAGGCGCGCAGGGATCAACAGCTGTATCGCGAACGGCTGATCGTCGAGGGTCCGCAGGGCGTCACGGTGCATGTGGACGGCAGGGACTACCTGTCATTCAGCAGTAACGACTATCTGGGGCTGGCCAATCATCCTGAGGTCGCTGCCGCTTTTCACCGTGGCGTGAATGAGTTCGGCTGTGGCAGCGGTGCGGCACACCTGATCACCGGTCATAGCCGTGCACATCATGCACTGGAAGAGGAGCTTGCCGATTTCGTGCAGCGGCCCCGCGCGCTGCTGTTTTCGACCGGCTACACCGCCAATCTCGGTGTGATGGCGTCGCTGCTCGGGCGCGGTGACCGTGTCTTCGAGGATCGCCTCAATCATGCTTCGCTGCTGGATGCGGCGCGGCTGAGTGGTGCACGCCTGGTCCGCTATCAGCACAATGATGCGGCCGGGCTGGCCTCGCAGCTGGCCGCCTCGCCGCAGTGCGAATACCTGGTGGCAACGGATGGCGTCTTCAGTATGGATGGCGACAGGGCTCCGCTGGCAGACCTGTCCGCTGTTGCCACACAGCATGATGCCTGGATGATGGTGGACGATGCGCACGGACTGGGTGTGCTTGGGCCACAGGGTCGCGGCAGTGCTGTGCAGGCCGGGCTCGGGGTGAACGAGGTGCCGATTCTCATGGGGACGCTGGGCAAGGCGTTCGGTACCTTTGGTGCCTTCGTTGCCGGCAGTCATGATCTGGTTGAAACACTGGTTCAGCAGGCACGTACTTACATATACACGACGGCGCCGCCGCCCGCGGTGGCGTGCGCGGCCCGCGCGGCACTGCAACGGGTCAGGGAAGATGACTGGCGGCGCGCGCACCTGCAGCAACTGATCGAGCGCTTTCGCAGCGGTGCCCGGCAGCTGGGGTTGACGTTGGGTGACTCGCAGACACCGATACAGCCGTTGCTGGTCGGTGCGGCAGGCATCACGCTTGCGCATCACGTTTTCGGCGGCGCACAGCGAGGCGCAGGTGGAGCAGTTGCTGGCCGCGCTGGATGCGGCGGGAATGGCGGCTTGATCTTGCACGGTTTATGCGAGTGAGTCTCTATACAGAAACAGCCGGCAGTGGCCCCGATCTGGTCATGATTCACGGCTGGGGTCTGCACAGTGGTGTCTGGGATGAATTTGCACCCCGGCTGGAAGTGAACTTCCGGGTGACGCGCGTTGACCTGCCGGGGCACGGTCGCAGTGACTGGCGGGGAGTGTCCACACTGGACGAGTGGGTTGCAGCGGTACAGGCCGTCGTGCCGGCGCCGGCTGTGTGGCTGGGATGGTCACTCGGCGGGCTGCTGGCAAGCCGGGCAGCAATGCTTGCGCCCGGCGATGTTACGGCACTGATTACGCTGGCCAGCAGTCCCTGTTTCGTGCGCAAGCCGGGTTGGCAAAGCGCGATGTTGCCGTCATTACTGGAGACCTTTGCAGCGCAACTGGCGGAGGATTATGAACGTACCCTGACCCGTTTTCTGTCGTTACAGGTGCGCGGCAGTGCGCAGGCCGGTGCCGTGCTGAAAACGTTGCGCACGACACTGCTAGCGCGGGGCGCGCCGGCCACGGCCGCGCTGGCCGCAGGGCTGGAGCTGCTGCGTGCAACGGATTTACGCGCGGGCATGCCGACCATTGGTTGCCCGCTGCAAATGATAGTGGGCGAGCGGGACACCCTGGTACCGGTGAACGCCGGCAGGGAAACGCTGCGCCTGTGTCGCGATGCACGGCTCGAGGTGATCGACGCTGCCGGGCATGCGCCGTTTATGACGGCGCCGGAGACGGTTGCTGATCGGATCAACCGTTTTTTATTGTAGGAGCGCCGTCCCCGGCGCGATTCACGGCATGAAAGACAATCGCGCCGGGGACGGCGCTCCTACAAGGATATATTCAGGTATTTAAGGCTTATGTCTGAAAAAAACAGCATCGACAAGCAGCAGGCGCGCCGCGCCTTTAACAAGGCAGCGGCGACCTATGACGCCGTGGCCGAGTTGCAAAACGAGATCGGCGACCGCCTCATCGAGCGGCTCGACTATGTCCGGCTGCAGCCGGCACGCATTCTCGACCTGGGTGCAGGCACCGGTGTATTCAGTGGTGCATTGTTAAAGCGTTATCGCAGGGCGGACGTCGTCGCACTGGATATCGCCGAGAACATGCTGCAGCAGGTACCGTCACGCGGATGACAGCTTTGATCTGGTTTTTTCCAACCTGATGCTGCAGTGGTGCATCGATCTCGAGACGGCCTTCACGGAGTTGCGGCGGGTGCTGGCCCCGGGCGGATTGCTGATGTTTACTACCTTCGGGCCGGACACCCTGATGGAGTTGCGTTCCAGCTGGGAGGCGGCTGACGGTTTCAGCCACGTCAATTCGTTTATCGACATGCACGATGTCGGCGATTCCCTGTTAAGCACCCGCTGGGCCGAGCCGGTGATGGACTCGGAACGCATCACCGTCACCTACAGGGAATTGCGTACACTGATGCAGGATCTGAAGCAGATCGGTGCACACAATGTCACGCTGGGCCGTCCGGGCGGGCTGACCGGCCGGCAGCGCATGCAGCGCATGACCGAGGCCTATGAGCAGTACCGCACGGATGGCGTATTGCCGGCCAGCTACGAGGTGGTCTACGGGCATGCATGGTCACCGCAGGACGAGCAGGCGAGCGTGGCCGGCAGCGAGGTGCCGCTGGCGAGTCTGCAGCGCCCCGGCCATGAGTGACCGCTGCGGCTATTTTGTTACCGCTACCGACACCGGGGTCGGCAAGACCACGGTGACGCTGGGCCTGATGCAGTGCCTGCAGGCACAGGGGCGCTCGGTTGCTGCCATGAAGCCGGTGGCGTCCGGGTGCGAGCGTCATGCCGCCGGGCTGCGCAATGCCGATGCACTGCAGCTGCAACAGCAGGCAACGGTGGAGCCGGTGTATGAGCTGGTCAATCCCTATGCCCTCGAACCGGCCATTGCGCCGCATATCGCCGCCGCGCAGGCGGGTATGCGCATCGATCCCGGGCACATCCTGGCCACGTATCAGCGCGTGTCGGCGGATGTCGACTGGGTGCTGGTAGAAGGGGTGGGCGGCTGGCAGGTGCCACTCAACGAGGATGAGACGCTGGCTGACCTGGCGCGGCTGCTGGGCCTTGATGTTATCATGGTCGTCGCCATGCGGCTGGGTTGTCTGAACCATGCCCTGCTGACGGCAGCCGCCATCGAGGCGGCGGGATGTACACTGGCTGGCTGGGTGGCGAATCTGTTGCCACCCCTGCCGGAGTGTACCGAGGAAAATATTAAGTCATTGAAATCAAGGATTTCCGCACCACTCCTGGGGGTGCTGCCGGAATTTCAGGAACTGAGCGCCATTAAGGTGGCGGAAAAACTGTCACTGCCGCCGCTTGCGAAGGGCTGAAGTAATAAGGCCATTGCCTCGTGTTCTCAATTGAAACTTGGAGAACCACAATATACAATGCGCGGCACTTTGTCGCACCAGAATACCTGAATTTGTGGTAAGTGAATCGGGTTGTGGGGGCAGTTTGTGCGTCCAGTTACCATTGTAGACCACGAACACAAGGCGCTGTAACCAGCCGTGCTAGAACGGGTATGTGATCCATCGGGACTTGACTGTCACTGGGTGATTCGGCCTAACCAGTCTCTGTCATGGCACAGTGCTGTAAGGATTTACACGGTGATTTCGTCGTGTTGTCTGGGTATCGGTGTTTTTTTTGCACTGCTCGGGTACTGGCCGGTGCTGCCTTTTGCGGGCCTCGAAGTGATTGTGCTGGGGATTGCCTTTCACCGTTGCCTGTGGCGCGGTCAGTGGCGTGAAGTGGTTACAGTCAGCGATGACATCGTAAGCGTGGAAAAGGGACGCCACCAGCCGCAGGAGCGCTGGGAATGTCCACGCGCATGGGCCCGGGTTGTACTGGAACATGCACCAATCGCCTGGTACCCGAGGCGCCTGACGGTTGTTTTTCAGGGAAGACGGGTCGAGATCGGAGAGTTTCTGAATGAAGAGGAGCGCGGTGTACTGGCAGATGAATTGCAGCAGGTGATTCACGATAGTCGCAGGCACCACCCGGCCGGATAAGCCGTCGGCACGTACATAACGATTTTTAAATAGTAACTACAAACTTTTGTGTTAGGAGATCGATGCATGTTTGCTAAAACACTAGGGCGCACCTTGGGCGTCATCTGGGGTACGGTGCTACTGCTGGGCGCGAGCAATGCCTTTGCAGGTTTTTCCGATACCCTGAACCTCAGGGAAGGCGTTACCGCCATCAGCCAGAAGGTCTTTGACCTGCACATGCTGATCTTCTGGATCTGTGTCGTCGCCTGTGTACTGGTATTCGCGGTACTGATTTACTCCATCTTTACGCATCGCAAGTCCAAGGGCGCCGTTCCTGCCTCTTTCCACGAGAGCACCACCGTGGAAATCATCTGGACCACGATCCCGTTCCTGGTGCTGGTGGCCATGGCGGTACCGGCGACCACCACCCTGCTGGCGCTCGAGGATACGCGCGATTCGGATATCTCCATCCAGGTCACCGGTTACCAGTGGAAGTGGAAATATGACTACCTCGACGAGGGCATCAGCTTTTTCAGTGTCCTGACCACGCCGCGTGACCAGATCGTTGGCGATGCACCGAAAGACGAGAACTATTTACTGGAAGTCGACAACCCGATTGTTGTCATCAACAAGAAAATCCGTTTTCTTATTACCTCCAACGACGTGATTCACTCCTGGTGGGTACCGGACCTGGGCTGGAAACAGGATGCCATACCCGGTTTTATTAACGCTGCCTGGACCGAACTGTCGGAGCCGGGTACCTACCGTGGCAAGTGTGCCGAGCTGTGTGGCAAGGACCACGGTTTCATGCCCATCGTGCTGATTGCCAAGACCGAAGACGATTACGCCGCCTGGGTTGAGGAGCAAAAGGGCGCCGCCGCGGCAGCCGCGGGAGATGCTACCCGGACGCTCACCATGGACGAGCTGATGGCCAAGGGCGAGCCTGTCTACAACACCAGCTGCGCCGCCTGCCACCAGGCCAATGGTCAGGGTATCCCGGGCGTGTTCCCGGCGATTGCCGGTAGTGCAGTTGCCACCGGTGACGTAGCCAAGCACATCGACATTGGTGTAAACGGGGTCGCCGGTACCGCCATGCAGGCCTTCGGCGAGCAACTCAGCGCTGTTGACCTGGCAGCCGTGATCACCTACCAGCGTAATGCCTTCGGCAATGACACAGGTGACATGGTTCAGCCAGCCGACATTACCGCAGTCAAGTAATAAAATTCAGGATACCAAGTGGAGAGATGATGCAATGAGTACAGCAACCACACATGACGAGCACCACGATCACGGTGCACCCAGCGGCCTGATGCGCTGGGTCACGACCACAAACCACAAGGACATCGGTACCCTGTACCTGTGGTTCGCCTTCATCATGCTGCTGATTGGCGGCGCCATGGCCATGGTAATTCGCGCCGAGCTGTTCCAGCCGGGCATGCAGGTCGTCGACCCGAACTTCTTCAATACCATGACCACCATGCATGGCCTGATCATGGTGTTCGGCGCCATTATGCCGGGCATGGTGGGACTGGCCAACTGGCAGATCCCGCTGATGATCGGTGCGCCCGACATGGCCCTGCCACGCATGAACAACTGGAGTTTCTGGATCCTGCCGTTCGCCGGCACCATGCTGCTCAGTACCCTGTTCATGGAAGGCGGTGGCCCGGCCTTCGGCTGGACCTTCTACGCGCCGCTGTCCACAACCTTTGCACCGGCGAGCACCGACTTCTTCATCTTCGCTGTGCACATGCTGGGTTTCTCCTCCATCATG
>CAMYIO010000060.1:0-10499 GCA_947258515.1 uncultured Ectothiorhodospiraceae bacterium
CTTATTTATTCGGCATCCTGAAACGCCTGCTCAGCACCCGTTTGCTGGACAAGGCGCTCAACAAGGTCGGCTAGTCGATCTTCGCCGGTCTATCTATTTTGTGTAGGAGCGCCGTCCCCGGCGCGATTGTTATTGTTCATGCACCGAATCGCGCCGGGGACGGCGCTCCTACACAAAATAGATAGACCGGCGAAGATCGACTAGCCGACCTTGTTGAGCGCCTTGTCCAGCAAACGGGTACTGAGCAGGCGTTTCAGGATGCCGAATAAATAAGTCGGAAAGGTGACGTAATAGCGTGCCCTGGGGCGACGGTTTTCCAGGGCATGGATCACCTTCTTGAGGACGGCCTCCGGTGGCAGGGTGAAGGGGACCACCGGGCCTTTCGTTTTCAGTCGGGCATCCATCGCCTGGTACCTGTCGCGGTGTACGCTGCTATCCGCATCGATGTTTTCCTGGAACGCCCGGAGCGCATTTTCCCGGAAGCGACTGCTCACCGGTCCGGGTTCAATCAGTGATACATGAATGTCTGTCCCCGCGAGTTCCAGACGCAGGGTATCGGTCAGGCCTTCCAGTGCATACTTGCTCGCGTTGTATGCGCCGCGATAGCGGAGTGCGACAAATCCCAGTACCGAACTGTTTTGCACAATACGGCCATGCCCCTGGCGGCGCATGACCGGGAGCACCCGGTTGGTCAGTTCATGCCAGCCGAACAGGTTGATTTCAAACTGCGCCCGCAAGACATCACGCGACAGGTCCTCGACCGCACCGGGCTGTCCGTAGGCACCGTTGTTAAACAGGGCATCGAGGGTGCCGCCAGTGCGCTCAAGAATTTCGTCTACGGCCGTCGCAATCGAGTCGGAGTGGGCCAGATCCAGTTGCAGGCTTTCAAAGCCGTCAGCCTCGAGCTGTTGCACATCGTGGGCCTTGCGGGCCGTTGCAAACACCCGGTAACCGCGCGATTTCAGGCCCCGGGCGACACACAGTCCGATGCCGGATGAGCAGCCGGTGATTAGAATAGACTTCTTAAGCATATGCTGTAACTGACTGTTATGTAATCTGTATTTATTGCGGTCATCACAGATTGCTTGAGGTTGCAATGAAGTACCCGATTCACACCGGGCGTTGAATTTAAATGAAAAATGCTTGAATGGTGTGAGTGCATTACATAGTATCGTCGCACTTAATATCTATAAGTTCGCTAATTCTGGAGGGGATCGAATGAATAATAAAGGGTTATTGGCTATTGCCGCTGCCTGTCTCGCAATGCTGTCGCAGGCTGCCCTCGCGGCCAAGGGCTTTAGCTATACCTACCTCGATGGTGGCTACCAGGGACTCCGCGCTGATTCAGCCGATGCAGACGGCCTCGGCGCGAAACTGTCTTACGGTGCCACGGACCACTTCATGGTGCTGGCGGGCTATGCACACCTCTGGCAGGACAAGGCCGAAGGATTCTCCAGCGTGGATGTCCAGGTTGACCAGTTCACCATCGGCGGTGGTGGACATTACTCCATTACGGACCGCATTGACCTGGTGGGCTCCATTGTTTACGTCAATGAGCAGTCTACCGGCAAGGCAAAATTCCCGGGTGAGTCAAGCAAGAGTCGCATCAAGGGTACCAGGGAAGGCTACCGGGCTGAATTTTCCGGGCGTATCCAGGCCATGGACAAGCTGGAACTGACCCCGCTGGTCGCCTATCGTGATGTGGGTGATGAATCCGGCACCGGTTTTGGTCTTGATGCGATTTACAAGCTGAACAGGGACTGGTCGTTGCGCGGTAATGCGACCTACTTCAACGATGACAGTGCCACCAACCTGTTTTTTGGTGTAAGGTTTGATATGTAATTTATTGGATATTTTATGTTTATGAACCCGCCATCTGGCGGGTTTTTTTCAGCGCAGGGATGCGCGTGAGCGATGCGGGACAGTCATGGCTGTATCGATGGACTACTGCAGTTGCTGTGGCTCGATGCCCTGCTGTTGCATACGTGATTCTTCCTGTTGCATCGCCCACAGTCTTGCATAGGCACCATCCTTGGCAATGAGTGCCTGGTGAACCCCCGACTCTGTAATGCGGCCATTATCCAGTACCAGGATGTTGTCGGCATCGACAATGGTGGAGAGCCGATGTGCGATGACCAGGCTGGTGTGGTGGGCGGCCGCTTCACGCAGGGCAACGAGGATGGCCTGCTCGGAATGGGAGTCGAGACTGGATGTGGCCTCGTCGAAGATAAGTATCCGCGGATTTTTCAGGACCGCGCGCGCGATGGCGACGCGCTGCTTTTCACCACCGGAGAGCTTCAGCCCGCGTTCGCCGACGACGGTGTCATAACCCTGTGGCAGGTCCGCGATGAAGTCCGTGAGATGGGCTACCCGTGCCGCCTGTTCGATCTCGTCGCGGCTTGCGCCGGGTTTTGCGTAGGCAATGTTGTAGCGCAGCGATTTGTTGAACAGCACGGTATCCTGGGGCACGATACCGATGGCGCGGCGCAGACTCTCCTGCGTGACCTGGCTGATATCCTGGTTATTGACAAGAATCCTGCCCGAGCTGATGTCATAGAAACGGAACAGCAGGCGTGCCAGCGTCGATTTCCCTGCGCCGCTGGGACCGACAATGGCGACTTTTTCACCTGCTGCAATGCTGAAGCTGATGTTATGCAGGATCGGGCGCTGCGGATTGTAGGCAAATGATACCTGTTCGAAGCGGACCTCGGCATTAGCCGCATCAAGCGCCCCGGCGTCGGGCCGGTCAACGATCTCGGGTTCCATGTCCAGTACATCGAACATCAGGTGCATGTCAGTCAGTGCATGTTTCAACTGGCTGTAGACAATGCCCAGGAAATTGAGCGGGATAAACAGCTGCAACAGGAAGGCATTGACCAGCACCAGGTCGCCCAGCGTCATGCTGCCGTCGACGACGCCCTGTGCCGCCATGATCATGATGACGGTGACGCCCGCGGCGATAATGACCGACTGTCCGAAATTGAGCGCGGACAGGGACGTCTGGCTGTTGACGGCCTCGGATTCCCAGTGTTTCAGGCTTTCATCATAGCGTTGCAGTTCGTATTGCTCGTTACCGAAGTATTTCACGGTTTCATAGTTCAACAGGCTGTCGATCGCCTGTGTATTCGCCTCCGAATCATACTTGTTCATCGAGACGCGGAACTTCATGCGCCACTCCGTGATGCTCATGGTGAAGATGATATAGGTGACCACAGCGACCACTGTCACCACGGTAAACCAGATGTCATAGCGGGACAGCAGGATGACGGCCACCAGGGAAATTTCTACCAGTGTTGGCAGGATGCTGAACACCATGTAATTCATCAGCGAGCTGACGCTGCGTGTGCCACGATCGATGTCACGGGAAAGGCCACCGGTCTTTCTTTCCAGGTGGTAACGCAGCGACAGTTTATGCAGGTGCGCGAGTACCTTTAACGAGACACTGCGCATGGCGCCATGGCGAACGCGTGCGAACACGGCGTCGCGCAGTTCGTTGAACAGCGAACTGGTCAGCCGTAACGCGCCGTACATGAGCAGCAATGCAACGGGCAGTAGCAGGCCGCCCTGTTCACCGGCATCCAGGCTGTCGACAATGCCCTTCAGCACCAGTGGAACACCGACATTGGCAACCTTGGCCAGAATCAGGAATCCCAGTGCCAGCAACACCCGGCCCCGGTAATCCCACAAAAACGGGGTCAGTGCCCGTAATGTCTTCAGGTCGTTGCCGGCCGTGCCGGGCAGGGTGGTCGGATGTCTGTACATGCTGCAGGATGATTGCCGGGATAACGTCAGGGTGCTCATTGTCACAGATTCAGGGGCCGCGAGATAGCGTCAGTCATGCTGCCCAAGTGGTTGATTTGCTGTTATTCCGGGCTATTACCTTGCCCGCAATGATCTGTATAATGCGGCAGCCCTAGATAGTTTGGTTGTGGAATTTCAGGATAATCATGCCCATTTACGAGTACCAGTGTGCTGCCTGCGGACACCAGTTCGAAACCCTGCAGAAGATCAGCGATCAGCCGTTCAGTAAGTGTCCCGATTGCGGCAAGGATGCGCTGAAAAAACTGATTTCCGCCTCGGCCTTCCGCCTCAAGGGCGGTGGCTGGTATGAGACCGATTTCAAGACCGGCAACAAGAAAAATGTCGCCCAGACTGACGCCACGGCCAAGCCGGCTTCAGGGAAGGACAACGCTACAAAGCCCGCGAGTACAACAAGCAGCAAGAAATCCAGCGGCGCGGACTGATTTTCTGAATTCCGGCTGACGATCCGCACCCCCGCGTTTTTGCATTACTGATACTGGAAGAAACACTATGCGCAGTCTCTACTGTGGTGAACTGAACGAATCCCGCCTCGACCAGGAAGTCACCCTGTGTGGCTGGGTGCACCGGCGCCGTGATCACGGCGGCGTGATATTCGTTGACCTGCGTGACCACACCGGTCTGTTGCAGGTGGTCTTCGATCCGGATACGGCTGACACCTTTGCGATCGCGGAAAGTGTGCGCAATGAATATGTCCTGCAGGTCAAGGGCCGCGTGCGGCGCCGCCCCGAAGGCACCGTTAATCCGGATATGCCAACCGGGCAGGTGGAAGTGCTGGGCCTGGTGCTGACCGTCCTGAATGCGGCACTGACGCCGCCGTTCCAGCTCGATGACCAGGACGTTCAGGAAGAGACCCGCCTGCGTTACCGTTATATCGATCTGCGCCGGCCCGAGATGCAGGAAAAGATACGCCTGCGCGCGCGCATTACCCACGTGATGCGCAGCTTCCTCGATGCGCATGGTTTTATTGATGTCGAAACGCCGATACTGACACGCTCGACGCCGGAAGGGGCGCGTGACTACCTGGTGCCCAGCCGTACGCATAGCGGTGAGTTTTTTGCACTGCCGCAATCGCCGCAGTTGTTCAAGCAGTTGCTGATGATGAGCGGCATGGATCGTTATTACCAGATTGCACGCTGCTTTCGCGACGAGGACCTGCGCGCTGACCGTCAACCGGAGTTTACCCAGCTGGATATAGAAACCTCCTTCATGAACGAGGATGACATCATGTCCCTGACGGAGACCATGGTGCGTGAGTTGTTCAGGGATGTGCTTGATGTGGAATTGCCGGACCCGTTTCCGCGCATGTCCTATGACGAATCGATGCAACGCTTTGGTACGGACCGCCCGGACCTGCGTATCCCGCTGCAGCTGGTTGATCTGGGTGACGTGATGCAGGCGGTCGAGTTCAAGGTATTCGCCGGTCCGGCCAATGATCCCGATGGCCGCATTGCCGCCTTGCGTGTGCCCGGCGGGGGCGACATCAGTCGCAAGGACATTGACGGCTATACACAATACGTCAGCCAGTATGGCGCGCGGGGGCTTGCCTATATCAAGGTCAATGATGTTGCCTCCGGCCGCGAGGGACTGCAATCGCCGATACTGAAGTTCCTGCCGGATGACGTGGTAGACGCCATTGTTTCGCGTACCGGCATTGAGAATGGTGATCTGGTGTTTTTTGGCGCTGACAAGACCAAGGTGGTGAATGAATCGCTGGGCGCGCTGCGCGTCAAGCTCGGCATCGAGCGCGGCATGCTGCAGGGCGACTGGGAACCGGTGTGGGTCGTCGATTTTCCCATGTTCGAACGTGATGCGAAAAGCAATCGCTGGATGGCGCTGCATCATCCGTTCACCGCGCCAAAGAGTGATGATCCCGAGGCGCTTGCAGCGGATCCCGGTGCCAGTTTGTCGCGTGCCTATGACATGGTGCTGAATGGCACCGAGCTGGGTGGCGGCTCGATCCGTATTCATCATACCGATATGCAGCAGGCGGTCCTGAAACTGCTGGGTATCGGCGATCAGGAAGCACGCGACAAGTTCGGCTTTCTGCTGGATGCCCTGAAGTTCGGTTGCCCCCCGCACGGCGGACTTGCCTTCGGACTGGACCGGCTGGTGATGCTGATGACAGGGGCATCTTCGATTCGCGAGGTGATGGCGTTCCCCAAGACTCAGACAGCGGCCTGCCCGCTGACCCAGGCCCCGTCAGCCGTCGCCCAGGGGCAGCTGATAGAGCTGGGTATTCATCTGCACAAACCCCCCGAGGTCAAGGTCTGATACTGCAGCCGCTTGCATCAACGCCGGCAAGGTTCCCGGGGGAGGCGGTTGGATGGGGCGGCACCCTGTCCACCGGTCATTAATGGCTGATACCGTTGTTCTGGTGCATGGCGTCTGGATGACCGGTGTCGAGATGGGTTTGCTGGCGCGGCGGCTGCGTGACTGCGGCTACCGAACCGTGCAGTTTCGTTATCACTCCCTGATCAACACGGTTGCAGAGAATGCGCAGCAGCTGCGTCGCCTTGTTAATGAACAGGGTCATTCCCCGGTGCACCTGGTCGGGCACAGCCTCGGCGGTCTGGTCATCCTGCGCGCGTTGCATGAGCAAGCGGATCTTGTCAGCGGGCGTATTGTGCTGCTCGGCAGTCCGGTCCAGGGCAGCGTCATTGCACAACGCCTGTCTCGTCACCGTCTGTCCCGCTGGCTGATCGGCCGGAGTGGCGAACAGGCCTTGCTGGGTGACCGGCCTCGCTGGCGCGGCCGTCAGTCGCTGGGTGTCATCGCCGGCACCCGCCCGGTCGGGGTGGGGCGGTTGCTGGGCGGATTTGACGGGCCCAATGATGGCACGGTGGCCGTGTCTGAAACGCGGCTGGAGAATGCCACCGCGGCGCTGTCCTTGCCAAGCAGCCATTTTGGCCTGCTGGCTTCGAGGGATGTTGCCGCTGCCGTTTGCAGGTATCTCGGGCAGGGTGATTTCACTATCACCGATGGCACGCGGTGATGCTATCCGGGCGCACGCTATAACTCTGCTTCGCAGCAATGCTAAACTACCGCCATTCGGTAGTTTTCGAGGACAGTGAACGATGGCAGGACACAGTAAATGGGCCAATATACAACATCGTAAAGGCGCCCAGGATGCCAAACGCGGCAAACTTTTTACCAAGCTGATACGCGAAATTACCGTGGCGGCCCGGGTGGGTGACCCGGACCCTGCCAGTAATCCGCGCCTGCGGCTGGCTGTGGACAAGGCGCTTGGCGGCAACATGACCAAGGACACTATTGAGCGTGCCATCAAGCGGGGATCGGGTGCACAGGACGGCGAGAATTACGAAGAAGTCCGTTACGAGGGCTATGGGCCGGGTGGCGTGGCCGTGATGGTCGACTGTGTCACCGACAACCGCAATCGCACCGTTGCCGAAGTGCGTCATGCCTTCAGCAAGGCCGGTGGTAACCTCGGTACTGATGGTTCGGTGGCCTACCAGTTTACCAAGGCCGGGGTGCTGAGCTATCCGAGCGGCAGTGACGAGGACCGGATCATGGAAGCCGCACTGGAGGCAGGTGCGAGTGATGTGCTGGATAATGATGATGGCTCAGTGGACGTGCTCACGGAACCCGACCGCTTTGTGGATATCAAGGAGGCCATGGTGGCCGCCGAGCTGGAACCCGAGCAGGCCGAGGTCACCATGCGCGCGTCCAACACCATGCCACTGGAGCTGGATGATGCCGAGAAGATGGTCCGCCTGCTGGACCGGCTGGAAGACCTCGACGATGTGCAGAACGTCTATTCGAATGCGGATATTTCAGAAGAGATACTGGAGAAGCTGGCCTGATACATTGTGACTGATATTGATCACACCCCATGACACGCATTCTCGGCATTGACCCCGGCTCCCGGGTCACGGGATACGGCATTATCGATCAGGCCGGTCAACAGCTTGGCTACGTCGCCAGCGGCTGCATCCGTACCGGCGGCGGCTCACTCGCCGAGCGACTGGGTATTATCTTTTCAGGTATAAGCAGCATCATTGAGGAGTTTATGCCGGAAGAGATGGCCATCGAGCGGGTGTTTATGAACAAGAACGCCGATTCGGCACTGAAGCTGGGACAGGCACGCGGTGCGGCGATCTGTGCCAGCGTGCACCGTGATGTCCCGGTTGATGAATATGCCGCACGTGAAATCAAACAGGCCGTCGTCGGCAACGGCGGCGCGACCAAGGAGCAACTGCAGCACATGATCTGCGTGCTGCTGTCACTGCAGAAAAAGCCGCAAGCCGATGCCGCCGATGCCCTCGGCGTGGCGGTCTGTCACGGCCACCAGCGGGAAATCCGGCGCCGCCTCGCAGCCGAACAGTCGCGGTACGGCGAGGCCGTTTCATGATTGGTTTGCTGCGGGGCAAGATTCTCGGCAAGCAGCCGCCACGGGTATTGCTGGAGGTGCAGGGTGTCGGCTATGAAGTCGATGCACCCATGACCACCTTCTATGACCTGCCGGACGTCGGCGCCGAGGTCATCCTGTATACCCATCTTGCGGTGCGTGAGGATGCGCATACCCTGTACGGTTTTACCACGCTCACCGACCGCGACCTGTTCCGCAGCCTGTTGAAGGTCAATGGTGTCGGTGCACGGCTGGCACTGGGTATTCTCTCCGGCATGAATGCCCGCACCTTTATCGCCTGTGTGCAGGGCGGTGACGCCGCTGCACTGGTGAAACTGCCCGGCATCGGCAAGAAGACGGCCGAACGACTCATCATCGAATTGCGTGACCGGCTCGATGCACTGGCGCCAGCCACGGTGCCGTCGGGCACACCGGTCGTCGCTGCATCAAGTCCCGTGGATGAGGCGGTCAGTGCCCTGGTGGGGCTGGGTTACAAGGCGCAGGAAGCCAGCAGCATGGTGCGTGTCATCGACACCACCAACATGTCCTCCGAGGACATCATTCGCAGTGCCTTGCAGACGACGCTGCAGTAAGCGCGATATCCGCGCAATCACTTGATTTAGTCCACGCCAGAACCGACACTAGGCGCCATGATTGAAGCCGATCGACTGGTCACGCCAGAAGGTTCCATAGAGGACGAGGTGCTGGATCGCGCCGTCCGTCCAAAATACCTGGCGGATTACGTGGGTCAGCCACAAGTGTCTGAACAGATGGAAATATTTATTCAGGCAGCGAAAGGGCGCGGCGATGCCCTGGACCACACCCTGATATTCGGTCCGCCGGGACTGGGCAAAACCACGCTGGCGCACATCATTGCCAATGAAATCGGCGTCAACCTGCGCCATACCTCCGGTCCGGTGCTGGAGCGCGCCGGTGACCTGGTCGCGCTGCTGACCAATCTGGAACCCAATGATGTCCTGTTCGTCGACGAGATTCACCGCCTCAGCCCGGTCGTGGAGGAGATCCTGTACCCGGCCATGGAGGACTATCAGCTGGACCTCATGATCGGTGAGGGGCCGGCGGCGCGCTCCATCAAGCTGGATCTGCCACCGTTTACCCTGGTGGGTGCCACCACGCGTGCCGGTCTGCTGACCTCGCCGCTGCGTGACCGCTTTGGTATTGTGCAGCGCCTGGAGTTTTATGCCGCTGCCGACCTGGCGTCTATCCTGCGGCGCACCGCTGGCATCCTCGGCATCGGCCTCGATTCCGAGGGGGCCATGGAACTGGCCCGCCGCTCGCGGGGTACACCGCGCATCGCCAACCGCCTGTTACGGCGGGTACGGGACTATGCCGAGGTCAAGTCGGATGGACAGGTGACCCGGGCGCTCGCCGAAAGGGCCATGAAAATGCTGAATGTCGATGCGCTGGGTTTTGATGCACAGGACCGCAAGCTGCTACAGACCATTATTGAAAAGTTCGATGGCGGGCCGGTAGGTGTCGATAATCTGTCGGCCGCGATCGGCGAGGAACGCGGTACCATAGAAGATGTCCTCGAGCCGTACCTGATCCAGCAGGGCTTTATCATGCGCACCCCCCGTGGACGCATGGCGACCCGCAATGCCTACCTGCATTGTGGCCTCAAGCCACCGGTTTCGCGGGCCAGCGAGCCACTGGATTTATTGGCTGACGATACGGGCGAGGGCGTTCCGCACTGACGATTGCATGGCCGTATTGTTTTCACATTTGTCTACTATTACCACTGCTGTATCGATAAACTCCCCGTCCGGGGAATTTGCTGCCGGTTTTGTGGTCATTAAGTCCGGTCCGGAGTCCTGAACCCGGTGTCGACGTTTGCATGGCCGATTCGCGTTTACTACGAAGACACCGACAGTGGAGGTGTTGTTTACTACGCCAACTACTTGCGTTTTATGGAGCGCGCGCGTACCGAGTGGCTGCGGGCGCTGGGCTTCGAGCAGGACCGTTTGATCCGCGAAGAGGGTATCGTATTCGCCGTGCGCTCGGCCAGCATCGAGTATCTGCGGCCGGCGCGCTTCAACGATCTGCTCAGCGTGATGTCCGATTTGCAGCATCGCGGACGTGCCAGTTTGACGTTTAAACATACCATCATCCGGCAACACGAGGCGTCGCGGCCCTGCTGTACCGGCGAGGTGAAGATTGCCTGCATCCATGCAGACACGTTTCGACCGCAACCCATACCCGATACACTTTTGAAGGAGATAGCGGATGGCAGCTGACATGTCATTTTTTCACCTGATCAGCGGTGCCAGCCTGGTGGTGCAACTGGTGATGT
>CAMYIO010000060.1:10560-31319 GCA_947258515.1 uncultured Ectothiorhodospiraceae bacterium
CGTTTCTGGTCCGGTGGCGACCTGGCCACCCTGTACCGCGATGTCACGGAACAGTCGGAGCATGCCATCGGCATGGCCGGTATCTTTCAGTCCGGCTTTAGCGAATTTGCACGGCTGCGCAAGCAGTCGGGTACCGACCCGCGGACGGTTGTCGAGGGTGCACAGCGCGTCATGCGTGTTGCCCTGTCGCGGGAGACGGATGACCTCGAAACGCATCTGTCGTTCCTGGCGACGGTCGGCTCGACCAGCCCCTATGTAGGCCTGTTCGGAACCGTGTGGGGCATCATGAACTCGTTTCGCAGTCTCGGTAACGCGCAACAGGCGACGCTGTCGATGGTGGCACCCGGCATTGCCGAGGCGCTGATCGCTACCGCCATGGGACTGTTTGCCGCCATTCCCGCGGTGATTGCCTACAATCGTTATTCCAACGACGTGGAACGCCTGATTAACCGCTACGACAATTTCCTCGAGGAGTTCTCCACCATTCTGCAACGCCAGGCCCATGTCTGAGCAATCCAGGGTAAAGAGCATTTAAGCGATGGCCCGTCACCGAATTCGTAAAAAGCCCATGGCCGAGATCAACGTCGTGCCCTATATCGACGTGATGCTGGTGATGCTGGTGATCTTCATGGTCACGGCACCGCTGCTGACGCAGGGCGTGCAGGTCGATCTGCCCGTGGCCTCGGCCGAGCCCATCGATGATTCGGACAATGAACCCCTGGTCGTCAACGTCGATGCCGCCGGCAACCTCTACCTCAATGTCGGCGAGAATCCCGAGCAGTCACTGGATGACGAGACGCTGTCGCGGAATGTGGCCGCGGTGCTGAGACGTCAGCCGCAGAAGAAGGTACTGGTACGCGGTGATCATGCTGTCGATTACGGCACGGTGGTGTCGGCCATGGTGCTGTTGCAGCAGGCGGGTGTGCCGAATGTCGGACTGGTCACCGAGCCACCGGAGCAATAGTTCGCTATGTGGCAGGCCGTACGTGAAAATCCGCGCGCCGTTGCTTACGCGCTACTGATGCATCTTGGGCTGTTGCTGTTGCTGGTATTCAGTCTCGACTGGACACCGAAGTCCATCAAGCCAGGCAGCAACAAGCCTATCCAGGCGGAACTGGTCGACGCCTCGAAGCTGCAGGCGATCGAGGAGAAGAAGCTGGCCGAACAGCGCAAGGTAGAGGAAGACAAGCGCAAGGCCGAGGAAGCGGTGAAGCAAAAGGCCGAGGCCGAGCGCCGGCAACAGCTCCAGCAGGAACAGGCACGCAAGGCCGAGGTGGAGCGTAAACAGAAGGCCGAGCAGGACGCAAAAAAGAAGACTGAAGCAGATCGCAAGAAAAAGGCCGATCTGGCTGCACAACAGCAGGCCGAGGAAAAGCGCAAGGCCGCAGCCGCGACGAAACAAAAGGCCGAAGCCGAACGCAAGCGCAAGGCCGCAGAGGCGGCAAAGAAAAAGGCGGCGGCCGAGAAACAACGCAAGGCCGAACAGGCCGCGAAGGAGAAGGCCGCGGCCGAGGCGGCGGCGCAGCGCGAAGCGGAGCAGGCACTGCAGGCCCAGCTGGCGGAAGAGCAGGCGCAGGCACGGGCAGAAAGTGCACTGTCGCAATATATTCCATATATACAGCAAAAGATCCAGCGGAACTGGCTGCGCCCGGCGGGCAGTCCGGCGGGACTGTCCTGCCTGATACTTGTAAAATTGATTCCAGGTGGTGAAGTGGTTGATGCTAAAGTCGTGCGCAGCAGCGGTGATCCCCTGTTTGACCGCTCTGTAGAAACCGCGGTCCTGAAGGCTTCACCGTTACCGATGCCCGATGATGCAACGATGTTTAAATATTTTCGCGAAATAAATTTCAATTTTAAACCTGATACCTAAAGGCCCCGTGTTGACATGACCAAAATAGTAAAACTGCTGATACTCGCCTGTATGTTTATAGCTGCTCATGCAAGCGCGGCACTGACGATAGAAATTACCCAGGGTATGGAGGGCGCCATACCGATCGCGGTCGTGCCGCTTGGCTGGCGCGGCACTGGCGCGGCGGCGCCGGAGAACATCGCCGCCATTATTGCGGCTGACCTGAACCGCAGCGGCCGCTTCGAGTCCCTGCCGGACCGTGACCTGGTGGCACACCCCGTCACGGCGGAGCAGGTAAAGTTCCAGAACTGGCGCATGTTGAATGTTGACAACCTGGTGATCGGGCAGCTTGAGGAAACCACGGCCGGGCAGTATTCCGTGCAATTTGAACTGTTTGATGTGTTCCGTGGCAAACGTCTGACCGGGGCGACCATCCCGGCACCGGCGCGCGATTTGCGCCGGGTGGCGCATTACATCAGCGATCTCATCTACGAAACCCTCACCGGTGAACGTGGCGCCTTCAACACGCAGATTGCCTATGTCACCAGCAGTGGCAACAGCAAGAACAAGTCCTACACGCTGCTGGTGGCGGACTCGGATGGCTACAGCCCGCAGACTATTCTCACCTCGAAACAGCCATTGATGTCGCCGTCGTGGTCACCGGATGGCCGCCAGATCGCCTATGTGTCGTTTGAGAACAAGACCGCCGAGATCTATATACAGGAGGTGTTGTCCGGTTCACGCCGCAAGCTGGCCTCGTTCAAGGGTATCAACGGCGCCCCCACCTGGTCGCCGGATGGCAGGGAGCTGGCGCTGACGCTGTCGCGTGACGGCAATCCCGAGATCTACGTGATGGCTAACGACGGTGGCGACCTCAGGCGCCTGACGAACAGTGCCGCCATCGATACCGAGCCCGTCTGGGCGCCGGATGGCAAGAGGATCGTGTTTACCTCTGACCGGGGGGGTTCGGCACAGCTATACAGGGTCTCGGTCACTGGCGGCCCGGCGCAGCGGCTGACTTTTGACGGTAAATACAATGCCGGGGCAGACATCTCGCCGGATGGCCGTAAACTTGCTATGGTTCACGGCGAGGGCGGACGTTACCGCATCGCGGTGCTGGATCTGGACTCCGGTCTGTTGCGCATACTGACGGATGGACAGCTGGATGAATCCCCGAGTTTTTCACCCAATGGCAGCATGATTATCTATGCAACCGGTGCCGGTAATCGTGAAGTACTGTCCGCGGTCTCGGTCGACGGGCGATTCCGTCAACGCCTGTCCTTGCAGGCGGGCAATGTCCGTGAGCCCGTGTGGTCGCCATTCGGGAAGTAAAGAATTTTTCACATTGTAAATGAGCAGATATCCTGGGAGTAAGACTATGAAGTACACGTTAGGCAGTTTTATCGTGCTGGCACTGATGCTGGTAATTAGCGGTTGCAGTTCAAAGGGTGGCAGCATGGACAGTGGTGCCGGCATTGAAGACAAGGGTACCGGTGCAGATGGCGGCGCGGTGACCAGTGGCGCTGCCGGCGGCTCGGACTACTCCAGCTATTCACTGACTGACCCCAACAGTCCGTTGTCACGACGCGTCATCTACTTCGAGTATGACAGCGCGGAAATTACCGACTCGGACCAGGAACTGCTGGTCATGCATGCGAGTTACCTGGTCGGCAATCCCGATCAGAGCATCACCCTGGAAGGCCATACGGATGAACGTGGCTCGCGGGAATACAATATTGCGCTGGGTGACCGGCGCGCGCTCTCGGTGCAGCGCATCATGGAGCTGAACGGTGTCGCTGCCGAGCAGATTACGATTGTCAGTTATGGTGAGGAAAAGGCGGCGGCCGAAGGGCACAGTGATGCCGCGTGGCGTCTGAACCGGCGTGTGGAACTGGTGTACTAGGCCTTTATCATGAAAAAAAAGTACGCGCATAGCGCTGCCGCAACGCTGTTGTGTGTCGTGACGGCCGTGTCCTCGCCCGTGTTGCTGGCGGACAAGGCGACCGATGCACGGCTCGACAGCATCGAGCGCAAACTGGATTCGCGGGGATTGCTGGAGATGCTGAGCCGTGTAGAACAGATGCAGCGCGATATCCAGCAGCTGCGCGGTGATATCGAAGTGCAGACACATACGCTGGAGGATATTCAGCGGCGTTCACGCGAGCAGTATCTTGATATTGACCGCCGTTTACAGCAGCTTGAAACCGGGCAGGCGGGTGCACCCCCGCTGGACCCGACGGCCATAGGGATGCCGGTCACCGCGATACCGCCGGCAACACAGGCACCACCTGTAATGACGCCGACGCTGACGCCGGTACCGGAACCGCAGCATGTGCCGCTACAAACCGCGCCGCCACCTGTGCAGGCCGGGGAGCGCGCCGAGTATGAACAGGCGCTCGCCATCCTCCGGGAAGGGCGCTACGACGAGGCGACCCAGGCATTCAACCGGTTCCTGGCAAGTTACCCGAGCAGCAGTTATTCGGATAATGCCAGTTACTGGCTGGGAGAGACCTACTATGTGACGCGTGATTTCGATCGCGCACTCGCGACATTCAGGCAATTGACCGAGAATTACCCGAACAGCCCGAAGGCACCCGACAGTTTCCTGAAGACCGGTTATATCTATTACGAGAAACAGGACTGGCCGGCTGCCCGGCAGGCACTGGACACGGTGATCAGCGGCTATCCCGGTACCACTGCGGCGCGGCTTGCCGCTGATCGCCTGCAACGCATGAACAAGGACGGGCATTGAACGGCAGTCTGCCTGCCTGATAGTGCAGGGCGGGCCAGCAGCAGCCTGCCCGTCTGCACTCGTTGTGCGGGCGCTCCAGGGCCTGCCGCACGATAAAGCCTATGTCGGACACTTCCCGGTTGCGCATCAGCGAAATCTTCTACTCCCTGCAGGGAGAGTCGGCGACGGTGGGTTTTCCGACGGTGTTCGTGCGCCTCACCGGTTGCCCGCTACGTTGCCAGTACTGTGATACCGGGTACGCCTTCAAGGGTGGCGAGTGGCTGACGCTGCCAGCCATCCTTGAACAGGTGGCCGCTTACCGGACGCGCTACGTCACGGTGACCGGTGGCGAGCCGCTGGCACAACCTGCCTGCCTGGGGTTGCTGGGCGCATTATGCGATGCCGGCTACCATGTCTCGCTGGAGACCAGTGGTGCGCTGGATGTCGTGGATGTCGATCCGCGGGTGATCAAGGTCATGGACCTGAAGACCCCCGGATCGGGCGAGGTCGCGCGCAACCGTATTGACAACCTGCAACACCTGGGGAGCCGGGACCAGCTGAAGTTCGTCATCTGCAACCGTGAAGACTACGACTGGTCGGTCGCGATGCTGGCAACGCATGACCTGGCGGCACGCTGCGAGGTGCTGTTTTCCCCGAGCCAGGGCGAGCAGGATGCAACCGAACTGGCCGACTGGATACTGCAGGACCAGTTGCCGGTGCGCATGCAGATCCAGCTGCACAAGGTTTTGTGGGGCGATACTCCCGGGAAATAATGTGCGAATAATGATGATGGGACGAATGAACAAAAAACAACATCCCCCTCTCCCTCCGGGAGAGGGCCGGGGAGAGGGGATACACTAAATGCCCGAAGCCGTCGTCTTACTCTCCGGTGGCCTCGACTCCATCACCGCCCTGGCCCTTGCACAGGAACAGGGTTTCGACTGCTATGCTCTTAGCCTGGACTATGGCCAGCGCCATACCGCAGAACTGGCCGCCGCGCAGCGGCTGGCTGATGCGGCTGGCGTCCGCGAACACAAGGTCATTCAACTCGGCCTGGGTGATGTCGGTGGCTCGGCGTTGACCGATAACGCCATTGACGTCCCGGATCATGCCACCAGCGGGATACCGGTGACCTACGTGCCGGCACGCAATACCGTGTTTCTTTCACTGGCACTCGGCTGGGCCGAGGTGCTGGGTGCCTGGGACCTGTTTATCGGCGTCAATGCCGTGGATTACTCCGGCTATCCGGACTGTCGCCCTGAATTCATTGCCGCCTTTGAACGACTCGCCAACCTGGCCACCCGGGGCGGCGTCGAGGGGGGCAAGTTCACTGTGCACGCGCCACTGATCAACCTCAGCAAGGCCGACATTATTCGTGAAGGCATCCGCCTGGGTATCGATTATGCAAACACGGTGTCCTGCTACTCGGCGGACAGCGACGGCCGTGGTTGCGGCGTCTGCGATGCCTGCAGGCTGCGCGCAGAGGGTTTTCGTGGCGCCGGCATTCCTGATCCCACCCGCTATGCCCGCTGACAGGCAGCGTGGTCGCGTGCCCGGTAAACTTCTTTATAATACCGCGGTTCGCTACCAGGCATCCCCCCTCTCCCTCCGGGAGAGGGCCGGGGAGAGGGGACAAAATGAAAGTGTTTATCTTCTTTGAACCTGGGCGCGGCTCAGGACTTGGGTATGCTCATTGGTGGTGAGTCAGCGGCGACCGCACGCATGGTCATCGGTGCTGCACTGGGCGGACTGGTGGTTGGCCTTGCCATCGTGGCCGCATGGTATGTCACCACGAATGTCGTGATTGAGGCTGACGGCGACAGGCTGTCGATGGCTGATTACTACGAACAATGGGACATGCTGGCCGACTCGGAGGAGGGCAAGCCGCAGCAGGGCAGGCCGCTAAGCCCGCAGTCTTTTACCTTTATCAACTCCATGGGCCAGACGGTGGGCTATGCAAGCCAGGGCTTCGATCGCAGCCTGCTGACCTTTGGCGTGATGGCCTTCCTCGGCGTGGTCGCCGGCTCGTTGTTGTGGTCATTGCTCAGCCGCAGCTTCCGCTTTGAGTGGTTCGGCGCGTTGAGTGATTTTATCAATCACCTGGTGGGAGCCACCCTGATGGGTTTCGGTGGCACGCTGGCACTGGGCTGCACCATCGGGCAGGGCATCACCGGGATCTCGACACTGGCAGTGGGTTCTTTTATCACCTTCGTGGCTATCGTCCTCGGCAGTGCCCTGACCATGAAAATCCAGTACTACAGGATGGTCTATGAGGAAGAAGCCGGCTTTTTCAAGGCGCTGGTGGCATCACTGGCTGATTTTCACCTGCTGCCCGATGGCTTGCGGAAACTGGAAAAGGTTTGACGGGTAATCAAACAGTTAGGCTGTAAAGGCTTGCCATTTCAGGCGGTACCGGTATGATGCCTTCGTCCCGCTCGGGACGCCCGTCTGGCAGTGTTTTTCAGATCATGGGTCGTTAGCTCAGTTGGTAGAGCACCGGACTTTTAATCCGATGGTCGAAGGTTCGAATCCTTCACGACCCACCATATAAATCAATTAGTTAGCTGTCATTTGCTGCATTAACAAATGCTGCTTGCGGGAGTTTTTGCGGGGATTAACTGCAAATTTTCCTCGTTGGCTCAATCTTGCCTGTATAAAATTCAAATGGTTACGCGTCCGTAACCGGCTCGAACCATGAATATCCGGACCAAAAATCCGGTGCTCGTAATCACACGTAGTTGATGGGATAAAAAATAATTTTTGGGTTTCATCTCGAGCATTGGCTCGGACCAAACGAGTTCGTACAAAGCTTCCCGGGTCAGGCTTGCATTATCGTTGGGATCCAATACGCCCGGTGTTTCGGGTTCTTCTTGCTTGTCTGACATTGCGCTCTTGTATATTACTTAACAGGCACTCCCGGTCCTGGCTTGCCTTCCAGGTTAGCTCTGACCAACGTGGCAAGAAAGTCAGTGAAAGGACCTATATTGTTGCTCACGCTGGCGGTTTCGAGTGCGGCCATATAGGCATTGCGCTGTTCTACAGGAATGACAGTCCACGGATAGCCGCCAGCGGCCAACATGACATTCATTAAAAACCGTCCAATGCGCCCGTTGCCATCCATATAAGGATGGATATACACAAACATGAAATGCCCCAGCACAACCCGAACAGCCGGGTTAGGCTCTTCTTTGATTAGATCGAAGAGTGCAGGCATGAGATCACGGACCGCGTCCCTGCCTGGAGGCGTGTGCATTGACCGGCGGGTATAGACCTGATCAGTACGGTAGCCAGCAAGGTCGGCGGGTTGCAAAATGCCAGCCGTAACGCTGGGCGAAAACAGTTCCCGGTACCATGTACGGTGTGTCTCATCGACAACGGTGCCAGGGTTCTCGCCCTTGAGGACCCTTGTGACGCTATCCCTGACAACCTGGTAGGCCAGGTAATAGCCACGTGCTGCCAGTGCATTGCGTTGTTCCCGGTCCTCTTCATTATTGTCCGGGTTCCAGCTCTGATCACGTACGCGCTCAATCAATTCAGTGCTGACGCGATAACCCTCAATCGATAAAGAGTGATAGGCATCGGTGACATAAACATCATCAACCTGTTGCATGTAGGTTCTGATGTCCTTGGGGAGCCCCGGTGCTTCCGGGAAACGTTCTATAACAGGCACGCGCATCGCATGCCACATCAGGTGTATGCGATTAACGTAAGGAGAGCGTTCTCTGCCGGACAGGATGACGGACGGTATTGTTTCAAACGGGTCAGATTCCCGTACGTCATAATCGGCGGCACGCATAGTGTCCACGATATCGTCCGCAATACGATCCCGGCCAATATTGCGGAATGCTCCGGCTAGCCGCCCTGCAATTGTGGTATGTCCGCCTTCAAGGAGCTTTGCAAGGATTTCAGATGCATCGGAAATTATGGACAGCGTGGCGCGAATGTCGGTTGGATTCTGGTGGAATATTCCGGGTGCGCATTCGATCAAGGCTGGAACCAGAGCATAAAGGCGCAGGCCATTATTTACATCTATGTCCTGTTGATCCGGCATGCTGTACCGGACAGTCAGGAGTGACGTGTCATGCGGGAGTCTCGTAATCTTGTTATCACCCTTTGGCGAACGGACCAATAGCTGGCGCGGCACGGTGCGGTTTCCAGCATGCAATAACAGGGATTGTTCGGGTGACAGGCACCAGTCTGTGCTAAAACGCTCGTTCAGATATGATGCGCAAAAATCCCAGAATGAGGCATACCAGGCCGTGCTTTCACCTGCCACCGCATCGGGACGTGCCGGGATGTACCATCCCTTCATCACGGGTTGCAGAAAACCGTTCTTGACTAGCCGTTCCCGGTCAATACGTTCGAGGTCGCTTGAACGGATAGCCACTACGTCGCGATCCTGAAGCGACTTCAAGGCTTCAAGAGACCGGGCCAGTTTTTCCGGGGGTGCCGCCATGTTCTACGCTCTCTTCATCGGTTTTTGGGTTGTACTAAACCTAGGTTATTGAGTTGTACTATTTATAGGTTAATATGTCGATAGCAAAACAGGTTTTTCTGCGTAAATCAGCTTGATGGGGTAATTACTGCTGCGGGAGTTTTGCGGGACTGAGTGCAGCACTGTTATGCACAGTGCTGCATTCTAGGCAACGGACGTCCCGGTATTATGTCATAAAAAACAATTAGATAGGTCGTGAATCTCGGACTTTTAATCCGATGGTCGAAGGTTCGAATCCTTCACGACCCACCATATAAATCAATTGCTTAGCTGTTATTCACTGCATTAAGATACGTGGCTTGCGGGAGTTTTTGCGGGGATTAACTGCAAATTTTCCTCGTTGGATAAATCTTGCCTGTATAGAATTCAAATGATTACGCGTCCGTAACCAGCTCGAACCGTGAATATCCGGACCAAAAATCCGGTGCTCGTAATCGTAATTCTGTAATCGGAAATATGCAGAAATAGTGCGTTTTGTTTCTTTCAGAAGATCCATGAAAAAGGTTGGGATGCACCACATTTTTATTCTACTGATTGTCCCCGTTTATCTGTCCCGTTAGCAATCAGGTTCAAGTGTATGACGAAGGGTAGGTTACTGGTTGAGACCGGAAATCCATGGGGTAACTGCCAGACTCTCCGGCTATACGGTGATTTTCGATCCTAATCGGAAGTACAGAATTTCAGCGTGGACGGCAGGAAAGTCCTGAAAGTTGTCGTTACCGATTCGTCCTCTGGTTTCAAGACCTTGACTTCCTTTCAAATGGCTTCACTGAATCACAGGTATACCCTGGACATCAAATGATCACATCATTTACTGGATCGAATTCCAGTATTACTCGTTGCGCGGGCGCGTTTACAGATCGCGCGCGTCAGGCCGCGAAAAATCAGTTTGTGAGCGGGTGCAAGGGCGTACCAGTAGAGCAGCCCCCATAGACCGGCAGGATGAAAATAGGCAGTGGCACTGACACGCTGAAGATGACCTTCCGGTTTTAATTCGAATTCCAGTACACCCGCACCCGGGGCTTTCATTTCCATCAGTAGCGTCAGGCGTGAACCTGGCTCGATCGCGATGACCCGCCAGGCATCGATCACGTCGCCCACGCGCAATTTGGTCGGGTGGCGTCGACGACGCCGAAAGCTCGGCCCGCCGAGCATCCAGTCGATCATGCCCCTTATCTTCCAGAGGCTGTCGAGGTAGTAGTAGCCCTGTGTGTCGCCGATCGATGTGATCTGCTGCCAGATATGTTGGGCAGGCGCGGGCGATATGGCGCTGTCGCCGGCGCGTTTCGCATAGAAGCCGTACTCGGGATGGTAGTTGCGACACACGATCGAGCCCTCAACCCAGCGGGCGACGACCTGTTGCCTGGCCTCAATAATCAGCGTCGACTCGACCGACTCCCTGAAACTCAACAGCCTCAACGGGACCAATGCCCGTATCGCCGCGTCATTGGCAATCACATCCTGCTTCAGACCCTCGATCAGCGCGCGTGCAACAGGCGTCGGGACCGAGGTCACCAGCCGCAGCCAGTAGGATGACAGGCGCGGGCTCAGCACCGGCACCGGTATGATGATGGGGCGCTTGCCGACCACGTCACCATACTGGCGCATGATTGCTTCGTAGGTCAGCACCTCGGGCCCGCCGACATCATAGCAATTGCCGGCAGTCTGCTCCAGGTACGGCACATGAACCAGGTAGTCGAGCAGGTTCTCGAGCGCGATCGGTGATGAACGGCTGTAGACCCAACGCGGCGTGACCATCAGCGGGAGATGGTTGACAAGGTCGCGGATGACCTCGAATGCGGCCGAGCCCGGACCGACAATCATGCCGGCCCTGATCTCGATTACAGGCACCGTGCCCGCACGCAGGACATTGCCCGTTTCCCTGCGCGAGCGCAAATGCACGGAGACAGGCTTTAACGGCAGCAGGCCACCCAGATACACGATACGGCGCACGCCGGCCCGCGTCGCCGCACGAGCGAAATTCGAGGCCGCTTCGCGATCGAGTCGCGCGAAATCACGCCCTGCAGCCATGGAATGGACCAGGTAGTAGGCCACGTCGACATCGCGCAGGGCCGCGACCAGCGTTTCCGGTTTCAGCACGTCGGCCTGCACCAGTTCCACGCCCTGCCAGTCCCTGCCTTCCAGTACCTCCCGGTTGCGCGCGCTCGCGCGCAGCGGGTACGGTAATTCAAGCAGCCGCTCGACCAGGTGGGTGCCGATGTAACCGCTGGCGCCGAAAACCAGTACGCGCCCATGTGTCTTGTTCGGATTCGTCACTACAGTATACGCGTGGTTCTGCCTGCCGCGTCATCGTCGGGCTTGTGGTCAGGATTCATCCAGCAGCGCCCGTAAATTGCCGACCACGCGGCTGCCGCTCTGATCGACGATGGACGCGATGCGCTTGTGCAGAGGCAGCATGACTAGCGGCAGCCTAAGTCGAAAATCGAAATGGATCCGGGTGTTGCTCGATACGGGTTCGAAGCGGTAGCAGACGTCGAACTCGGGTTTCGTGATGCTCGCGAAACGCAGTTCGAGCAGCGGTGTTATCCGGGTTACGCGAAACGTCGCTTCACTGCGATAACCATGATCATGGCGGACCTGCCTGCCGGTCACCCCTACGCGCATCGCGCCAGCCGTGATTTGTTCCAGCTCGCTGACTTCCGGCGACCATCGCCGGTAGTTTCGGAAGAAATCGACAGCGACGAACTGGTAGACATCCTCAAGGCTGCGGTGTACTACGGTTTTGTGGTGGGAATGAATCAGGCGGGATTTCATCTCTGTCTGACAATCAGGGTCTCACGTGGCAGTAGCAGGAATCCAGTATAACGATGCCGCACGGGTAATTCATTTCACTATCCAGCCGGGTGATGCGACAACGCTGTCTGGATGCGCTAACAATGTACTGAAAATCTTCTGCTAAAGCATATCCTGACCTTAGTGGTCTAGGAGCCTGTCGGACTTAGGTGATCGTAGCGAGCATGATGGGAGAACGAGTACAAATGGTCACGATTTCGAGGCGCATAGTGGGCCTACGCAACGGGAATCGGGGGTATTTGGGCCGTTCTCCCATCAGCGCAGTAGATTAATCCTAAGTCCGACAGGCTCCTAGCGGCATATATTGTGAATGACGTTCGTCACGATGGCATGACCTGGATAGCAGACAGCCGAGTGTATCTTGAGCGGTGTAGATTGGATAATCAGGCAGGCCACGACTTGATTCATCTTGCCTGACGCGTTCCTCGAGTTTTCCGCGACTGGCGACACACCAATCCAGGCCGGCGAATTGGAGGTCGTTTTCGACTTAGTTGACAGTCAAATATTTGTCTATATATGCGCGGCTCTTTCCATTGGATTTAACGGAACTGTCCAGCCTGGTAACCGAGGACCAGTTATAAAGCAAACATTGGATGATCAACTGACCGTGCATTGCTGGCATGAAGCTATATGTTCGCTTTAGGTAGACATTAACATCATTCAATGCCCTATCTTATACAGATGTACCAGATGGTGTCTCTGGGAGACTCCAATTTCCTGGAAACCGCTAGAACATAGTACCCATAACCCAAAATTAGAACCTGGAGGACACACCCAGATACAAACCGCGCTCTGGCGCAGGCTCGAAATAGCGCCCACTCGCAGCATTTATTCTCAGATTGTCGTCGTATTCCTCGTCGAAAAGATTATCTATGCCACCGTAAAGGCGTACCTGACTGCCGGCTAGTTTTATCCGATAACTACCCTGGATCCCAACGACTGGATAACTGTCGGTTTTGGCTGAATTGGCATTGTCCGCATAG
This sequence comes from uncultured Ectothiorhodospiraceae bacterium, assembly GCA_947258515.1. GTDB lineage: Bacteria > Pseudomonadota > Gammaproteobacteria > UBA9214 > UBA9214 > UBA9214. The sequence goes on from CAMYIO010000060.1 coordinate 23,433, forward strand.
CGCTCACCGGTCCAGCGTGCCGACAGCGTAGTGCTCAGATTCTCGCTTGGCTGATGATCAAGTGACGCGAAAATCTGGTAGCGCGGTATGCCCGGAATGCGGTTGTCATCGAACCGGTTTCCATCCGCATCGGTAAAATCATTGAATCGATAGTCGCCCCAGGAGAATGAAAGGGCCGTCTTCAGGTCATCGCCGAGGGGCTGATCCACCGACAACTCCACGCCGTGATAGCGTGACGATGCGGCGTTTACATAGAAAAAGCGACCCGGCTGGCCCGCGATTGGTGTCTGAACCAGCTGATCCTCGACCCTGGTGTAAAACCCGGCCAACTCACCCTGTCCGCCCTGTGCCAGTCGCCAGCGTACCCCGGCCTCCAAACTCAGGGTATCCTGCGGATCCACGGATTTGTTAAACCCCCCTCGTCCCGAAGGGTCGGCAAGCTCGGTGGTTGTGGGCGGCTCGAAGGCAGTGCTTACCCGCCCGAACAGATCCAGGCCCTCGCGGAGCCTCAAACTCGCCCCCCCACCGGGGCTCAACTCCGAAAATGTCCTCTGACCCGAGTCATCCCCGTCGTCCAGGAACTTGTCGTCCAGCTCGAATTCCAGCCAATCGGCGCGTACGCCCGCCTGCAAGGTCAGGTTGGCGGCAGGTTCCACGATCAGGTTCAGAAAACCACCCGCCGTCTTCACGGTTTCTCTTTGATCAGCAGTCCTGGCCCCCACGTTGCCCAGGTCATTCAGGAAGCGTGTGCGCCGGTCACGCTGAAGCGCCAGGTCGACGCCGGCCACCCAGCGCCAGAATGCGTTTCCCCGATCACCCTGCTGCTCCAACTCCAGCGAAACGGTCCCGACCCCGCGATCGAGTTCGGTGGCACTGAACGGCAGCTTGTTGTCGAAATCCCGTCCGAGTGCCTGGCCCCTCAACCTGATCTCCCCGGATCCCACCGGTCGAGTAAAGGCGATGCCAGCCCGCAGCTGCTGCACCTCTTCCCCTGCATCGAATGCGCGGTTGATCGGCGACGCGGCCCTGCGATCGCGTCTGGACTCCTCTTGCGTCAAACCACCCGGGTCGAGCGCGTAGGGGGAATCCACTCCCGTCAGAAAGGCGGACAGTGAATCACCGCCCATGACATCCCCCTGGTATTGCAATGTGAAAAGCCGGTGCTCTTGTTTCGAATGGTCGCGATAGCCGTCTGAATGGCGCAGGCTCGCCTGCGCGCCCAGCACCTGATCACCGTAACTTGTGCCGTAACCGATACGCCCCTCGTACGTACCATAGCTCCCGGTGCTTGCACCCGCGACCAGACCGGTGCGCGCGAACAGGTTCGGAGATTCGAGACTGATCACACCCCCTGCGGAGGATCCATACAGGGAACCCGCCGGCCCGCGTCGCACTTCAGCACGGGCGATAAGTGCCGGATCCAGATCGTCGAGGGCCGACTGACCATCTGGCAGCGTCAAGGGAAATCCATCCAGAAGGATCCGGATCCCCCGAATGCCGAAGTTACCCCGGGCCCCAAAGCCGCGCACGGACAGACGCAAATCCTGGGCACCGTTGAAGCGGCTTGCCGAGAATAAACCGGGCACAGGGTCCAGCAGTTCGCCGAGCCCGGAAGCGGGGCCCGGCCTGTCTTCCACAGACGGCTCCAGGACGGAAACGGCGCCCGTCTGGTTTTCCAGGGATTGCTCCATACGTCCGGAGGTAATGGTGATAGTTATCGGAGTACCTGTACTGTTGGCCTCGGTGGCGTTCCCAAAGCCGACAGCAGGTCGTGTGATGAGTGACGCCAACACGACAACCAGCGTACCCAAGTTCTTGTTTCTCAGCAGGGTATGCCGTCGCAGTCGCAGTGTGGGCATGGCAATCCGTTGGCAAGGTGCACCGAATTCATTTGGCGGACGATGTCCGCACCGGCGGTCATGCAGTACCACTTTATAATTAGGTTCCGCCAAACTTTACCAGCACCCACATTGTCCACTTAGATTGTACGAGTATACCGACCCCGGAGATTCACGATCATGCAGACATTCAACGATTACAATTTCTTTAGCTCGGTAGTCTGGCATTGCATCCTCGCCGCGCTGCTGGCTGTGATTGCGCCACTGGGCACAGCCGGCGATATCGAGAAAACCGAGTCAGGACCCGTGCGCATTTACATTGTCGCGCGCGGTCTTGAGCACCCCTGGGGTATGGCATTCCTCCCGGACAGGCGCATGCTGGTTACCGAACGCCCAGGGCGTCTCCGCATTGTGGAAACCGATGGATCCGTCTCGCCGCCGTTGTCCGGGCTGCCGAAGATAACCACGCGTGGACAGGGCGGGCTGCTGGACGTTGCGCTGCATCCCGGATTCGAGGACAACGGTCTGGTCTACCTCTCCTATGCGGCAAAAGGGCGTAGCGGTGTAGGAACGGAAGTAGCCAGAGGTCGACTCGAGGGCAATGCGCTGGTCGCAACAGAGGTCATATTCCGCGCGATGCCCAAGGGTCGTGGAGGCCGCCATTTCGGATCGAGACTGGTCTTCCATCCGGATGGCAGTCTGTTCGTCACCCTGGGTGACCGGGGTGATCGGCCCAGAGCTCAGCGACTGGATGATCATGCGGGCTCGGTGATACGCATCGATGACAAAGGAGCCGTTCCATCGAATAACCCCTTCGTCGGGCGCAACGGTGTAAACCCGGAAATCTTCAGCTATGGAAACCGAAACGTTCAGGGCGCTGCTATGCATCCGGTGACCGGGGAACTTTGGGCGCACGAGCACGGCCCTCAAGGCGGTGACGAGCTCAACGTCATTCGTGCAGGCGTCAACTACGGCTGGCCCGTGATCACCTATGGCGTTAATTATGGTCTGGGCACCAGAATCGGTGAAGGTACGCACAAGGAGGGTATGGCGCAACCGCTCCATCACTGGGTTCCTTCGATCGCACCCTCGGGGATGGCCTTCTACACGGCTGACCGCTTTCCTGAATGGCGCGGCAATCTGTTCGTCGGCTCACTGAAATTCCGTCAGCTGGTGCGGTTGGAGCTTCGCGGCGAGGACGTCGTCCACGAAGAGCGGATGCTCCAGGACGTCCTCGGGCGCATCCGTGATGTCAGACAGGGACCAGACGGCTATCTCTACCTGCTTACAGACGAGTCTGATGGCGTCATCGCCAGGCTGGAGCCAGTCAAAAATCAAGACTGAGCCGCCTTCCTCGACTCGATCAGGAAAAGGCGACAATGGTCAAGTTCTGGAAGATCACTCCTGGATCCCATTCCCGACCTTCAGTCGTCGTTTATACCGGCAGCCACTGCCGATGATCGACCTCAGCCCGTTTCCTGGCCCTCGACCTGGCGGTAGAGGGTGGCATACAGGCCATCGCCGCGAATCAGCTCTTCATGACGACCCTGTTCGATGATATGACCGTCCTCGAAGACCAGCGCCCGATCCGCCTGGCGCACGGCGCTGAGGCGATGCGCGATGATCAAGGTGGTCTTGCCCTTGAGGAAAGTCTGCAGGGCCGCATGCAGTTTTTGCTCGGTGCTGGTATCCAGGGCCGACGTGGCCTCATCCAGGATCACGACCTTGGGATCGCTCAGGACCATGCGGGCGATGGCCAGACGCTGGCGCTGTCCACCCGACAGCCGCACGCCATTGCGCCCGACGAGCGTGTCCAGGCCGTTGGGCAGCCCCCGAACCACTTCGACCAGCTGGGCCACTTCAAGCGCCTGCCAGAGCCTTTCATCGTCCGCAGGGCGCCCAAGGGTGAGGTTGTTACGGACCGTGTCATTGAACAGGGCCGGGTGCTGCAGCACGGTGGCAACGTTGTCACGCACGACGTCAAGACCGATCTGCTCGACGGGTACATCATCGAAGTAGACATGTCCCTTCGTCGGCAGATAGAGCCCCAGCAGCATCTGTACGAAGGTGGTTTTACCGCCACCGCTGGCACCGACCAGCGCAACCTTCTCGCCGCGGGCAATCTCCAGATTGAGGTGATTCAATACGGGCGGTCCGTCGCCGTACCTGAAGCTGACATCTTCGACCCGAATACTGGTGGTCGCGACACCGTCAAAGGGATTTTCGCTGTTTGGGTAGCGAGGCTCCAATCCAACATCCATCAGCTGGTTGATGCGCGAAAGCGCTGCCTTCGCCGCGTGATAGGCAAACTGGATGTTCAGGATTTCCTGGACCGGCGTCATCATGAACCACAGATAGGCGAACACCGCGAGCATTTGGCCAATGGTCAGGTCGGAGTAGAGCACCATGAACATCGACAGCGCCCGAAAAATGTCGAAGCCAAAAAGAAACACCATGAAGCACAGCCGGTTGGCTGCATCGCTCTTCCAGGTGAAGGTTGCTGAGTGGTCACGGATATGGCTCGCCGCGTCGACCACGCGTCGCACATAGTGTCGCTCCCGGTTGCTGGCGCGGATCTGCTGGATGGCGTCGAGGGTTTCGGCGAGCGACTCCTGGAAGGCCTGGTAGGCGCTGTTTTCTTGCGCCTTGAGATGTTTCACGCGGCGGCCGAAGATCGTAGTCAGGTAGATGACGAGCGGATTCAGGAGCAGGATGAACAGGGCCAATTGCCAGTGCATCCAGAGCAGCACCACCGCGGTGCCGAGTACACTGAGGACCGCAACAATGAATTTGCTGGTTGTCTGACTGACGAATTGATCGATGGCGTCGAGGTCGGTGACCAGATGCGAGGCAACCGTGCTGCTTCCGAGAGTCTCGTACTCGGCCATCGAGAAACGCTCGAGTCTTTGCAGCAGGGCCCGGCGGATTGTGAAGATGACATCCTTCGCGATCAGCGTGAACTCACGTGTCTGCCAGACGTTGAACATCACAGTGAACATGCGCATGACAAGGGTCAAGCCGAGGATCGCCAGGATATAGAGCATCGGGCCGTGCCAGGTCTCGGGAAACAGCGAGTTCATCCAGGCCATCGCTATCCCGGGCTGTTGCAACAGGACTTCATCGACGAGCAGGGGGATGAGCAGTGGTACGGGCACCGCGACGAGGGCCCCGAGGATCGCAATCAGGTTGGCGCCACCAGCTCGCGCCGGTGGCCGGTTATCATTTGGATTACCTCCGACCAGGTGTAGACGGCGGAGCGTATCGGCGTGGTCTGCTCGGCGACATGCAACATGAGCGCAGTTTAACAGAGACCTGGCGGATTCCGTTCCCTGGCGTGGGTTCGACTTGAGCACCGCAGATGCGAATGAACACCGGAGCGTGTCGACGGCGGCCACGCAGGAGCGAGGGTCATAGGCCTGGTCATCCGTCTCTTTCTGCCACCAATCTCGTCTCTGTCCCGCGTCTCTGCGGGGCAGGGCGAATGCAACAAGAATACAGCGAGATAGCCCCGATACCAGGGGCTATTCAAGCGAAAAACATGATGTCTAGCGGTCGAAACAACTGCAGCGAGAACCGCGCCAGGCCGGCCGTGCCTTCCTGCATGGCAGCCGCGGCGACAGTCCTTGCGGTGTCACCCGGTGTTTCGTTGCCACCCCACGTACAGGACCCCTATAGGTGGGCGGTACGCAATCCTGATGATAGGGGAGTGCTTGTGTACCCCGGGCGAATTGGCGAACACTATCGTGCCGTACGTTCACCTTACCGATACGGTGGCTTGCAGGTCCCGGTTCATGGTCCCCGGCGGAAAACCCGCAAAACCGGCAGTGATCCCGACATTGCACTCCGGTACGGGGCATCCCGGGTTGCGGGTCGGCCTATCGCGGGCCTGCCAGGCGGAGGTCCTCCGGCTGGCCATTGCCGACGGTGTCGAGGCAATGCAGCACGTCATACCCCACAGCACGTGGATAATCCCGGACCGCACTGGACGGCAGCCGTTGCGACCGGCGGCTCCCGGCCAAGCCCTTGGACTCGAGACAGGCTTCAATCCCGGCAAGGTGGCGGTACGGTCTGCGCCCGGGGCGAGTCCCCGATGACGGCAGTGCCGTCGGAAAGAGATCCTCCTCTCGCAGGATGGTCCTGCCGGGTTGTGGATCACTGTCTTGTGCCGTCACCCGCAGGTCAGGCTCGATGCCGGCCAGCTGGGCAGTCCGGCCGGCCGGTGTGTACATCCGTGCCGTGGTGGAGAAAAGCATGATCGATCCCGAATCATTCCAGGGGCGCAGTGTCTGGATCGTTCCCTTGCCGAAGGTGCGTTCCCCGATGATCAGACTGCGTCCGTGATCCTGCAACGCCCCGGCGAGCGCCTCCGATGCACTGCCAGTGGCCGCGTTCACCAGGGTTACGAGCGGGACCAGCGTCATGGCAGGCTGCCGACTGTAGAGCGGCGTCGATTGCCCCCGGTGTTGTGTACTGCGTATTTCCAGCACCAGCACCCGGGGTTCGAAAAACAGGTCGGCGACACACACTGCCTGGTCGACCAGCCCCCCCGAATTGTCCCTCAGGTCCAGGAGGATGCCTTCCACACCCGAGTTCACCAGGGCATGCAGTTCCCGGCGAGTATCCGCACAGGTTGTTTCGCTGTTGAAACTGACAATGCGCAGGTAACCCCGGGACCGGTCCCGGTCGTCCAGCACGGAGGATGAGACATTCCTGATGTTCACGGTGGAGCGGCGCAGCCGGGTTTCATAGACGCGTTTCTGCCGCTGGAGGCGCAGCGAGACCTCCGTGCCTTCCGCCCCCCGGAGCATGGCAACGACCTCCGGAACCGACTTGCCCGCCACGGGTTGCCCGTCCACGGCCAGCACCACGTCGCTCGCCATGACACCCGCGGCAGCGGCCGGGCTTTCCGGCACGATACCCATGATGATGCTGCTGCCGGCCAGTGCATGCAGGGAAGCCCCGATGCCCGTGTAGCTGTGAGTATTGTTCTCAGGCAGACCCCCGGCAGCACGTCGGGAGGCGGCATCGGCCGGTACCGGTGCCGGTACGATCTGGGCATGGGCATCCTCGACACCCAGATAGCCGTTGATCGCGGTAGCGGTGTAATGCTCCTCCTCTCCCGGCCCGATCAGTTCCTTGCGCGCCCACTCGAGCAGGCCGGTAAAATCCGCCTGCAGCAATGCACTGTTGAGGTAAATGGCCTGCCAGTCCAGGATGCGCTTGCGTCTTGCACGGATCTCGTCCAGGACATTGGCATGCGCCTTCTGCGCCGCCTCGGCCACAACGACCTCCCCGAATCTGCGCTTGCCGCGGTAAGCGGCATCCGAATTCGAAAGCCAGCTGGCATGAACGAGTTGCAGCGCACGCGGACTGGTGTCCAGCAACGTCTGGACGGCGGCAATACAGGCAAGAAAACGCGTCGGCGTCTGCAGGCATGACGGCGTGTTGACCCGTTCCTCGAGCATACTGAACTCGAGTCCGGCACCCTTCCATGGGCTCTCCACCTGCCGTGGAATATCCACCAGCCGGGGACCCTCCACGATCGTACCGGCCTCTTCCCCGCAGGCAGTGATCACTGTTAACGGGCACAGCAACACGACAGCCAGCTTCATCCTGCGGAACAAACCGGAAAAATACATTGCGATCCTCCTGTAGACGGGTGTCCTGATCGGGCAAGTGTCCTGCAGACCGGTGATTGCGTTTTCTCTCAAGCGCTCGCAGGAGAACAAGGCCTGCAACCGCTACCCGAACGCCTTTATTGTGCTGTTTCTACGGCGCAACCGGGCAATACCCTTGATGCGGCGCCGACCATCCACAAGTGCCGTTATTGCCTGCACGCAGGCAATGGTCACAAGCGAAGCCCGATGCCTGCAACGCGGGGCTGTTGTGCTGCATGCAGGCAGCAGTTAGTAAGATAGACTATCCAGCGGCGACACGGTACGCCATTATTCTGACGGCGCATGCTTCGCAACAGACACAGGGCCCCGGTGGTTTACACCGGCTGCGCGGCAACCGGTCCGCCCCGGGTGATCGCTGACCACCTGCCCGG
>CAMYIO010000060.1:31327-40805 GCA_947258515.1 uncultured Ectothiorhodospiraceae bacterium
TTGAACGATAATGGTACTGGTTGATGGTGTACAACGCCTGAACATTGCTTACGGTACATGTACAAAAATCCATCGCTCGTGAAACTTCTGGATGAATGAGGCAGGACACATGGCACACAACGTCCTCCGAGAGCCCCTGCAGCTGTGCAGTGAAGACCCCATGACTGGCTATCTCCGCGATGGCAGCTGCAGCACCGGGCCACGGGATTTCGGCCGGCACCTGCTCTGCGCCCGGGTCACGCGCGAGTTCCTGGAGTTCTCGCATGCGCAAGGCAACGATCTCATCACCCCGCTGCCGGCCCACGGCTTCCCTGGCCTGAAGCCCGGAGATCGCTGGCTCGAGGCACTCGAGGCCGGAGTCGCGCCGCCCGTGATCCTTGCCGCGACCCACGAAGACGTTCTGCTGAACGTGGACCTCGAGGTCCTGCAGCGTTACACATTCCCGGGCGATACCTGATGCCCGGCTCAAGCCTGTAGCGCGCGGCGCAAGCACGTTCACTCGATCAGCAATGAATGGCTGGTGCTGCACCCGCCGACGGGAGCTTTCCTGAATGCACCGCGTTTGACTGGATCGGGTATGTCGCGGTAGGCAGGTATCCTTTGAACATTTGCCAAGTTTGGCCCATCTGGAGGTGGTCGGCTTGCCCTCGAAGCCATCCAGCAAGCGGTTGAGCACTTTAATCTGACGCTTATTCAGAGGCTCTTTGGCGAAGCGTTCCCGGAACCACTCTCAATTGGTGGAAGCGTGAACATGGTGACATGAGGTTGATATTGATCGTGAGAAAATCCGGGAAGGATTGGCAGAATGAGTGGAAGGGGAAGGCGGAAAAGTAAATGGCAAGGGAAAATCAGAATTTTCATTCCATTTACTATCAGATAGGTATGTTGGATTTCTCAATAAGTAAGCATAGTGTCCCCGGAATATTCTTTCGAGTTCCTCTGCGTGTTATTCACCTCATGATTTGGTGGTCAGATGCAACCGCATCGCGGGAAAATCGAGTGTCAGCACCGAACCGCTCAGCAGGTCATGGCCGATCAGGCCATGTATCGCAAATCCGCAGCTATGCTGGAGCGGGAAGGAATCGAGCATGACGCCTTCCAGGTTGCGGCGACGAAGCTGATCGAGATGTAGCCAGTCCACCCGTAATTTGTGCCCTTGCACCGTTCCGCCGCCCCCCGTACCGACGAGCACGTCGCTTTCGTTCACTTCGATCCCGAAGGTTTCGATAGCAGACCCGGGTACGGCAAAGGCACCGCCAGTCATCCCCGAATCGAGGAACCACATGCTTTGCTCGAGTGCGGGCAGGGCGACATGGGTCAACAAGAGCTGGTTTTCCGCCAGCCACATGGGAACACCCGTCCGCACGTGCGCTGCATCCTGCCGCTGCACTGTGTCGGAGGTGTCGTGTGTATCGATGCCCAGGCAACCGGTATGGTAATCGAGTACAGTACGGAATCGGGAGAACAGGCCGGTGCCGAGGATTCCGTGTATGGGCAGATCGGGAAACCAGTCGCCGAGGCCGTGCTGGATGTCGACAACCTGGACCGGGATATGATGAAGGCCGACGGCTTTCAATGCCAGTTCCTCGACGTGTCCATAGGTGACCCGTGCCGGCATCCCGCCTGCGAAACTTCGCTGTTCCTGTCCGCCCAGTCTTACCCCGGCGTCGATCGCAAACCGGCTGTCCAGCACGGTGTCCCCGGTACCGGTATCGAGCACCAGGTTTGCATTGCGGTCGTTGATCTGTGCCGTGATGACCGGAAGCGGCTTGTCGGTCAACCAGGTGATCTCGTTATGGGTGTCTGCCTGCGAAAGTTTCCAGGCGTCGAGTTCACCCATCGCCGCCAGCGTGCCGGCTAATCCTTCACGGCCGAGGCGGTGGTAGCAATATGCGGCTGAATCCAGCCGGCCCAGGCGATAGTAGGCTTCGGCAAGATGCGACAAGGTTTTTCTCGATCGTAGTCCCTGGTTGATCGCATGCGCCAGGTTCCTGATTGCAGCGTCCAGGTCGTTGGTGAGCAACGCCAGGTAACCCAGCTGTGCCCGCAGGTCGAGGCGTTCCGGCAACTGTCGGGACAAACGTTCATAGTCCGTAGCCGATTCCCGAAGCAGCCCCCTGGCGAAGCGTTCCTGTGCGGCTTGTTCGTCGGAATTCAGGTCCATACCGATTGTTGTTGTCCGTTCAATACGGCTCCATTACCGGTTACAGGTTGAAAAAATGGGAGAGACTGATTCTATAAATAAAGGAGCTAGAAACGTTTCCTTCGCAGGAACGGCTGTGTAGATAAATCAGTCGGCCGTATGTCGGAAAATCGGCTTTCACTGACGCCGAATCTGAATGTCCGGTACCAGTACATCACAACGTAAGGCGATGATAGCACGCACGTAATCATTGAGTCGCTGGATTTCATTGCCCGGCCAGGTAAGGGCTGATGTGTAAAGAAGGGGCCAGGTCTTGATTCTTGAATCATCCGGCTGGCAGCAATAATTCAGGATTCAAGACCTTACCCCAATGCCTGGCCTGCTCAGGTATTATTTCCATCCCGTGAGCCAGCGTGTCGAATCCTGGAGTTCCCGCCAGTTTATTTCGTACGCGTTTTTGTTGATCACGGCTTCCAGTACACAGCCGGTAATGGTTTCAACCTCGGCACGAATCAGCCGTGTTACGATGAAGTGGCGTTCACGTTGTTCGGGTCGGGTGGCTGTCCACTTGGACATCAATAACTTTTCGGGATTGAGCCGGTTCATCTGTTTTCCTGTACGTGCATGAGAAGGGGGCGTGACAGGGCGGGGGTAGTGTTATTGACAACCACGACCCGGCCTCAAGCCACTGAATTAGTATTCCCTGCCTGTGCACGCAGCCCCCCGGGGTAACAGGCTGTGCTCCAGCAGTTCAAACAGTCCCTGCACGAGCAGTGCAAGTGCGGCTGCAGGGATCGCGCCCTGCAGGATCAGGCTCACATCGTCGAGGCGTATGCCGGTCAGGACGGACTTGCCGAGCCGGGCAAAGATCGCTTTGAGTTCCTGTTGCAACGGGTAACGGATCATCTGGCCCAGCGCACCCAGCGGTTCACCAAGCAGCAACAGGTCCGGATCGAGCATCAGTGTGCGCATCAGGCTGACACGCTGGCGCTGGCCGCCGGAGTGTTCCCCCGGGGTACGTTGCATTAACTCCGTTGGCAGTTGCACCAGCCGGGCCAGTTATGTCACGCGTGCTTCAATCCAGCCGGGTTTGCGTCGCAGATGGCGTGCCATTACGGTTACGTTGTCGCGTACATCGAGATGGGGAAACAGGCCGCCTTCCTGGATTACGTAAACCATTCTTTGCCGCAGCTGAAGTATATTCGCGGGCTCCAGAACAATGCCTCTGAAGCTAATGCTGCCGGAATCAGGCTGAATCAGGCCGGCAATCAAACGCAGCAAGGTGGATTTGCCGCAGCCGCTGGGGCCGATGATTACCCGGGTCTCGCCGTTTGGCACCTGCAGATCCGTCGGCGCCAGCACCTCGCTATTATCATAGCGTTTCGATACCTGTGAAAGTTGCAGCATGCGGGTAGTGTGTTGAAACAATGACCTTAATACAAGACTGACCATGGGCGTCGTTTGAGGTATCCGTAAAAATACTGTTTTTGGGCCAGGGGCTGCCGGATGGTTTAGAACGGTAATGTGACTGCTGAGGTCCGTGGGGTATTCGCGGTTATCTGGTACCTCAAACGTTCCTGCAATGCAGAGAGCGGGTTTAAAACCCGCTCTCTGCTGGTATGGGTCCGTTGATCTAGATACGAGCCGCTATTGCAAGGCCCGCAACATCCATGCCGTTTTCTCGTGGACGCGCATGCGGTCCGAGACGAGGGCCACGGTGGACTCGTCGCCGGCTTTCTGGGCGGGTTCGAGAGCCTCGCGACATGTTCTCACCACCTGCTCGTGACTGCGGGTGAGGATGCCCACCATTTCGTCGGCCGAAGGCACGCCGTCGACTTCCTCGATCCTGCTCAGTTCTGCAAATGCCTTGTAGGTTCCGGGTGCGGCAATATCCAGGGTGCGGATGCGCTCGGCGATGTCATCCACTGCGACTGCCAGCTCGTTGTAATGCTCTTCGAACATCAGGTGGAGTTCACGAAACTGTGGCCCGGTCACATTCCAGTGGAAGTTGTGTGTCTCCAGATACAGCGTATAGGAGTCTGCCAGCAAACGTTTCAGGCCTTCCGCGATTGTCTTTCGATCCTGCTCGCTGATGCCGATATCAATGGTATTCATCGAAATCTCTCCTCGTGTTCAAAGTTTGTCAGTGTTTGCCGCGTACCGGCGTCTGCCGTGAGGTGCTATTTCATAAGGGCTTTATATAGCTTTGCGATTGCGATTATTGAAATTATTTAATGCTATTGAAATCATCGGCATTGTCAATAACTCGATTTATATTCACAGTATGGTTGTGTCACCAAAAAGGTGATGTGGTATGCCGCGCACCTGGCCCATGCCGTAGATGATGCCGGCGACTTCGGTGTTCCCGCCAGGCGCAGCAGGTTGCGACTGCCTTTTTCGAATCCCTGGGAATGCGCAGATTGGCTGTCGTGGACCCGGCATGTCAGTATGCCAATCGTTTATGGAAAACCTTGACAGGAACGGATTCTCATCCGGATATCATTGCTCGACCATGATCGTGCAGGCGGCACATCCTGACAGATCGGCACGCAGCGCGTGATGTTTATTACCAGGAGTTCATAAGTTTCCCGGCAATCAGGTCAGCGTACCCGCTCCCTTTGAAGTGTGGGTAGCTGATTGAGCTGAGAGACGCACATGTTACTGCGCCAGCTCTCGATCCTACCAGGTGCATTTAATTGAAACCGATGCGCCGATGGAAGTCGGCAGGTTTCATAATGGGAATGGGGAACTGTTCGCCCAGCACAAGTAGATCGGTGTCTCCCGTTACCAGGACATCTGCCTCGCCGGCTGCGGCCAGTTCGAGAAATATCTGGTCGTGTTTGTCGCGACAAACGGGTACTTCGCCTGTTGGCAAAACAGCTTCTATGACTTCGGCAAAGGGAAGGAAGTCGCCCAGCAACTCTTCCTGATCTGTCGCATCCAGATGAAATCTGGGATAACCCAGCACCCTGATGATCTCTTCCGTGGTTGCCTTTGAGATCAGCGGGACAACGGTGCCTTGCCGCCATACCGTACGAAGCCATGCCAGCCGTCCTTTGGAAAATAGCAAGGCCGATACGACTGTATTGGTATGAAATACAACCCTTAACGTTACGATTGGCGAGCCCATTTTACGGCGTCTGCCACGTCCGCCTCCGCAAGACCAAGTTGAGCCAGTTTGTCTCTTACCTCATCAGCGCGACTGGGTCTCAAAGGTACCAGCACAATGCGGCCATCCTCTTCCCGAACATCGAAATACTCTGTATCGGGAAAGTGGCTGATGATTGCCTTGGGCAGGGTGATCTGGTTTTTTGAGGTTTTCTTTGCAAGCATATTGAAATAAGAAAAAAAGGAAAAAAGGAAACAATCAAATTCTATTTCCATTCATAAGTGCTTGCAAGTGATTTTGTAGTACCGGACCTGACTATTGGCCTTGCAAAGGGAAGGAAGAGTAGAAGGCGGGGGCGATTCTGACTGCGGGAGTTTTGCGGGACTGAGTGCAGCACCGTTATGCACGGTACTGCATTTTAGGCAATGGACGTCCCGATATTATGTTATAAAAAACAATTAGATAGGTCGTAAATCGCGGACTTTTAATCCGATGGTCGAAGGTTCGAATCCTTCACGACCCACCATTTAATCAATAAGTTAACAATTGTTAACCAATAATCTGGTCTTTCAGATTCTGTTATCCGGTCCATTGTTGATTTCGTCGATGAAGATTTCTTCTTCGATTGCTTTGTTGATCGCCGTCTCCAGACGCATTAAAAGCTGTGGCAGCGTTTCATCGTCACGACGGACCAGCATCGCCAACGTTTGATGCTCGTTACAAGCGGTCGCCGCGCAGGAAAACGGGCCGACCCGACCGATGGTGATGTCGCCGTCACCATTGATCAAGAATTCGATATTGGGTAATGAGGGGAAGTGTTTACTCATCTCAGTATTGCCCGTTACGATGCGAGGTTCACGTGGGGCAGATAGGACAGTGTTCCATTCAAGGTAACAACGCCTCGATAGCCTCAATTGTTACAGCCTTCGGTAGTTCCGTGTGTGACCACCCAACCGCGCTATTCACAACTACAAATAATTACGAATTAGCCATGCCAAGAGATTGTGAAGCTTATGCAGCTTTGTCCGTGACGGTGATATTAATCTGCTTCCCCACGCTGGAAAGCATCCTCACCAGTCGATCAATGGTGAATTTGTGATACCGGCCCTTTATGGCATCATTTAACGTCGGCTGCTTAACTCCCATTGCCGCAGCTGCCTCGGTCTGAGTCAGGCCAGAGTCGCTGACCCATTCCCTGATAGCCGCTAGCAGACTCAAGCGTAGCTTTTCGTTTTCCGCGTCAGGGATGTTCATGTCTGCGAAGATATTTCCACCGGCCGGAGTTACATGCTTGGTACTCATATTTTCCTCTCTCGTTCCAATTCACGGAAGCGGGTTTTAGCAATATCAATGTCCCTCTTAAGTGTCTTCTGCGTCTTCTTCTGGAAGGCATGCAGTATGTAAATTGCCTCTTCATATTTGGCAATGTAGATAACTCGAAACTCACCCTCGACGTGAATCCGGATTTCCTTCACGCTCTGGCCTATGTTGCTCATTGGCTTCCAGTCTGAAGGATCGAAGCCTAGTTGGACAAAGCCGAGTTGATAACCTGCATCTCGGCGTGGTTCATCCGGGAAGGACAGCAAATCTTTATAACTGCTACCTCTCCACAGCAAGCTCTTTTCTTTCATTTGAGGATTATAGTATATTTGTTATAACGCGCAATAACAATTACCGGGTAATGCCGGTTGGCATTGAGACCCCGTGTTAACTGTTTGCTACAAATCAAACAACCGATTCTGAAGTGGTGCTGCAGAGCTCGCCAGTTCCTGGTTTACCTACTACTTTCAAATCAAAAAAAGAGCAGGCAGTGAGCCTGCTGGTACCATATGTGCGGGCGTATCTAACCTTGGAGATAAAGCGTGGATTATTAGTTTAACGACAAGCGGAGCGCTGAAAAAGCTTGCGGGAGTTTTGCGGGACTGAGTGCAGCACCGTTATGCACGGTACTGCATTTCAGGCAACGGACGCTCCGATATAATGTTATAAAAAACAATTAGATAGGTCGTAATTTTCGGACTTTTAATCCGATGGTCGAAGGTTCGAATCCTTCACTACCCACCATTAAAACAATAAGTTATCCCTGATTATTTTCCACTTCAAGATTTGATTTTGTGGATTTTGTGGGGATCAGCTGCGAATCTTCATGTATCGCTGAAATTCACCATCAACAAATTCAATCGGTTGCAAGTTAGCAATCGATTCGAACCATTATTTCCCGGACCAAAAATCCGATGTTCGTAATCAACCTACACAGCGGACAGTACTGGTATGGATTCCATCCGCCTGTCTGGTCCCGGTCAACAGGTGGACCGGGTAATGCCGACGGGCAGAATCTGGAATAATGATCGATATTGCCTATCATAATATTAGTTATAAACGATTTTAACAATGTACCTATAGCACCGATACTACTCCTGCGTACAACGTAACTTTTCGTGATTCACTTGATTACAGGAGTCAGACAATGATTGAAAACCGTGAAGGCAACAGGGTCCCGGAAGTGACTTTTCATACTCGTCGAGGCCATGAGTGGGTTGATGTTACAAGCGACGAAGTCTTCGGTGGCAAAACGGTCGTGGTGTTTTCACTGCCGGGCGCCTTTACGCCAACCTGTTCTTCGACGCATGTGCCGCGCTACAACCAGATGGTGTCGACATTTAGCGAGCATGGTGTGGATGACATCATCTGCATCTCGGTCAACGATGCCTTCGTCATGGACGAGTGGCAGCGTGAGCAGAAGGCAGACAACATCACATTCCTGCCTGACGGAAATGGCGAATTCAGCCGTGGCATGGGCATGCTGGTAGCAAAGAACGATCTGGGTTTTGGCAAGCGATCGTGGCGCTACTCTATGCTGGTGAAAGACGGTGTCATCAAAAAGATGTTCATCGAGCCGGACGTGCCGGGTGATCCGTTCGAGGTTTCTGATGCAGACACCATGCTGGACTACATTGCACCGGAAGCTGCGAAGCCGCTGGATGTAACTGTCTTCAGCCGCGCGGGATGCCCCTTCTGTGTGCGGGCCAAGGGCATGCTGCACGATGCCGGCATTCGTTTCGAGGAACTGGTGCTGAACCGTGACTACACGGAGGCCACCCTGCGTGCCGTCTCCGGACCTTCCACTGTGCCGCAAGTCTTCATCAATGGTGAATGCATCGGCGGCTCGGAGGCGGTAGAGGCTTACCTGCGCAAGGCGGAAGCCGCTTAGGTGTCATTCAGCCGACTTGCCGGGCGTCCCTAAAGGGTCGCCCGGTCTTCACAAACACCGGATACAGGAAACTCGGAATATGAACAGTCAGCACTATGATCTGATAACGATAGGTGGTGGCAGTGGTGGACTTGCCGTAGCCATCAAGGCAGCCGGTTTGGGCAGGAAAGTGGCTATCATCGAGGCGAACCGCATCGGAGGTACGTGCGTCAACAACGGTTGTGTGCCGAAGAAGATCATGTGGTATGCGGCGAACCTGGCGCATGCCGTTGACGATGCCACCGGTTTCGGTATTCCGGCCGTTCGCGGTCGGACCGACTGGCACAGGCTGGTCGATGGCCGGGAACAGTACATCCGCAATATCACTACGTGGTGGGATGAGCATGTCAGCAATGAAGGCATCGATCGCATCGAGGGTCGCGCGCGATTTGTGAACAGCCACAGCGTTGAAGTCGACGGTCTGGTCTACACGGCGGATCACATCGTAATCGCGACCGGAGGCCAGCCGATCGTGCCGAAGGTGCCGGGTGCCGGTCTTGGGATTACCTCTGACGGTTTCTTTACCCTGCGGGATCAGCCGCAGCGGGTGGCAGTGATCGGGGGCGGTTACATCGCCGTGGAACTTGGCGGTGTGCTGAACGCGCTCGGATCGGACGTGACTGTGATCGCACTGGAAGACCGGTTGCTTGAGCGCTTCGATACCATGCTCAGTGATGTGCTCGGCAAGGAAATGCAGCGAGAGGGTATCCGGATCAGGACCGGTTTCGAGGTGACGTCGTTGTCCGGCGGCGCCGGTAACGTCACTCTCAGGTCGCGCAGCGGGGAGTTGCTCGACGGTTTCGATACCGTGATCTGGGCGGTCGGTCGTGCGCCGAATACGCTTGATCTCGGTCTCGAGGCGGCGGGTGTTGAGGTCATGCCGAACGGGATTATTCCGGTGGATGATTTCGAAAATACCAGTGTGGCCGGTATCTATGCCATCGGCGATGTCACTGGCAAGATACCACTGACACCT
>CAMYIO010000060.1:40947-49892 GCA_947258515.1 uncultured Ectothiorhodospiraceae bacterium
ATGCGCAATACGGCAATGACGTTATAGTCTATACCAGCGACTTCACGCCCATGCGCCATGCCCTGTCAGAGCACAAATCAGCCACAGCCGTGAAGCTGGTCTGTGCCGGAACGGAACAGCGCGTAGTCGGTATGCACATCATCGGCGACAATGCGGACGAGATGCTGCAGGGCTTTGCCGTGGCAGTGAAGATGGGCGCGACCAAGGCAGACTTTGACAACACAATAGCCATTCACCCGACCAGTGCCGAGGAACTTGTAACAATGAAGACGGCGGATGTCCGGGAAGAGGCGCACCACAGCGTTGACAACGGCATCGAATGGCAGGAGGCCAGCTGATCAACAGGCAGGGCCGGTTATCCGGCCCTGCCTGTTGATATTAAACATCCGGGTATGGCGTTCCTGGAAGTAAAGTTGATGCGATGCGAACAGCAAGTTTTGCTGAACACCCGAACTGCACGGCTTGCCAGGGGCGGCAAGTTCTCAGGAGCCATTACAGACACTCAAGGGCAGGTGCTTGAGTGTTTCATCGTATGACCGGTCTCTACCCTGGCCTGGTGTCTCAATGTTCATGTATTTGCCTGCATGCCCCGGTTTCGGATTGAATTTTCCGTATTTGTATCCTCGGGCTTGTAAATTCCTGGATTTATTGGCAAGACCATTACATAGGAAACGTTATGGAAATATGACTTGTTTCGGATCCGTTTCAACTGAAGGGTGATACCCTGATTGCAAGGAGTTAGCAGTGGAGGGGTAATCGGTTATGGAAGTTGTCTGCAGGATCCTGGTCTGCGGATTTCCGATAAGCAGGTATGCGATGTCTCGTGTTCGTGGCCGATTCTCTGTCGTACAACAACATGTCATGGGTTCTTTCGCATATGCACCCAGAACCGTATTACATCAAGTAACTCATATTCCTTCCCAACGCTGTCTATCAGCCGGAGCTGTGTATCCGCACAACAGTGGCTGCGGCCAGGGCAAAGGGCTTTCCCATCGAGAATATCGTATTCGAACTCATCGAGGGCGAGGCGATCCGCGGCCAGGCGCACCTGTCAAATATCATCAATTACTATATAAAACATGGCCTCAGTACGGCCATCGACGATTTTGGTTCGGGGTATGCGGGCCTCAACCTGCTTGCTGAATACCAGCCCGACTTCAACAAGCTGGGCAGAAAACTGGTCACGGGCATACATCTGAGTCTGCCGCGTCAGGCAATTGTACGCGCTGTTATCCAGGTTTGCCGGGATTTGCATATCGACCTGCTGGCCGAGGGTGTGGAGGACCTCACCGAGGTCGCGTGGTTTGCGGAGCAGGGCATAGAACTGTTTCAGGGTAACTACTTTGCCGAACCCGGATTCGAGATTTTGCCCGATGTGCCGGCGGAGCGACTGAATATCAGCCTGTAGCTGGATCAAGGGCAGGGCAGCCACCTGCATTTTTCTTTTGATCCGGTCTTACAGGCTGTTGCGCAGCATCAGCTCTTCAGGGTGAGGCTCGAGGTAATACTGGCGTGTGATATAGGGGTCGGGATGACGTCTGAGGTGGTGCTTGAGGAGCGTAATGGGCACGATCAGGGGGATTTGCCCGTGCCGGTATTTCCCGATTACCTCGAGCAGTTCCGCCTTGTCATCGCCATCGATCTTTTCCTTGAGAAAGCCCATGATATGCTGCAGGACATTGCTGTGAAGCTTGCGTGTGGCACGCTTCTTCATGGCCGTCATCAGCTGTGTGGCATAGCGCTCTGCCAGTTGCGGGAGATCGGCACTGCCGGATTCGGCCACGATTTTTCCAAGCGTGCGATAGGCTGCCTCGTCGTGCGCCAGGACGCTGAACTTGTGGTTGGTGTGAAAATCGACCAACTTGGCCGGGGCCACTCCCGACCGGAGCAGTGACTGCCAGCGATGGTAGACAAATATTCGCTCGATGAAGTTTTCACGCAATACCGGGTCCATCAGCCGGCCTTCCTCCTCGGTCGGAAGCAGGGGAAGCGCCTGCATAATTGCCTGTGCATAGAGTCCCGAGCCAGAATCCACAGGCATACCCTTGGTCGAATAGATCTTGACCCGCTCCATCCCGCAACTGGGTGAAGCGCGCTTGAAGATATATCCGCTGACATCGGTCAGCTGGGAAGCGACCGTGCGACCATACTCCTCGAGATCCTCGGTGACATCGACTGTTGGATCCTTGACACCGACCGCACGCACCTGTCCGTCACTCGACACCAGGCGAATGGGTGGGCGAGGCACACCCAGTCCGATCGCCACCTCCGGGCAAAACGGGATCAGTTCAAAGTGGCGAGCGAGGGTCTTGGTGAGGTAGCCGTTGTGTTTATGCCCTCCGTTGAAGCGCACCTCCTCACCGATCAGGCAACTGCTGGTGGCAACCCGAATGGGCTGGGCCTTCTCTGTTGTTGTATCAGTCATGATGTCTCGTGCAGGTTGTGATCAGCCGTCTGGCTGGATTGTATCCGATGCCCCGGGTCAAGTCGCGGTACCGGGCTGCGGCCCCTGGCCCCGTACATCCAGCTGATTGACGACGCCCTTGACGGATACTGCCTCGGTGATCCAGCAATCTGTGTACGGGGCAGCCTTCTGGCGTATCAGGTAGAAGACAAATGTGGTCTCCAGGCCGGTGGCGCTTGTGACGGTCACCTCCTGTTGTGCCTGGTCCTCCACGACATGCTTGTGACCGTAACTGATCTTGCGGGCATTGAGCATGGCATCATAGGGCGACGCTTTCAGCATGCGTGTGAACCGCTATAAAGGACCGCTCTGCCGTTTGTTTGCCGGTGATGCAAACCGATAGGTGATCTCGATTCCACGGTCATGGATGTCGCTATTCTGCAATGCCTGCATCTGCGTTCTCACAATGCCGTCGGCTGTCAGGTTCGGGCTGGGGAAAGGCCCCTCGAGGCTCCGGCCTGGGACGGCGGATTGTGTCATGGTAGATGTCTGCTTCAGAGTTTCTGCCGCTGCCAGGGACAAGGCGATGCTGATTAACCAGCTCACCGTGAACAATGCGGTGCTGGAGACACCCCTGTCGCTTCGGACGCTTCATAATACCTCCCGCGCAGTATTGCCCTGACCAGAGAGCTGTATGTTTCAGCAGTACGTGCTGCGGTCAGTCGTGCGGCATGTCCCGGATTCATGGGCATCTCGTCGCGTGTGTTTGCCCCATGCGACATCCAGAGACGCCGTTGCGGTACCTGTGTTACCCCGGGTATGTCTCCCTGCCTGATCTGTGGAGGTAAAGACTGCCAAGCTTGCGTGGTATTTGCAAGGCACAGACAGGTGCCGGTGCGAATGGCGGCTGCATGAGGAAATCATACGCTCTCATTCCAGCCCGGGATCAGTCACTTCATGGCATGGCTCGCGATTTGCAGTGTCGCAGCGACAGGGGCAGTATTATCTCAAGGCGATGATGCCTGGCCAGAACATGAGCAGTATTATCCACAGCGGTGCAAGCATCGGCTGATGCTCGATGCCCTGTCCCTGCACCAGGTCCGGGTGATGTTTATCATATCAGAACCTGTTTTTTTTACTTGTCCTGTGAACTGCAGCCGGGAGGTCGTTTGAAATCAGATACAGTAGCGGGTACACGCCGGCTGGTGCTGGTCCTGGGCGATCAGCTGGACCCGGATCACGCGCTGGTGCGTGAACTGGATCCTGAACGGGACCGTGTTTTCATGGCCGAGGTCCGCGAGGAAGCCACTCACGTCTGGAGTCACAAGGCACGTATCGCACTGTTCTTCACAGCCATGCGCCACTTCCGTGATCACCTCAGGTCACGCGGCATTACCGTGCAGTACCTGGCGCTGGACAGGCATGCCCATGGTTCGCTGGCGACCGCGCTGGCGGCAGAACTCCAGGCAAGCAGACCGGCACAGGTCGCGATGCTGCAGGCGGGGGATGCCCGGGTACAGACGGCCATCGAGGAGACGGTCCGGCAGGCAGGTCTGCCGCTTGAAGTTTGCGCAGATCCCCATTTCCTGATGGACCAGGAATCCTTCAGGGCCTGGCTTGCACAACGCAAACAGCCGCGCATGGAACATTTTTACCGCGCCATGCGCAAGCAGACCGGTATCCTCATGCAAGACGGTAAACCACTGGGAGGGAAGTGGAATTATGATGCGGACAATCGGGGGAACTTCGGCCGGGGTGGGCCTTCCCGGCTGCCACCACCACCGGCCTTCACGCCGGACAGGATTACCCGCGAGGTGATCAGGCTGGTCAACAGGGAGTTCCGCGAGCATCCCGGGAGCCTCGATGACTTTGACTGGCCGGTGACTGCCTCGGAGGCCCGGATTGCGCTCGAGGACTTTATTGGCCACAGGCTGGCAAGGTTCGGACAGTATCAGGATGCGATGTGGACGGGAGAACCCTTTCTGTATCACTCACTGCTCTCCAGCAGCCTTAATCTGAAGCTGCTGGATCCGCGCGAGGTTCTGCAAGCCGCCGGGAGCGCCCTGCAGGATAAGGCCATCCCCCTGGCAAGCGTCGAGGGTTTCGTGCGGCAGATCCTCGGCTGGCGCGAATATGTTCGCGGAATTTACTGGGACAGGATGCCCGACTATGCCAGTCTGAACGCGCTCGATGCCTGCCAGGAGTTACCCGGTTTTTTCTGGAGCGCCGATACCGAGATGGTATGCCTGCGCAAGGCCCTCGACCAGACCCTGCGCTACGGTTATGCCCACCACATCCAGCGCCTGATGGTTACCGGGCTGTTCTGTCTGCTGCTGGGCGTGCGCCCGGGGGCAGTGCATGCCTGGTATCTGGCCGTGTACGTTGATGCAGTGGAGTGGGTCGAGCTGCCCAATACCCTGGGCATGTCACAGTACGCAGACGGCGGCTACCTGGCCTCCAAGCCTTATGTGGCAACGGGAAAATATATCAGCCGCATGAGCAATTACTGCAAGGCCTGTCGCTACAATCCTGCGCACGCCACTGGTGATGACGCCTGTCCGTACACAACCTTGTACTGGGATTTTCTCTCACGCCATCGTGAGCGTTTCGCCCATCATCCAAGAACCGCTCTGCAGTGGCGCAATCTGGAGCGTCTTGATGCAAAGACGATTATGGCCGTTCACCGACAGGCCGATCAGCTGCGTGGCGGTCTGTAGATATCCCGGCACTACTCCAAAAACTTTCGACTCAAGTCAGCAGATCGAACTTATTGTCGCTGATCCTGATCAGATCTTTTTAACATGGGTATTGGCCGATCAAATATATTTGAATGATTGATGTTACCGATGGTAGATTGACGCCTGTGAACCTCAGAGATCTCAAGTACGTTATCGCGGTAGCAGAGACCGGTCATTTCGGTAAGGCAGCGACACACTGCTTTGTCAGCCAGCCGACCCTGAGCGGCCAAATAAAGAAGCTGGAGGAAGAGCTGGAGATTACAATTTTCGAGCGCACCAACCGCTCGGTGGAGATCACTCCAGTCGGCGAAGCCATCCTGTCACACGCACGCTCGATAATGGAGCAAGCCGATGCGATTAAACAGCTGGCGCAGACATACCGGGATCCGCTCGCAGGGCCTTTGCGTATCGGAGCGATTCCAACCCTCAGCCCTTATCTTGTGCCACTGGTACTCGCACCGCTAAAAAAGCAATGCCCGCAGATGAAACTCATCCTGTCGGAGGAAACGACGGATACCCTGGTCGAACGGTTGCATAATTATGAAATCGATGCTGCGCTGCTGGCAACAACGGTTGAGAAACAGGAATTCGAGACGTTGCCGCTGTTCGATGAGCCATTCTGGGTCGCGTATGCGCATGATCATGCTTTCTACGAAAAAGACCGGATTCGTTTGCGTGACCTAACCAATGAAAATCTGTTGCTGCTCGCTGAGGGCCACTGCCTGGCCGATCAGGCGATGGATGTTTGCCGGGTCAAGGAACGCCAGACCTACGGCGAAATGGCAGACCTGCGCGCCTCCAGTCTTGAAACATTGATGCAGCTGGTGGGGGCCGGTTACGGCATCACCCTGGTGCCAGCGCTTGCCATGCGTGCCTCATGGACCACAGGCAGTGGTGTGGTTGCCCAACCGCTGGTGATAGCGAATGCTTCGCGACGGGTATCGCTGGTATTTCGCCATAGCTTTCCCCGGCGTCCAGCCCTCCAGGCCTTTGCCGACATCATCACAGATAATATACCCAATACCGTCACGCCGGCCGGCAATCGTAAACGTGCTGAAAAAAGGAAACGCCGGAAAACATAGTGTTTTCCGTGGCATGCCCTGCACTGATAATATACCAATACTGAGGTCCATCTGTACCTCCGGGGGACAAATGATCCTCAATTTAAATAGAAAAGCTGTTAACAAGCTTTGCTTATAATGTTCCTGCACTAATCTGGCCGGAATGACAGCATGTTTTTTGTGGTAGTAGCGCCGTTTGTTATTTTTTATTTCCAGCAGGCATAGCACACTGCGTGCAGTACGTCCGGCTGCACGACCGATGGCTATGTAGAGATCTTTCTGTATATCCTGGATAACAATACTGGATGGCCCATCAAGTCGTACCTCGATCAGGCAGCGCTTGTCGAAGCCGCGAGGACCATCGATATCCGACAATGTCTGCAGGTGTCGGTTCAGCTAGCAGAACATGATGTTCAATCATCGCTCTGTAGATAGGCGAGCCCTTCCGTGTCGAAAGGTGCTGGTTCCAGGCCGAAGCTCTGGAACGCACATGGCTGTCCTTGCAGGGACTGACTTTTTCTCGGTGGAGGTACTGACGCTGCGCGGATTGGTCACCTATTATGTACTGTTCTTTATCCACCTTGAAAGTCGCAAAGTCGAGGTGTCCGGTATCACACCGCATCCGAATGAGCGATGGATGAAGCAAATGGCCAGAAACGTGACCATGGACGGCTGGGGTTTTCTCAATAATTGCCATTATCTCATTCATGACCGTGACACTAAGTACTGTCAGTCATTTCGGGATATCATTGAATCCGGTGATGTTAAAACACTGCCGCTACCGGCACGTAGCCCGAACTTGAATGCATTTTCGGAGCGCTGGGTGAAATCGGTCAAGGACGACTGTTTATCGAAGCTGATTCTGTTTGGCGAAACGTCGTTAAGACGTGCATTGCATGATTACCTGGTCCATTATCATGCCGAACGAAATCATCAGGGTAAAGGCAACGTACTGTTATTTCCGACCGCCACGCAAGCAAAGAATCATGTTGACGGATCAGTTCGTTGCAAGGAACGCTTAGGTGAGCTGTTGAAATATTATCATCGGGAAGCCGCATGAATATTTTGGCCCACGGGTTTGCCTCTTTTTTGACACACTCACAGCAATCCAGCTCTTCGGATATGACGGGTGACACGGCGTTCAACATCACCAAAGTGTGGAATTTTACCGGGTACATGTTCACGTAACTCAGCTTCCCATCGCTTTCGATACTGATCGATACGTTCGCGGTACCGTGCTGCAAAGACATCAGGTTCGATACCCCGGTGCTCTGCCTTCGGCCTGAAAACCATCGCGGCTTCTGTTGCATCCACTTGTACTTCTTCAAACAAGAGAAACAGATCAAACAGGTCGCGACACTGAAGGCGCTGGATCACGCAGCGTAGCTTCTCGCCAGCGATCTCAAGCAATGTATACACGTGCACGCTTGCACCCTCTGGCAGGTCTGGCCAACGTGGCAAAAGGCGTCGCCTTTCCATATTCAGCACCAGTTCGTCATCGGCAAGGTCGAGCTTGAGTGTGCGTTCCCGGCCAAGTGGCCCGGTGTATGCGATTCGGGGTGGTTCGTCGTCAGTCAGGTGCAGTCCTTCAACTGATCCATCTGTACTTTCAAGCGCACGGGTTATCACCTTGTAGCCATCTTCGATAGACCCGGAGACCAGGGAGAAGTCCAGATCTGCTGAGTAGCGGTAATCATCAATGTGGCAGAGTCGCAACGCTGTTTCACCCTTGAATACCAGCCCTGTGTCATCACCCAGAGTTGCAAAACCGGCAATCACATGGGCCAGAACATAGTCCCGCTCAACCGTTACCGCAGGGACATTGTCTTGTGCTGCCCGACGGGTAATGTGTGCTTTGGTAATCAGTGTTTAACCACGCTGGCAATTTCATCCGGCGTTTGTTGCCAACGAACACGCCAGTGCGCATCTCTCCAGCAGTGAGGCATGTTCCCACCGGGCTCAAGATCGAGGTCGGCGGTTATTGGCTTGAGCGGATGCAGTCGGCCTGCCAAGCCTTCTACTTCTAACGTATCCGCAACTGATCCAATCCGGCGCAATGCTGCTGCCCAACCGAGGTCTTGGGCATAGTCGATGAGTGCCGTGACATCGATTTTGTTGCTAGCTGTGGCAATAGCCTCAGCCAGCACCGCTGCCCCACCAACAAGATTCGGTCGCATTGCTGCATCCAGCAGCGCACGTTCAACGCCGGAGACCCAGGATGAACCACACGCAATTGCACCAATGCCGATGCTGGTTTCGGGTTCACGAATAATGTGCAGGGGCCTGCCGGATAAAGTCTTTGTACGGATTCGCCTGGAAGTCGCGACATGTATGGACCGGGCTGGATGAACAATGAGGTCGTGTTCGTCCAGCGCTGTTCGGTATGCCATGCGATGAGGTATGTCTGCAAAGGCTGCGCCCACCGCCAGCGCGACCTCTTCGGCAACCGATGGCGTACCCAGTACGCCAAACTGGCGGATAACATAATGCCCCCGACGAACACGATCAATCAGGCCGGCTGTGAGCATGCGTCGCAGCAGGTTGCCGGTGGCAGAGGGTGATTGCCCGAAACGCTGTTGGGCCTCACCAAAGGTGAAGTGTGTCTTGCCATCTGCGACCAGGTCATCCACCAGCCTCAGGGCAGCATTGTGTGAATCATGGCTCATAGTTCACGCTTTTCGTGAAATAACGCCATTATTATACTATAAATATTGTTATATAAGGCCACTAATTCACGGTTAT
>CAMYIO010000061.1 GCA_947258515.1 uncultured Ectothiorhodospiraceae bacterium
CATGTACAAGTTGAGGGGATGGATCTAGCTTGTTGAGGGGATCATTTCTACATTCGACACGGATTAGGAACGATATCCTGAATGACCGTTTCTGCGGCATTCAAGTCCATCACCGGTAGCCAGGGAACGGCAGGTTGCGTGGGTATTTCAGACCTTGAAGGGCAATAACTCCAGCGGTCTACCCCAGATGTATAGAGCCAGCTCTTGCGGACAGTGTCAGCAAATCAGCCTGGTTTTTGGTGCTGGTTTTTGGAGACGAACAGGATATTCGAATTGATTATGTTCAATAATGTCAGTGAACGGAGAAGTCTGGACCCTTCGCTGCCGTTCAGGGTGTAAGTAAATATATTCATAGCATCACTTCGTAAGTGTGCTAGTGTTAGCGGCACTTCCGCCTCTCTATTTGCTCCTACAGAAATCCCGACCGGTGAGTGCATACAGCACGACAATCCGGTTAGGAACAAAAGCCACGCTGGCTGATTGCTCCTTCCCGACTACCCATACAACGAGCCATAGGGGCGCAGATGTCATGACACAAAGAACTTTTCGGCTCACCTGGCGGTTGCTGATGATACTATCAGTTACGCTTTCCTTCGCATTGATAATCTTTCTTGAAGTGACGGCATAATAAGGAATGACCCATGAGTAGAATTCGACGAGCCCCGGCTATCTCCACTTACTCGCTGGTTCTTTTGGCATTTCTGGCAGCTGTCCACGGTCTTGTGTTCGCCCAGGCTGGTTCAGTCGAGTTGCCCGATAATGCGCGCGCGAAGGGCTACGGGAGCGGATGGGAATGTGAACGAGGATATCGGGAGGACAACGGGGCCTGCGCAGCCATTGGGGTGCCTGCAAATGCATACCTGACAAATACGTCCTACGGAAGCGGGTGGGAGTGTGAACGAGGGTATCGAGAGGACAATGGGGCCTGCGCAGCGATTAGGGTACCTGCAAATGGATACCCGACAAATTCGCCCTACGGGAACGGTTGGAAATGTGGTCGAGGTTATCGGGAGGACAAGGAGGCCTGCCCTTCCATCAAGGTACCTCCGAATGCCTATCTGAACTTCTCCGGAGATACATGGAGATGTAATCGTGGATATCGTGCATTCGATGAAACCTGCGTTGCCATTCCTGTGCCGTCGAACGGTTATCTGGTGGACTCCTCGCAGGGGTCTGGTTGGGCCTGCGATCATGGGTATCGAGCGATCGATGGGTTCTGTGTTGTCATCAAGGTGCCGGCGAACGGATACTTGATGGACTCTTCGTCCGGGTCTGGTTGGGCGTGCGATCGCGGATACCGAGCGGTTAAAGAGGCCTGTATCGCTGTGAATGTGGCGGGGAACGCACACCTTGATTCTTCCGGAAGCGATTGGGAGTGTAACCGGCCTTACCGTAAGAAACAGGGTAAGTGCGTTCTGCCCTGAGGAATCAGACAGCTGTGAATATACCAATCCGCATAGCCGTCAGGGTATGGCAGCAGCTGGCTTTAAAATCATCTATCAACTATCTGGAGAATCATTATGTCGAAAGAACGTAAAAGTAACAGGGAAGATAAAAAGAAACCTGCCATGACACCGAAAGAAAAGAAGGCCGCCAAGAAATCCAGGAAGGAATCCAGGGATTCCCTGGGAGAGCACGGCGGGCGTTAAATTGATCAGGCTGACATAAGCGTCGGCCTGAACGGTAAACCCCACGTGGGGGGTATCCGGGTACAGGCAATATTTCCGCATTGTGAGATGAGTTGAGATGCGAAATCGTGAGCAACCTGGTCAACGCCAGCAGTGCCGTGAAGACGGTATTTCGCCATAACAGGGCAGTGTCGGTCGGCCAGTATGCAATGCTCCAACACCAGGGATAATCTGCCTCGTTAGCCTGATTGATTTGCTTTCCAGGTACAATGCGAGGACACTGCATCAAGCACTTCGTCTGTCTGTACGCAAGTCACCCTGTCGTACAGCATTGACCTGATGGTGATTATTGCTCGTCATACTCCTTTCTCGCGAACTTCGATCGGCCCTCGACCGATGTGCAACTTTTTGCTACAGGCAAGGAACAGGCACACCACGCCGTTTCTTCTATTCATCCAGGAAAACCCCATGACTCAATTTACACAAAATGCACAAGATACTGAAACGTCCAGTCAATACGCAGGCATTCGCCTGGCGGAACTGATCGACCAGGGCTGGGACCGGAATAAATCCGCGAAACTGGCAATGCTCGAAGATATCAACCTGACCGACCAGCACTGGGATGTCATTGATTATCTGCGTAAGCAGTATCTCAAACACGGCCTGCCAAGATTTGCCAGGACAACAGCCCGAGCTCTAAACAAGCAATTCGCCGCCCAGGGTGGAAACAAGTATCTCTATAGCCTGTTTGCCGGTGGCCCGGTTACACAAGGCAGCCGCCTTGCCAACCTGCGCACACCCGCGAATGCTACCGACATTTCGTTTGGGACCAACTATTGAAAGGCACTGCGTCGGGATATCCGCACAGGCCTGTCACTTGTTGGTGCGCCGGTATATTCGTTGCTTCCGGAATCGACACGCCGTGTGCGCCAACCGGAAAAGTACAATGCAAGGACACCAGGAGTGAACTCAATCATGCATAACATAGGAAAGCATACCCATGCCATCACAACACGGTAACGGCGGCCAGGGCGGTCCCTGGGGCGGCGGCGGGACACCCCCCGATCTTGAGGTCCTGGTCCGTCAGGGGCAGGACCGGCTCAGGCAACTACTGCCGGGTGGCGGTTCACGTGGGCTCATCGCCCTGGCCCTGCTCGCGCTGGCCGGCCTGGGCGTATGGACGGCCTATTACACCGTGCCAAGCGACTCGGTCGCTGTCGTGCAACGCTTCGGCAAGTATCTCAAGGAAGTCCAGCCGGGACTACATTTCAAACTGCCGCTGGGCATCGATGCGGCGACCATCGTTCCCGTCAAACGACAGTTGAAGCAGGAATTCGGCTTCACCACCCCCGGTGCCAGTGATCCTTACCAGAGTCCTCGCGACGGCAACCGGCAAAAACGGGAAACCGAGATGGTGACAGGTGACCTGAACGCCGCACTGGTTGAATGGGTGGTGCAATACCGTATTTTGGATCCCGTCAAATTCCTCTTCGAGGTGCGGGAAGCGAGTGAAACCCTGCGCTATGTTTCCGAATCCGTCATGCGGGAAGTCGTCGGCGATCGCACCGTGGACGAGGTAATCACCATCGGCCGCCAGGAAATCGAAACGGAAGCGCTCACCAAGATGCAGGCGCTCTCCACCAAATACGCCATGGGGATCAGCATCGACCAGGTGCAATTGAAGAACATCAATCCACCCGAACCGGTGCAGGAATCATTCAACGAGGTCAACCAGGCCCAGCAGGAGAAAGAGAAGCTGATCAACGAGGCGCGGCGCGATTATAACAAGGTGATCCCGCTTGCCGAGGGTGAGAAGGACCAGCGCATCCGCGAGGCTGATGGCTACCGGCTCAAGCGGGTCAATGAAGCGGAAGGCGACGTCGCCCGGTTCAGCGCCTTGCTGGCGGAATACCGCAAGGCCCCGGAGGTCACCCGCCGCCGTATCTATATCGAGACCCTGCAGGACGTTATGCCGGGGATTCGCTCCAAGATCATTATCGATGAACAGGCACGCAGCATCCTGCTGAATCTCGACATCCGCAAGGGGAACCAGCCATGAACAGACAACTAGCCATGCTGGCGGCACTGGGTATCGTGGCGTACGTCCTGATGAGCTCGATCTACACCGTGAGCGAAGTCGAGCAGATGATCATCACCCAGTTCGGCAAACCGGTCGGAGAACCTGTGACGTCTGCCGGCCTGAAGGTCAAGGTGCCCTTCATCCAGGAAGTCAACCCGATCGACAAGCGAGTGCTCGAGTGGGACGGCAATCCGTCAGACATGCCGACCAAGGACAAGCTCTATATCTCGGTCGACCTGTTTGCCCGCTGGCGGATAACCGATCCGCTGCAGTACTTCCTGCGCCTGCGCGATGAACGCAGCGCCCAGTCTCGTCTCGACGACATCCTTGGCAGTGAGACCCGCAACGCCGTCGCCAAGCACGAACTGATCGAAATCATCCGCACCACAAAGGATCGCGTGCCGCTGCGTGATGCCCTGCTGACGGAGGCAGAACGCGATATGGGGGCGCTGGTGCCGATTCAGAAGGGGCGCAAGCAGGTTGAGCAGGAAATCTTTGCCGCGGCGGCCGAGAAGGTGCGGGTGTTCGGCATCGAATTGCTGGATATCCGCTTCAAGCGCATTAACTACAACGAAAGCGTGCGTCCGAAGATCTACGACCGCATGATCAGCGAACGCCGGCAGATCGCGGAACGCTTTCTGTCGGAAGGTAACGGCGAGGCCGCCAGGATTCGCGGCAACCGGGTGCGCGACCTGAACAAGATCCAGTCCGAGGCCTACCGGCAGGTCGAGGAGATCCGTGGAGTGGCGGATGCCAAGGCCACCGAAATCTACGCGCGCGCCTACAACCAGAGCCCTGAAGCGGTGGCGTTCTATGAATTCACGCGCACCATGCAGTCCTACAAGTCCATCATCGCCGAAAACACGACCCTGGTGCTGTCCACGGACAGCGACCTGTTCAAGTTTCTGAAAGGCATGAGTCCGGATGTCGACAGCCCTTCGGCCCGGGTGTCTGCCAGTGACCGGCAATGAAGCTGAGCTACCCGAATCCGAGCCGCAGCTTCGATGCCAGTAGCCGCCGTGTCTGCTTTTGGGGCTATGACAGCACCATCGAAATTTCATTCTTTGTTGAAGCGGACGCCCTCAAACGGCTCTGTCCGGATATGAGTGACGCCGAGTCGGGGTTTCTGCAGGCATTCGATGCCGCACTGAACCGGATCCATGAAGTTGCAGACAAGGTCTATGCACGCGGCGGCAAGCGATCGTATGCCTGCATCCTGGCAGCAGAGGATTTTTGAAGACTGGTTGGTGATACAGATAGCAGCAATACGGTATACCCGGGAAGCCCTACAGAAGCACAGCGTTCAGCCGGCCCCGGTCGGCCCCCATGCCGGTGCGCATTTTCCAGCCAGCAAGGTGAGCAGCTCCCGCAGCATCCTCGCCAGTTCTGCACGCTGACGGAAAATGCTGTCTTGCCAGGTTGGGTCAATGGATTTTCCGGGATAAGTTTATCGTCCAGGCGAAAGTTGCCGGTTGATTTGAGATAATATTGCTCCGACGGAGAAAGATGCGAATGGATATATCCTGAAGGTTTTAGCCGCCCCGGTCATCGTCAGCTGTGGCCGGGTAAGGCAAGTGCAGATGCAGACGGTCGAATGGTCTGAAACCCGGGGCGTGAGTCTCACGCAAACCCTGTTCACAGGATCCTTGCTGCGCTGCTCGCTCCGGGTGTAAGCGAGGAGGAATTGATGGCCATTAAAGGGATAGATGTCCCGGCACGCACACGGAATGTGCTGCGTTATGACCGGGATACCGAGTTGCTGCGCTCGGAGTTGTTCAGCATCGAGCAACTGAAGCGTCACGCGGTAACACTGGCTGGCCAGCATCGTATCGATCCGCGTCCGGGGCCGGACAGGTTGCTGCCGCGGCTGGCGGACAATGAACGCGTTTTGCTGGCGGCGTATGACGTCGTCACGGCTGCAGCCAGGTCGGAACAACGGATAGCGTCGGCAGAGGCCTGGTTGCTCGACAATTTCTATCTCATCGAGCAGCAGATCGGTCAGGCACGTCGGCATCTTCCGCGCGGCTACAGCCGGCAGTTGCCGCGACTGGCTGATGGCCAGTTAGCCGGTTTCC
Organism: uncultured Ectothiorhodospiraceae bacterium; assembly: GCA_947258515.1. Taxonomy (GTDB): domain Bacteria; phylum Pseudomonadota; class Gammaproteobacteria; order UBA9214; family UBA9214; genus UBA9214. The sequence goes on from CAMYIO010000061.1 coordinate 5,784, forward strand.
CCCGCATCTATGATCTGGCTTTGGAGTTGATCTCGCACATGGATGGCCGTGTCGATGACGACAACACCACCCGGTTCATCGATGCCTACCAGAGTGCAGAACCGTTAAAGCTGGGCGAGTTGTGGGCATTTCCGATCATGCTGCAGTTGGCGTTGCTGGAAAACCTTCGCCGCGTCGGCTTGCGTATTGCCCATCGGCGCGAGGAGCGCGACGCTGCCATTACATGGGCAGATCGCATGCTCGCGGCAGTCGAAAGGGAGCCGAAACAGCTTATCCAGTTGCTGGCCGAGTTTGCCAATGCCGATGTGCCACTGACTGCACCGTTTGTGGAGGAATTTTACGCAAGGCTTCAGGCCCAGGGGCCAGCCATGGCGTTCGTTCAAACCTGGGTGGAGCAGAAGCTGGTTGAGCAAGGGGTGACCGCAACGCAGTTGTCGGAGGCGGCCGGCCGAACGGCCGCGACCAACCAGATTTCAATTGCAAACAGTATCGGTAGTCTGCGTTTCATTGGCGCAATGGACTGGAGGACGTATGTCGAGTCGCTCAGTGTCGTCGAGCAGACATTGCGAGAAGACCCTGCCGGGATGCACGCAGGCCAGGATTTCGCTACCCGTGACAGGTACCGGCATGTCATCGAAGACGTGGCGAGGTGCAGTGAGCGCAGTGAACTGGCAGTCGCTCGTGAAGCCATCGTGCTCGCGCAGGATAGTGCAGAACGACTGGGTGCCAATGACCGCAGCGCACATGTCGGTTACTACCTGATCGATCACGGACGGCAGGCACTGGAACGATCGACAGACTGTCGTTTGTCGTGGAAAATGCGTATCAGCCGGGCGAGCCGGCATTTCCGCCTGTTCCTTTACCTTGGCCCCATGATGTTACTCACGGCAATGGCGACCTTGGCCATGCTTTCCTCGTTTGGCACGCCCGGGCCGGGTGACTGGCGATACTGGTTTTTTGCGATCACTGGCATCATCGCACTCTCGGCACTGGCCGTCCCGGTGGTGAACCTGGTCGTCACACTCATATTGCCGCCTCGCGCGTTGCCACGCCTGAATTTTTCGCAGGGAATTCCATCCGTTCACCGCACCATGGTGGTTGTCCCCACCTTGCTGGGCAGCCTGCGCGAGATTGATGAACTGGTAGAAGCCCTGGAGATTCGCTATCTGGGTAATCGCGATCCCAATCTGTTCTTTGCCTTGCTGACGGATTTTCATGACGCGCCCGAATGCACTCTGCCGGGTGATGATGCATTGCTCGCGCACGCGCACGCTGCTGTCGGGACGCTCAACGAGACTTACCGGGAAGATCGTCCCTGTATCTTCTATCTGTTTCATCGATCCAGGGTGTGGAATCCGGTTGAGCGGGTGTGGATGGGATACGAGCGCAAGCGCGGCAAACTCGAGCAGTTCAATGCCTTGCTGCGGGGCGGGGAGCAAAGCGCTTTCCCGGATATTGTCGGTGATGCGTCCATCCTTGCTTCGATCAGGTACGTCATCACCCTGGATACCGATACGCAACTGCCACGCGACGCGGCACGCACACTTGTCGGTAACATGGCTCATCCACTCAATCGGCCGGTATACGATGCCGACAAGGCACGCATTGTAGACGGCTATGCGATCCTGCAGCCACGCGCCTCGATCAGTCTGACCAGCGCAGGCCAGTCACGGTTTACGAAACTGTTTGTGGGTGAGTCAGGTATCGATCCCTACTCGCGCCAGGTCTCGGATGTCTACCAGGATCTCTTCGGGGAGGGGTCATTCATCGGCAAGGGTATCTACGATGTGGATGCGTTTCGTCAGGCTGTTGATGGGCGCTTTCCGGAGAATCTCATTCTCAGTCACGACTTGCTGGAAAGCGGCTATGCGCGTTCGGCGCTGGTGACCGATGTCGAACTCATTGAAGAACACCCGGCCAGTTACACTATGGAGGCCAGCCGGCGACACCGGTGGATACGCGGTGACTGGCAGCTGGCCGGCTGGTTGCTACCGCGCGTACCCGGACTGCCCGGGTCGACGGGATCGAAGGCGACGCGGCATGCGAATCCGCTCTCTGCCTTGTCGGTGTGGAAACTTTTCGACAACCTTCGACGCAGCCTCGTGCCACCGTCGCTGCTGGTCTTGCTGACGTGCGGGTGGTTGCTTGGTCAGGGAACGGTGTGGTTCTGGATACTGCTGGTCATGGGTGTGGTGTTTCTGCCGACCTTGCTGGGCGCCGTGATCGGGCTCATACGTAAACCTGAAGAAAGCGACTGGCTGCTGCACCTGATCCTGACAAGCAAATCGGTGGGCCGCCCGATCGCGCTCGCTTTGCTGAGTCTGGTTCTTCTGCCCTACGACGCGCTCATCTGCCTGGATGCGATCCTGCGCTCGGGTGTGCGCATGCTGTTCACGCGACGCGGGTTGTTGCTCTGGCAACTGCGCTCCTATGCAAGGCGCAATGCGCGCAGTACGCTGATCGATTTTTTCAAGGAGATGTGGATCGCGCCTGCTGTAGCGGTGGTGCTGGCCCTGGCACTGTGGCAAACCCGCGCCGCCGAGTGGTTCTTCTGGGCGCCTGTCCTGTTGCTGTGGCTGGTGTCGCCCGTTGTTGGCTGGTGGATCAGCCGGCCACTTTCGTCTCCCGTACCGGACTTGAGCGTTGCGCAACAGGCGTTCCTGCGGACGTCGGCGCGGCGAACGTGGCGTTTCTTCGCGAAGTTCGTTGGTCCACAGGACAACTGGCTGCCGCCCGATAACTTCCAGGAATATCCGCTACCGGTCATCGCCGCGCGTACCTCGCCGACGAACATCGGGATGGCACTGCTGGCTGACCTTGCTGCGTATGATTTCGGTTACCTTTGTGCGGGGGAGTTGCTGCGGCTTGTCGAGAGCACGCTGGCGACAATGGAAAAGCTGGAACGTTACCGCGGTCATTTTTACAACTGGTACGACACGCACACGCTGCAGCCGCTTCATCCGCAATACGTCTCTTCGGTGGACAGCGGCAACCTCGCCGGCAGTCTGCTCACCCTGCAGGCGGGACTGGTTGAACTGAAGCATCAGCCGATACTGTCAGCAAACGCGTTTCAGGGCTTGCAGGACACCCTGCAGGTGCTTGCCGAACATCTGCCCGCATCACCAGACCCGGATCTTGCGAAGCAGGTCAGGCTTCTGCAGGACACGTTACAGTCAGTCACACTGCCTGAGCACACACCAAAAGCACCACTACAGACGCTGTCTGCGGCTGATAGCCTGCTGGATGAGATTCAGCGTATTGGCAGGGGTCTGCTTGCATCGTTGCCAGCGGATATCGATATCGATGGCGAACTGTATTACTGGGCGCAGGCATTCGACCAGCAATCCCGCGCACTTCGAGATGACCTTGGATTCCTGGTACCCGAGCTGCAGCACTTCAGCAATATCCCGACACTGGCTGAACTGGCCAGAGTGCGCGCAGTCGGCACTGAATCCGTGTCGTCCGCCGCGGCGGCAGGAACACGTTACAAGGACGCGGTGGAGCGGCTCAAAATCATTGACGATCTGGTGGGTCGTTGCCGCGAACTCGAGGTGATGGATTTTGAATTTCTTTACGACAAATCGCGTGGCTTGCTGACCATCGGCTATGACGTGGGCGAGCGCCGCCGCGATCCTTCCTGCTACGACATGCTGGCGTCCGAAGCGCGCCTGGCCAGTTTCCTGCTCATTGCGCAGGGACAGGTGCCGCAGAAGCACTGGTTCACGCTCGGACGTCTGCTGACCAGTCATGGCGGCGCTGTGAGCCTGATCTCGTGGAGCGGCTCGATGTTCGAATATCTCATGCCGAGGCTGATCATGCCGAGTTACGAGAATACCTTGCTGGAGGCGACCTGCAAGGCAGCGGTTTCGCGCCAGATCGAATACGGCCGACAACGCGCTGTGCCCTGGGGTATTTCCGAGTCCTGCTATAACGCTACCGATATGCACCATGTCTATCAATATCGGGCCTTCGGCGTACCCGGGCTGGGTCTCAAGCGCGGGCTGGGAGACGACCTGGTGATTGCTCCTTACGCCAGCGCACTGGCTCTGACGGTGATGCCGCTGGAAGCGTGTCGCAACTTGCAGCAGCTTGCCGCTGATGGTTTTCTCGGTGCCTATGGGTTCTACGAGGCGGTCGACTACACGCCATCGCGTGTGCCGCGGGGCAAGCATCACGCCATCGTGCATACCTTCATGGCCCACCACCAGGGCATGAGCCTGTTGGCCTTTGCGCAGGTATTGCTGAACCGGCCGATGCAACGCCGATTCATGTCAGACCCCCTCGCGCGGGCGACGCAATTGTTGTTACAGGAACGTATACCGAAGCAGGGCGCCACCTTGCACCCGCACGCGGCCGAAGTGAGTGCCGCCGCACGCCCCCCTGCTGCGGAAACAGGCTCAATCATGCGCGTCTTTACCGACCCGAACACGCCAACACCTGAAGTTCACCTGTTGTCCAATGGCAAATACCACGTCATGGTGACTCATGCCGGTGGAGGTTATAGCCGCTGGGGCGAACTGGCCGTGACGCGTTGGCGCGAGGATGTAACTCGCGATTGCTGGGGCACCTTCATTTACCTGCGCGAGTGTGACTCGGGACGTTACTGGTCAGCCGCGTATCAACCGACACTGCGCAAGGCCGACCACTACGAGGCGATCTTCGTGCAGGCACGCGCGGAATACCGGCGGCGCGATGAGGCGATCGAAACGCACACCGAGATCAGTGTCTCACCCGAAGACGACGTCGAGATCCGCCGTGTCACACTCACCAACCTGTCGTCGCGCATACGTCAGATAGAAGTGACGAGTTGCGCAGAGGTCGTGCTGGCGCCGTTAAATGCCGATCTGGCACACCGCTCATTCAGCAACCTGTTTGTGCAAACCGAAATCCTGCCCGACCGGCAGGCGATCCTCTGCACCAGGCGGCGGCGCACACCGGGGGAACAGGTGCCGTGGATGTTTCACCTGTTGGCGGCGCCTGGTGCGGTTGCCGACGCGTCGTCTTACGAGACTGACCGCGCCAGGTTCATCGGGCGGGGTCGAACGGCGGCCAATCCGGTCGTGCTGGATAGCCGTGACAGCCCATCGACATTGTCGAACACGGAGGGTTCGGTGCTCGATCCCATTGTGGCGATCCGCCGTACTATCACTATGTCACCCGACGAATCGGTAACTGTGCAGATCATCTCCGGTGTCGCGGACACACGCGAGGCCGCACTGGCAGTACTTGACAAGTATTGTGACCGGCATTTCATTGAGCGTGCCTTTGAAATGGCATGGTTCCAGAGTCAGGAAGTGCTGCGCCACCTCAACGCAAGCGAAGCCGACGCCCAGGTCTTTGGCCGTCTGGCTACCTCGGTTATTTATGGCAATGCCTTGCGCCGTGCAGCGCCCAGCGTCGTAGCACGCAACCAGCTTGGCCAGCCCGGGCTGTGGAGCTTTGCTGTCTCGGGCGATTTGCCAATCATCCTGATACGCATCGGCAACCTGGCTCGCATCGACCTGGTTAAGCAGGTGTTGCAAGCCCATGCCTACTGGCGGATGAAGGGATTGACCGCGGACCTGGTGATTGTGAACGAGGATTTCTCGGGGTACCGGGCCGATCTGCAAGACCAGATCACGGGGCTGATTAACGCGGGACCCGAAGCGCAAATACTCGACAAACCGGGAGGGGTCTTCTTGCGGCGCGCCGAAGAGCTTACCGAGGAGGACCGGGTCCTGTTCCAGACGGTTGCCCGCATCGTTTTCACTGATACTGTGGAGACGTTGGCGGAGCAGGTGCAACACCGTGTACCGGTAGAGCGCCTGCCGGGCCGTCTCATCCCTGAGCTGGAATCGGTAGCTGAACCGAGCTATCCGCTGTCGGTGCGAGAACGCATTTTCTGCAACGGCCCTGGAGGCTTCACGACCGACGGGCATGAATACGTCGTCACCCTCGAGCCGGGCCAGACTACGCCGGCGCCGTGGGTCAATGTGATTGCCAGCACGCACATGGGTACGGTCGTCAGCGAGAGCGGCAGTGCCTATACGTGGGTGGAAAATGCGCACGAGTTTCGGCTGACCACCTGGCACAATGACCCGCTTGTCGACAGCAGTGGCGAGGCGTTCTATATCCGGGACGAGGAAACGGGTGCGTTCTGGTCGCCGACGCCGTTACCCGCCTGCGGTCAGTCCGGGTATGTGTGCCGGCACGGGTTCGGCTACAGCGTATTCGAGCATTACGAAGCCGGTATATCCTCGGAACTGTATACCTACGTCGCCATGGATGCAGCGGTGAAGTTCGTGGTGCTAAAGCTGCGCAATCATTCGCGGCACGCGCGCAAGCTGTCAGTGACGGGGTACTGGGAGCTGGTGCTCGGCGAGTGGCGGCATACCAATCTGATGCATATTGTTACTGAAACGGATCCGCATAGCGGGGCGTTGTTCGCGCGCAATGCTTACGGTCGTGAATGCGCCGGTCGGGTCGTGTTTGCACACGTCAGCGAGCGAGAACGTACGCTAAGCGGAAACCGTGCCGAGTTTATCGGTCGTAACGGCTCGCTGGGTAGCCCGGCGGCGATGCGCCGCGAGCACTTGTCGGGCAAGACAGGTGCGTGCCTTGATCCATGTGCCGCGATACAGACCCCGATCGAACTGGCCGCCGGACAGGAGCGTGAAATCGTATTCATCTTCGGTGCGGCCCGCGACAGCGACGAGGCGCAGTATTTTATCCAGCGTTTCGGTGGGCCGGCGGGCGCACGGCAGGCATTGGAAGTGGTATGGGGTTACTGGAACCACACCCTCGGCGCGGTACACGTGGAGACGCCGGACCCCGCCCTGGACGTGATGGCTAACGGCTGGCTGCTCTACCAGACACTGTCCTGCAGGCTGTGGGGCCGCAGTGGCTACTATCAGTCCGGTGGTGCCTATGGTTTCCGCGATCAGTTGCAGGACACCATGGCGCTGATCCATGCGACACCGTGGCTCGCCCGCGAGCAGCTGCTGCGTTGCGCCGGGCACCAGTTTCTCCAGGGTGACGTACAACACTGGTGGCATCCGCCCGGCGGACAGGGCGTGCGCACCCATTTTTCCGATGACTATCTGTGGCTGCCGTATGCAACCTGCCGTTATGTGCTGGCGACCGGCGATACGGGCGTCCTTGACGAGTCAGTGCATTTTCTGGAGGGCCGCGAGCTGAATCCGGAAGAGGAGGCCTACTATGACCAGCCGCAACGGTCGACGGAAGCGGCAAGCCTCTATGAACATTGCGTGCGTGCAATCAAACATGGTTTACGCTTTGGCGAACATCAGTTGCCGCTGATGGGCTGTGGCGACTGGAATGATGGCATGAATCTCGTCGGTCGTGATGGCAAGGGAGAGAGCGTTTGGCTGGCATGGTTCCTGTACGAGAACCTGCAGTTGTTTGCAGGCCTGGCTCTTGGTCATGGTGATGAGGCCTTTGCGGAAGTCTGCAGCGGCCAGGCTGCGTTGCTGGGCAGCAACATCGAGACCCATGCCTGGGATGGCGGCTGGTATCGGCGGGCCTGGTTCGACGATGGCACACCGCTGGGTTCTTCCGACAATGACGAATGCCAGATCGATTCGATCAGCCAGAGTTGGGCGGTCATTTCGGGCGCCGGTGATCCCGTGCGGGCCCGTCAGGCGATGGCGGCAGTGGACAAGCGCCTGGTGCGACGTGATGCGCGGTTAATACAACTGCTTGATCCGCCCTTCGATACATCGGACCTTGAGCCCGGTTACATCAAGGGCTATGTGCCCGGCGTCCGGGAGAACGGTGGTCAGTATACCCATGCCGCGATATGGGCCACGATGGCGTTTGCCATGCTGGGTGACAGGGACAGGGCCTGGGAATTGTTCAACATGCTCAACCCCGTCAATCATGGTAGTCAGCCGGATGACATCGAACGTTACAGGGTTGAGCCGTACGTCATGAGCGCAGATATTTACGCTGCGTCGCCACACACGGGTCGGGGCGGCTGGACGTGGTATACCGGGGCGGCGGGCTGGATGTACCGGTTGACAGTAGAGACACTGCTGGGCGTGCAACTGGAAGCAGACCGTCTGCGCATCGCGCCCTGTATCCCGGCACATTGGGAATCGTACAAAATCCACTACCGCTATCGCGACACGGTCTACCACATCACCATCAGGCGCGTGGGTGAAATATCGGAGCATGTGAACCGTGTGACCGTAGACGGAGCCGTCGTAGAGGTAACAGACATGGGCGGTACAGGGCGACCGCCAGGCAAGTTGATCCCCCTTGTGGACGACCGCCGGGAGCACTATGTCGAGGTGGAACTGGGATAAGAGCCTGCCTGTAATATTAACAACGACTTAACGTCTGGAAAGGGCTTGCGGACCTGGAATGTTTCAATGTCTACTTCTGGAAAGTACTCAAGTAGGACATTCAGATTCAGGTGGCTTTCGGCATTCATCGACGCTTTTTTGATGCCCCTGGATATTATGTATACTGTTGTAATGTTTAAACACCTTCTCATGATCTGGCTCATTATCAGTACCCTGGGTTACGGGTCAGTGTGGGCATTTGACGGCCATGTCGATGAATTAAATGAACATCACGATGATGTCGGTGATGTGGGCCACTCACCGGATGGTGATGGGGATAATCTCTCCTGCGACCATTGCTGTCATGCCTCGGCCCATACAATGGCATTGTCGCCATTTCAGTCAAGTACGGACTACTCAGGTACCTGTACTGGTTTTACGCCTTATCGTTATACCCTTTCCTTTCTTTCGACTGCTCCACCTGATCGACCTCCTCGAAGCTGAATCCTGATTTATTCGCCGGCATGAGTGTCGGCAGGCCGGTGTATCTGTTCGTCGGGCTACGCCGTTGTCCCTTGCTAAAACAGGACTCAATCAATGTTCAAGCAATGTCTTTTTTCAGTGGCTGCTGGCAGCTGTATGGTGCTGGTGTCCGTTGCAGTGGCAGAGCCACCGACCATAGCCGATCCAGCATTGTCTGGCTGGATCAACGAAGTGCTTTCACAAAACCCGGAAATGCAGGCCGCGCAGGCGGCGGTCGATGCGGCCGGTGGGCGACTTCGTGCAGCCGACCAACCGTTGTTCAATCCGGAGCTGGAATTGGAATACGAGAATACCGATACCACAAAGGCGGCTGGCGGACTCAATCAGGCCATCGACTGGTCTGACAAACGCGGTGCACGCACGGCCGTTGCTGATTTTGAGCGGGTGGCTGCAAGTGCTGAACTCCAGTCAATCCGACAGATGCTGGCAGCGGGTCTGTTACAGGCCCTTGCGGACTGGCATGCAGCGGCTGCCATCAAGCAGGTAAGCGAGCAACAAACCCTGCTGATGACACGCTTTGCACGAATTGCGGAGCAACGCCGGAAGGCGGGAGATCTGGGGCAGGTGGAACTCGGCCTGGCACATCTCGCGGCTGCTGAAGCGGCATTCGAACAGGCAGATGCCAGCCAGAATCTGATCCTTGCATACCGTGCAGTGAGCGTCTTGACTGGTCGTGACAGTCCCGGTTGGCCCGCTCTTGCTGCACAGCTACCGGACGTCGACCCGCAACAGGTGGATGTCGATGGCCTGTTAAATGATTTGCCTCTGATGCACGTGGCACTGGCGCAAATGTCTGCCGCGCGTGCTTCGGTAGAGCTCAGTGTTCGCGAGAAAAAGCCGGACCCGACGTTTGGTTTTCGAATTGGAAAAGAGGATTCCGATACTCTGACAGGGATTACCTTTTCCGTGCCGCTGTACGTCCGTAATACCTTCAGTGCGGAAGTCGATGTGGCCAATGCCAGCCTGATCCAGGCCGAGCGTGCAGCAGCCAATGTCAGGCGACAGGCACGTGCTGATCTTATTGCCACGGCGCAGGTTTATCAGAGCTCACGCCTTGCCTGGAATGCCTGGGTGGCATC
>CAMYIO010000062.1:0-30812 GCA_947258515.1 uncultured Ectothiorhodospiraceae bacterium
AGGCGCCAGCCACCGGTTTGTTCAGCCGGTTGTGTTTCGGCAGCAGATTGCGTGCCGAGCATCAACAACAGCAACCAAGATACACGCAATACATGATCAGCCATGGCACACCTCAGTCTTAACGCCCTCTCCCATAGGGAGAGGGGATTCTCTATTTACATCAATCAGAAAACCGCGACATCTGGAGTCCATTCATCCAGCTTCAATACCTCACGTGTATTTGCAGTGGTGATGCGCGCGAGTTCCTGCGCACTTTCATCACGCACCTCGGCCAGTGCCGCAAGACAGTAAGGCAGATACTCCGGGCTGTTTCGTTCACCCCGATGTTGCACAACCGTCATATCCGGGGCGTCTGTTTCCAGCACCAGCGATTCCACCGGTAACGCCTTCGCCAGGGCACGCAGTCTCGTTGAGCGCTCATAGGTCAGCATGCCGCCGAAGCCAAACCTGAAACCCAGCTCCTGGTAGAGTGATGCCTGTTGCTGGCTGCCGTTAAAGGCATGACAGATGCCGCCGCAGACACGCACGCGCTGCAGCGTCGCCAGCACCCGGTCATGCGACTTGCGCACATGCAGAATGACGGGCAAGCCGGCATCACGTGCAATCGCCAGCTGCGCCTCGAACTGGATTTGCTGGGCCTCCCGGTCCAGACCCTCGACAAAGTAATCCAGGCCGATCTCCCCTATTGCAACCGGCGGATGCCGTTGCACCAGGGTCTGCAATGCCGTCAGGTCTCGGGCCGTGTGCTGTGGCAGAAATACCGGATGTAAACCGAACGCCGGATAAAGCCCGGGCTCGCTGCAGCATAACTGCCAGAGTGAGTCCCAGCCCGCCGCATCGATGCCGGGCACAACGATGCCGGCAACCCCGTTGTGACGCGCCCGTTGCAGTACCGCGTGACGGTCTGCATCGAAATCAGACACGTCCAGGTGACAGTGACTGTCGATCAGTTCCATGACTTTTATTGTAGGCGCATGCAGCAGGCAAACACAGCCGTTATTTCGCCTGGTTTCTGGTATGTTAGCTTCATGCCATCCACGGAAGAATCAAACAACAGCGGCAGTCACCCGGATCCTGAACGCCGTTTTGGCGGCATCCTGAGACTCTATGGCGAGCAGGCACTGGCAAGGTTCACCGCGGCACGGGTCTGTGTGCTCGGCATTGGTGGCGTCGGTTCCTGGGCCGCCGAGGCACTGGCACGCTCTGCCATCGGTCACATCACACTGGTCGACATGGACCATGTGGCCGAATCCAATATCAACCGGCAATGTCATGCACTGGACACCACGCTAGGCAAGGCCAAGGTACAGGTCATGGCGACGCGCATTCAGCAAATCAACCCGGCGTGCGAGGTGACGGCCATCGAGGATTTCCTCACGGTGGATAACCTCGAGGCCTTGTTGAGCGAACCCTTTGACTACATCATTGACTGCATCGACGGCTTTCGCACCAAGGCGCGACTGATTGCCTGGTGCAGGCGTAACAGCCTGCGCGTCATCAGCGTCGGGGGTGCCGGCGGGCAAACCGACCCGACCCGCATCCGGGTAGCGGACCTGAGCCGTACCGAGCATGACGCCCTGTTTTCCAAGACACGCAAGTTATTGCGGCAGGACTACGGGTTTCCGGCCAACCTCAAACGGCGTTTCGACATACCCTGCGTGTACTCGAAAGAACAACCCGTGTTCCCCGCTGCAGACGGCACAATCAGCGCGCAAAAAGCGGATGCACAGGGCATCGGCGGACTCAGTTGTGCCGGCGGCCTCGGTTCGGTGATGACGGTTACGGCAAGCTTCGGCCTGGTTGCGGTCGCGCATGTGTTGAAGAAGTTAAGCGAGGCGCGGTGATCCCGGGCTATCCGGTGCAGGAGCGGCGTCCCCGCCGCGATTAGGAAAATAACAAAAAACAATCGCGCCGGGGACGGCACTCCTACAGGTAAATTCTGTTAAGCGAATGGTTTCCGCGACGACGCGATTGCGGGTCCGGTAAAACTACATCACACTGCCGAAGCTCTGGTCCGCACTGCCTGCCGGCGGCTCAAGCCCGGCCAGTCGGCAACCCTGTGACACCGGGCCGCCCGGTAACAGTTCATAAAGAAACTTCATTCCACCACGTTTATGAAAATGTTCTTCCAGCGCATCGTGCAATTCACGTGAATTGATTCGGGGATTGTCGTGGCGCGAATAAAATTCCTGCAATGCACGTATTGCGTCCCAGAGATCCGCAGACTCCACCAGGCCTTCTTCTGCAATCCTGCCCATGGCTGCCGCCTGCGTCCAGTCAGCCGGCGCGTGCGGGAAGTTATTCGTATCGGTCATGATCGTGCCCCTCGATTATGTTTATTTATAAATGCTGCGCTCCTGTTCAGAGCGTAGCTGGCTCGTCAGCGACTATCAAGTCACAAAGCCAGCGAACAACCCGCTATTACTGCAACAGGAAACGTCCACCGGATGCGACGGCTATCACACACATGCCCAGCGCAACATTGATGGCAATCAAAAGGCGTATCTGGGCCAGCTTTTTGGCACCCAGCGCCCAGTCTTCCGCGGCAACGGCCAGTTTCAGACGCTTGAAGGCTGCAAAAAATACATGCATGAAAATGAGTATCATGAGGATGCCCAGCCACAGCATCAGGTGCACATATAATCCCACGGCGCCAAAACCACCGTAAAATGAAAGCACCATCCAGAAGCCTGTCACCAGCAGCACAGCAATAGCGGCAAAAACCCAGGGGAAAAACTTGCCGAACACACCCGCCCACAAGGCGAGGCGCTGCGGCGGTTGCAGTTGTGCAACCGCCACCGGACGCAGCACCACGTATGCAAAGAACATACCGCCAACCCAAACAACAGCTGCAAGTGTATGCAACAACAGAGCTATACCCATGTCGATCTCCCGTTGACCTGATTATATATCGCGAGTCGCATTGTACCTGTCGTTGCCGGCAAGCTGAACATTGACACACGCACGTTTGGCTGCCGCATCGATGTTCATGTCATGGCGGCTGACATCACCCGCCACGCACCGGTTCTGCCGTGTCAGACTGCATGCGCCTGTAAGTTAAGGAAGATCTGGATAATTCAATCGACAATGGCAGGGTGCGCCGTGCGCACCCTGCAGACATTGCCATGCATGAAGGCTGTTATTTTACGAATTAATCAGAGTTTCCTTGATGTACACCTGTTATTTCGGGCGGAATTCAAGGGTGGTTTCGGAGTGCGGTGAAAACGTCAGGTTCCTGGAAACCGGACAATTTTTCATGCGCTGCACGATCGTTGCCACATCTTCCTCGCTTGCCTTGCGCTCTTTTAAAAGTGCGGAAAAGGCCACCTGCAGCTTTGTGATGGCCCAGTCCGCGGTTGTCACGATCTCGATATCGCCATCGGCCGAGTCAAGGTGCAGACCACGGTCGACACACCCCAGACGCATGTGCAGCTGCTGACAGGAAAGTACCGCGTAGACGAACACCAGGAAACCGGGTGACCCGGCATTCAGGTCAAAGGCCTTCCACTCGCCATCCTCAAACACCCTGACCTGCAGGCTGGCAACCATGTTGTCAGGTTCCTGGTAGCCACATGACATCTGCATTTTGAAGATCCGCTCACTCATACATAGCCTCCTGGATTTACCCTGGCCGTCATTCTACAAACCCCGCGTGAAGAATAATTTGCCTCACATCAAGAAAGCTGTCTTTAAACACAAGCGGGCGGTTTTTGTTCCGTGACGGCGATATCATCGAATTCATTCATGGCGGATGCGATCAGCGCTTCCTTTTCCGGACGCTTTAACTTCTTGATGGCCGCCTCGCGTTTGCTCGCCGAGCTGCGAGTATGATCGTTTTCCAGGTACACCAGCTGTTGTGGCTTGCGCCCGCGGAAATATTTTGCGCCTCTTGATTCCGCGTGTTGCAGCATGCGCCGCTCAATATCGTTTGTAATGCCCGTATACAGGGAATTATCCGTACAAAGTATGATGTATACCTGCCAGTTCATACGTCTATTTCACCCAAAACACGACAATTTACCGTGCCCGCAGGCATAACCGCGGGACACTGTGCTAGTATTCGCGCCCACACACTCACTGGCGGAATAATACCGCACCCGAACGCACAGGAGCGCACCATGAAAATCAGCGAAAAGCATGTTGTCACAATCAACTACACACTGAAAGACAATGACGACAACATACTCGACAAGTCAGATGACGGCAGCTTCTGCTACCTTCACGGGGCTAGCAACATTATTCCCGGGCTTGAAGGTGCGCTGGCGGGAAAATCAAGCGGCGATGAAATTTCGGTATCAATCGCACCGGAAGAAGGCTATGGCATCCGTGACGAGGCAAGAATACAGGACGTTCCGCGTGATGCCTTCCCGCCGGAGCAGGCAATCGAACCCGGCATGCAGTTCCACGCGGAAGGCCCTGAAGGCCAGGCGGTCATGGTCACCGTCGCGACGGTGGGCGACGACACTGTCACCGTCGATGGCAATCACCCGCTGGCCGGCGTGACACTGAATTTTGATGTCACCATTGCCGACATTCGCGAGGCCTCGGCGGAAGAACTCGAGCATGGACATGTGCACGGCCCGCACGGTCACCACCACGACTGAGCGGCTGACAGTATCACGTGAAAGCGAGCGAGCTTAAAAAAGGACAGGTGCTCGATATCGATGGACGCAACATCCTTGTCAAGCAACTGGATGTACAGAGTCCGTCCTCCCGCAGCGGCAGCACCCTCTACAAGGTCCGCGGCGTTGATATAGTCAGCAAGCAGAAATATGAAAACCGTTTCAAGGGTGACGACACCCTGCAGACGGTTGATTTCGGCCGCCGCGCCGTACAGTACCTGTTTCAGGATGCCGACGGTTGTACCTTCATGGACAAGGAAAGCTTCGAGCAGTACACCCTGGGGACGGATGTACTGGAAGAGGAATTGCTCTACCTGAGCGAAGACCTCGACGGCATCGTGGCGATGATTGCAGACGGAATGATTCTCGGCATCACCCTGCCGGCAACCGTCGTGCTGGAAATCTCGGACACCGCACCCGGCATGAAGGCGGCTTCTGCATCCTCCCGCACCAAACCGGCCACGCTCAGTACCGGTCTTGTTGTGCAGGTGCCTGAATACCTTACCGGCGGAGAACTCATCAAGGTCAACAGCAATAGCGGCGAATATATCTCCCGCGCCTGACAGGCCCTGTTTATCCTAAAAATCCTGTTTTGTTCGTACCAAAGGACAATATACGCAAACCCCGCGCTGCCCTAACATGATAAACAGTGGCGGCGAACAATAATATTCTCTATACAAGCCACTATCACACCCCGCGGCTCCCCCCAAGGGGTGTGATTCTTTTGGCCCAGGCAAGCACGGGATGCCTGGTTGCCGCTACAGGCCATACACTGGCGAATGATGTACAACACTCACTTCGCGAAGGTCGCCAGCAGTCGTTACCTTAATTGGGTGCAAACATGAAAGAAAACAGGCAACAGGTGGATGATCGACGAACAGGCTTTATAAGCACTGAACTGCCCTTCATGGCGAGCGGTGGCCTGACGGTTGCGCTGGAACGGCGACTAAACCAGGACAGGCGTGAAGGCAGTAGCGAATTTGAGTGGTTTGATAAGAAACAAAGGGACTGACGTCCCTTTCTGACAGGCTATTTTCCGGCGTCATCGCCAGGGCAGCTGATTACTTTACCTAATCAGCCAGCTCCAGAAGCTTCCCTAGGAGCCTGTCGGACTTAGGGTTAATCTACTGCGCTGATGGGAGAACGGCCCAAATACCCCCGATTCCTCGTTGCGTAGGCCCACTATGCGCCTCGTAGATGAATTGCTGGCGGAATCAAGGCTACAATAAACATCAGTGCGCCACATAGCGAAGCATAAGCTGTACGTATCATAGATACCCCCCGTCTCCAGATAAACGTACTACGGCTATTCTGCACATTCCTTGAATCTTCACGTACAGGCAGTCATGCACGGCTCATTGCGCATCTAACCGGCAGTTGCAGGGTGTGAACAGGTCCAGGGGACGACGCTAATGGGGACAGCCCCTGGCTACAAAGGCGGCCGACGGTGATTCCGGACAAAAAAGGCGGCTGGTTAGGGGCAGCCGCCATAACTTGGAGGGATTTCAATGAAATGCTTTCTACACACGTCGGTATGGGGGGTTGACGTGTACTATAGATACTAGCCGTACATGAACAAAATTTCATTAAAAGCAGCTGCGGCATAGTGTCGCACAGTCAAAATTCCACATTATGATAGTGGGTGCATGTTACTGATTTTGTTAATTATAATTAATAATGCAATTGCCAGAAGGCGCGTATTCTGACTCCTCTTGACCCTAAAAACCTGATACTTTCAGTCGACCGGGCGCCTGGGGAAGAGGAGATGAAATGCCTGATTCCCCGTGCAGAAAATTGTTTAAACAAGTGCGGGTAATCACGGAGTCCTGATGAAAGGTGCAGTCGCAGCCGGGCATCCAGCAACTGCAGAGGCCGCTGCATGGATACTGGAGGCAGGAGGAAATGCGTTTGATGCGGCCCTGGCCGGGCTGTGCGCTGCCTGTGTGGCCGAACCTGTACTGACATCACCGGGTGGTGGTGGTTTTCTGCTTGCCCACCGCGAGGGTGGCAAGAATACGCTGTACGACTTCTTCGTCCAGACACCGTTGCGCAAGCGTTCCGTGTCCGAACTGGATTTTTATCCCATCGTCGCTGACTTCGGTACTGCGCAGCAGGAGTTTCATATCGGCATGGGCAGTATCGCCACGCCCGGTACCATCAAGGGTCTGTTTCAGATTCACTCTGAACTCGGCACCCTGCCGATGCGCGAAATCGTCAAGCCGGCGGTCGATTTTGCTCGCCAGGGCATCGAACTCAACAGACTACAGGCCTATATTTTCAGTATTGTCGCACCCATCTATCTGTCCACCGGGGGTGCCCGTCACATCTATTCAAGCCGCCGGATTGATGACAGCCTGGTGGTCGATGGCGAGATATTCCGTCAGCCAGAGCTGGCGGACGCACTGGAATTGCTGGCTATAGAGGGCCAACGACTGTTCTACCAGGGCGAGATGGGGGCCGGGCTGATTGCGGCCTGCGAATCCGGTGGCGGCTACCTGCATAAGGCAGACCTGGACAATTACCAGGTGGTGAAAAGAGAGCCGCTGGACTATCAATACCTGAACGCACGGATATTAACCAACCCGCCACCGTCAAGCGGCGGCAGCCTGATCCGTTTTGCACACGCGCTGATGGAGCCCCACGATCAGGGTGAATTCGGCTCCGTACAGCACCTCAGGCTACTCTCCGATGTCATGAAACAGACCAACCTTGCCCGGATGGAAAACGGGCAGACTGCAAACGGCAGTGCCGCTAAGCTCCTGCAAGCGGAAACCATTACCCGCTTCCGGTCAGCACTGGCGGGACACCCTGTGAACAGCCGCGGAACGACGCACATCAGCGTCGTCGACGCCCGCGGCAACGCCGCATCGCTGACCCTGTCCAACGGCGAAGGCTCGGGCTATGTACTGCCCGGCAGCGGGATAATGCTGAACAACATGCTCGGCGAGGAGGACCTCAACCCGGGCGGCTTTCACCAGTGGGATACCGATGTTCGGGTGTCCTCCATGATGTCACCTACCCTCGCGATTGACCGCGATCGCATCATTGCCACCGGCTCCGGCGGTTCCAACCGCTTGCGTACTGCCATTCTGCAGACACTGAATAATCTGTACTGTTTCGGTATGGATGTGCAGGCGGCAGTCAACAGCCCGCGACTCCATGTAGAGAAAGAACTGCTCAGTATCGAGCCCGGATTTCCTGAATCAGCAGTGAATGCAGTCTGTGCCGGCTATCCGCAGCATCATCGCTGGTCGCAGCAGAACCTGTTCTTCGGCGGCACCCACACCGCCATCCGCGACGGCAGCAATTTCAGTGGTGCGGGTGATCCGCGCAGGGGCGGTGTATTCCTTTCTGTATAGCCACATGGATTGACGGCCCGGCCGCTGCCCACAATCGAATCAGTCACCCCTCCGCTGGCTGACATTTTATATCGAGGCTGGCATCGCAGATGCCACAGCCGCAAGGTCGCGGATCAGTCCTGTTGCCTGGAAACCATCCAGGGCCGAGCTGTTTCAGGACCTGTACAGCATGCCTCTGCGCATCAGGAACTTTTCGATTTCCACGGCGACCAGGACCATCGAGGAGAGTGCAATGCATAACAGAAGATCAGCGAGTGGCAGCGCCTGCGTATGGAAAATGGGATTAAACACGGGCACATAAATCACCGCCAGCTGCAGTGCCATGGTGAGTAGCACCGCCCCCAGCATGGCCGGGTTGCTGCTCAGGCCAATCTTGAAAAGTGACTCGCTTTCACTGCGTACAGCGAGCGAATGGAACAGCTGCGAAATAGTCAGCACCGTAAACACCATGGTCTGCCAGTAGGCATCGCCCCGGGTATAGGACCACGCTTGTGTACCAATGGAGACAACACCGACGAACAGTCCGACCCAGAGTATGTGCTGCCACATGCCGTGGGAAAAGATTGTTTCCCGGGGCTGGCGCGGCGCGCGGCGCATGATGCCGGGCTCCGGCGGTTCAGCGGTGAACGCCAGTCCGGGCAGTCCGTCTGTCACCAGATTGATCCACAGGATATGAATCGGCAGCAGCGGAATCGGCAGCCCGAAAAAGGGTGCCAGCAACAGCGTCCAGATCTCTCCGGAATTGGAACTCATAGTGTCCTTGACGAACTTGCGGATGTTATCGAAGATGCGCCGCCCCTCGGCCACCGCCGCCACGATGGTCGCGAAGTTGTCGTCAAGCAGCACCATGTCGGCCGCCTCGCGTGCCACATCGGTACCCTTTTCACCCATGGCGATGCCGATCTCGGCGCGTTTCAGGGCCGGCGCATCATTGACGCCGTCACCGGTCATGGCGACAAATTCCCCACGGGCCTGCAGGGCCCGGACAATCCTGATCTTTTGCTCGGGGCTCACGCGCGCATAGACGGAAACACCTGAAACCTGTGCTTCAAGTTGCGTTGCGGACAGCTGTTGCAGGTCTGCGCCGGTCAATACAGGATCGTGCTCATTTGCTATACCCAACCGGGTGGCAATGGCGCGCGCTGTGCCGGCGTGGTCACCGGTAATCATCACGGGCTTTATGCCGGCACTGCGGCACAGCCTCACCGATTCGGCCGCTTCCGGGCGCGGCGGATCGATGAGACCGACCAGGCCGAGAAAACTGAATTGCTGCTCAACGCTTTCCGGCTGTAGCGTGTCAGGCAATTTCTCGAAGCTGCGCGTCGCAACCGCCAGCACACGATAGCCCTCCTCCGCCAGTGCCTGCGCCTCAGCGTGCCAGGCATCGATATCCAGTACGGAGGGTTGACTTGCCGCAAGCTGATCCACGCACAGCGGCAGGACCTTTTCGGGTGCGCCCTTGATAAAGGCGAGCACGCCTGCACTGCCCTGGTGCAGCGTGGTCATGCATTTACGCACGGCATCAAAGGGGAGCTCGCCAATGCGCGGCAGGGTTTGTTCGAGTGCACGGCGGTCAAAAGCGGCACCCTGGGCCGCTTCGTACAGTGCCACCTCGGTGGGGTCACCAATGATCCTGCCCGCCTGATCCTGCTGCGCGTCATTATCGAGGCAGAGCGCCTCACCGAGCAGGCGCCAGGGTAGCGACGCGCTGGCGGCATTGATCAACTGCGTCTGGCGTTCACCGTCGACGACAACGACATTCACCTGCATGCGGTTTTGTGTCAGGGTGCCGGTTTTATCCGCACAGATGACCGTCACGGATCCCAGCGTTTCTACCGCAGGCAAACGGCGGATGAGCGCATTGCGGCTACTCATCCTGTGGGCCCCGATCGCCAGTGAAACCGTGACGACAGCAGGCAATGCTTCCGGGATAGCGGCCACGGCGAGGGTGACTGCCGTCAGGAACATCAGCACAAGCGGTTCTCCGCGCAACACTCCCAGCAGGAAAATCACGCAGCAAATGACCAGCACGGCGATGCTGAGCCGCTTTCCGAAGTGGGCCAGCCGCTGTTGCAATGGCGTCTGCTGAATACGCTTGTCGTGCAACAGCGCGGCGACTTTTCCGAGTTCGGTTTGCATCGCCGTGGCGACAACAACCCCGGTGCCGCGACCATGGGCAATCAGCGTCCCCTTGTAGGCCATGTTATTGCGATCACCGATTGCCAGCCCGGTTTCCTGCATACATTCAGGATGTTTATCAACTGCTTGCGATTCACCGGTGAGCGCCGCCTCATTGAGCTTGAGTTCGTTCACCTCGATCAGACGCAGGTCCGCCGGCACGATCATGCCGGCCTCAAGCAGGGCAATATCGCCAGGCACCAGCCGCGTGGCAGGGAGATTGAGCACTTCACCGTCACGGCGCACCCTGGCTTCCGGCGGCGCCATGGCACGCAACGCGGCAACCGCACGTTCGGCACGAAATTCCTGTACCGCGCCAATGACCGCATTCAGCAACACGATGACGACAATAGCGATCGTATCCTGCGGCTCACCGACCACACCGGAAACGATGGCGGCAGCTATCAGGACAAGAATCATGAAGTCCGTGAACTGTCCAGCCAGTATCCGCCACGGACCTCGCCGGGAAGTCTCTGCTATTTCATTGAGACCAAAGCGTTGCTGGCGAGCACCCGCAACTGCGCCGCAAAGGCCGTCCCCGGGATCGACTTGCAGATGATCGAGCACCTCGTCCACGCCTTGCAGGTGCCAGTCGAGGCCCTGCCCTGAATCATCCTGGACCAGGGTTTGATCGGGTGCTGTTGTTTGATTCACATCAGTAAACCATGGCAAGGGACCGGGGTGCACCCGCGCATGCGCATTTCGCAAGCAACCGCATGCAGCGGCAGATTGCATGATTATTACTTTAATACGTCGACCTGGACAGTCTTGCTCCCGAAGGCCGGTTTCGCTACTCTACGCAGCCATGAGGAATCTGCCGGCATGCATGTCACCGCTTTTGACCACAAGCAGCAGATCGCAACGAATTTTTCAGACCCCGACAACCACATGAAGCGGAAAAGTTCCGGACTTTCCGGGCCAGGATTGATCCTGATCAATATACAAGAACTCGTTCTGTCGTTTAATCCAGCCGCATATGCTATTGCCCTCGATGCAGGTTCGGGTGAGTTCACCAGGCCTGCCCTGAGCCAGGCTGCGTGACACCCATCAAATGCACATCACCGGGGAGCTGATGTATGACACATGATGAAATTATCAAGACGATAATTGCATCTTCCGGCACATCGCCTGATGTGCAACGGCAGCAATTACTGCAGTATTTATGCCAGATCCAGCACGATCTCTCGCATATTCCCGGGCACGCGATTACACAACTCGCCGACCTGATGCAGATGCCCGAAGCCGAAATCCACGGTGTTATCGATTTTTACTCCTTCCTGCACAAAGATGCGCGCGGCGAATACGACATACTACTCAGCGACAGCATCACCGATCACATGCTCGGCTCCCGCACGCTGCTGCAACAACTCTGCAACAGACTCGGCGTGGAGCCCGGTGTACCGCGAAGCGACGGCCGGGTCACGGTTGACACCACCTCCTGTACCGGGCTCTGCGACCAGGGACCGGCAATGCTGGTCAATGGCACTGCCGTCAGCCGGCTCAGCGACAGCCGTATCGAGCAGATCTGTGCGCTGATCGAGGCGGGCACCGGGGTCTCGCAATGGCCGGCCGAATTCTTCGAAATCGAGGACAATATCCTGCGGCGCGATCTGCTGCTCTCGGATGAAACCACGGCCGCCAGCCCCGACGGCAGCGCGTTGCGTGCCCTGATTGCAAGCAGCAGCGACGCCCTCCTCGATGTCATAGAACAATCCGGCCTGCGCGGCCGCGGTGGCGCGGGCTTCCGCACCGGCATGAAATGGCGTTTCTGCAAGCAGGCCGAGTCCGACAGCCACTACGTCGTGTGCAATGCGGATGAAGGCGAGCCCGGCACCTTCAAGGACCGGGTGTTGCTGAACAGCTACGCCGACAGCGTCTTCGAGGGCATGACCCTGTGTGCCGGCATCATCGGCGCGCAGCGGGGTTACCTCTACCTGCGCGGTGAGTACCGTTACCTGCTCGAACCGCTGCAAGCGGTGCTGCAACAACGCCGCGACAGCGGCCTGCTCGGGCAAGGCATACTCGGCAAGAACGGTTTCGACTTTGACATCGAGATACATCTCGGTGCCGGCGCCTATATTTGCGGCGAGGAGTCGTCGCTGATCGAATCGCTGGAAGGCAAGCGCGGTATCCCGCGCAAACGTCCACCCTTTCCGGTGACTCTCGGCTACCTCAACAAACCGACCGTGGTCAACAATGTCGAGACCTTCATGGCGGCTGCCAAAATCGCGGCGCTTGGCGCCGACTGGTATTGCGCTGCCGGCACGCCGGAATCCAGCGGCACCAAGGTACTCAGCATCAGCGGCGACTGCGAACGACCCGGCATCTACGAATACCCGTTCGGGGTGACCATCAAACAGGTCCTTGAGGACTGTGGTGCAACAAACACGCAGGCCGTGCAGATTGCGGGGGCCGCAGGCACCACCCTGCCGGTGGCCGATGCCGATCGCTGTATCGCGTTCGAGGACGTCTCGACCGCTGGCTCGATCATGGTGTTCAACAACGAGCGCAACCTGCTCGACATGGTGCAGAATTTCGCGCACTTCTTCGTGCACGAAAGCTGCGGATTCTGTACTCCCTGCCGCGTTGGTGGCTCACTGCTGAAGGACCTGGTCGAAAAGCTCGTCAACGGTCACGCCACGCAGTACGATGTCGCTGAAATGAAACAAATCGGCGCCCTCATGCAAGGCACCAGCTTCTGCGGCCTTGGCACGACGGCCGCGAACCCGGTGCTCGACCTGCTGAACCGCTTCCCGCAACTGGTAGAAGAGCAGCTCGCCCACAGCGGCTACGAGCCGGCATTCGATCTCGACGCTTCCCTGCAGGAAGCACGGGACATCACCGGGCGCGATGACGCCGGTGCACACATAGGCTCGCACACATGAACGAAGTCAAAACTTTCCGGCTCGATGGCGTTGACATTGAATTCAGCGAGGGCGATACCATCATGGATGCCGCACTGCGGGCCGGCGCCTACATACCGCACCTCTGCCATAATCCCGAATTCACACCGCATGGCAGCTGCCGTGTCTGTATCGTCGAGGTCAATGGCGGCCAGGTATCTGCCTGTACCCAGCCGGCCGCCGCGGGACTCGAGGTGGACAACGCGTCCGACGCCATCGTTGAGGAGCGCCGCAACCTGCTGCAGATGCTGTTCGTCGAGGGCAACCATATGTGCCCCGGCTGTGAAAAAAGCGGCGCCTGCCAGCTGCAGGCAGTGGCCTATTACACCGGCATGCTGTCGCCCCACTACACCCATTTCTTTCCGCAACGCTCCGTGGATGCCTCGCACCCGGATACCGCCATTGACTTCAACCGCTGCATCCTCTGCGAGCTGTGTGTACGCGCCAGCCGCGACGTTGACCACAAGAACGTGTTCTCGCTGCGCGGCCGCGGCATCGACACACAGCTGACGATTAACTCGCCGAGCGGCAAGCTCGGTGACAGCACCTTCGCCGCCACCGACAAGGCCGCCCACGTCTGCCCGGTCGGCGCAATCCTGCCCAAGCACCGCGGCTACGAACAACCCATCGGCAATCGCCTCTATGACAGGCAGCCGATCAGTGTCGTCGGCGATGTGGCAGCCTACGAACCCGGCAACAAGGGAGACGGTCATGACTGATAAAATCAGGGTTGCAACCGCTTCATTGTGCGGCTGCTTCGGCTGTCACATGTCGCTGCTGGATATCGACGAACGCATTATCGACCTGGTGCAACTGGTGGAATTCGACCGTTCGCCAATCAACGATATCAAGAAGGTCGGTGATTGCGACATCGGCATCATCGAGGGCGGGGTCGCCAATGCGGAGAACGTCGAGGTACTGCTCGAATTCCGCAAGCACTGCAAGGTGCTGGTGGCACTGGGTGCCTGCGCGATAAACGGCGGCATACCGGCCATGCGCAATTCATTCGAGCTGAGGGAATGCCTCGAGGAAGCCTATATCGATGGCATCGGCGTGGCCAACCCGCAGATACCGAACGACGTGGAAATCCCGTTGCTGCTGAACAAGGTGCACCCGATTCACGAGGTGGTCAAGGTCGACCATTTCCTGCCCGGATGCCCGCCATCGGGCGATACCATCTGGACATTCCTGACGGAATTGATCGAAGGCAAGCCGATCAGTTTCCCCTATGAGCAGATCCATTACGATTAGTGCAGGGTGCGCCATGCGCACCGAAAACAACTGATTTAATATTCCACGGGACACACTGATGTCATCAAACCTCGAAACCGCCGCCAACCCGGAAAAACTTGAACGTATCGTGATCGAGCCGCTGACCCGTGTTGAGGGTCACGGCAAGGTCACACTGTTACAGGACGAGAACCTGCATATCAGGCAGGCACGACTGCACATCGTTGAATTCCGCGGTTTCGAAAAGTTCATCCAGGGCAGGCCCTACTGGGAACTGCCGGTGCTGGTACAGCGACTTTGCGGCATCTGCCCCGTGAGTCATCACCTGGCCGCCGCCAAGGCCACCGACATGCTGGTCGGTGCGACACAACTGACACCGACGGCCGAGAAGATCCGTCGCCTGATGCACTACGGGCAAACCCTGCAGTCCCACGCGCTGCATTTTTTCCACCTGTGCTCACCCGACCTGCTGTTCGGTTTTGACGACGAGGTGCGCCACCGCAATATCATCGGCGTGATCGAGGACCACCCGGAGATTGCCAAACAGGGCGTGCTGTTACGCAAGTATGGCCAGGAAGTCATTCGTCTTACCGCCGGCAAGCGCATTCACGGCACCGGTGCAATCCCGGGCGGCGTCAACAAGTCACTGAACCGCGAGGAAATCGACTACCTGCAAAAAGATATCGAGCAGATGGTGCAGTGGGGACAGGACGCGGTCGAACTGATCAAGCGCATTTTCTTCGAGCAGCTCGACTACCATATGGCCTTCGCCAGCATTGACAGCAACATGATGAGCATGATCGGTGCGAACGGCGAGTTCGATATCTATCACGGCGGACTGCGCGCGAAGGACGCGGACGGCAGCACGATATTCGACCACGTCGATTACACCGGTTACCGCGACTACATCCGCGAGGGCGTGAAGAACTGGAGCTACATGAAGTTTCCATTCATCGAGTCCCTCGGTGCGGAGCATGGCTGGTACCGGGTCGGGCCGCTGGCGCGCGTCAACAACTGCGATTATTTCAGTACGCCACTCGCCGAACAGCAGCGCAAACTGTTTATGGAAGCCGGTCACGGCCGCCCCGTACACGCCTCGCTCGCGTTTCACTGGGCGCGACTGATCGAACTGCTGTACTGCACCGAGGCCATCAGGGAACTGCTGCTGGACCCCGATATCAGCGGCACCGAACTGGTCAACAAGGGTGCCCTGCAGGCCTGCGGCATCGGCGTACTGGAAGCACCACGCGGCACGCTGTTTCACCACTACGAGATCGATGATGACGGCATCGTCAACAAGGCCAACCTGATCGTCTCCACCACCAACAACAACCAGGCGATGAACGAGTCCATTCGCCAGGTATCGAACAACTACCTCGACGGCAAGCAGCTGACCGAACCGCTGCTGAACCAGATCGAAGTCGCGATCCGCGCCTACGATCCCTGCCTGTCATGCGCGACGCACGCGATGGGAAAAATGCCGCTGGAGATCACGCTGTTGAACGAGAAACAGGAAGTCGTCGACAGGCTCGAGAAACGTGTCACGGGAGAGATTCAGCGCACCTTGTAACTGTCGGTACTGAATAAACCTTTCAATCAGACACTGGCATTCACACCGGTGGCATCCTGGTTCAGCCATGCTGGAGCGTCCTGTGAGCGAATCGCGCCGGGGACGACGCTCCTACAACAATTGAGTGAATTCATCATATGTTGCAACAGCCGGCTAAACCGGACCTGATATTCACCTGGGGAAATCCTTCACGCGGCGATGACGCGCTCGGGCCGGCGATGTACGAGTTATTGCAGCATGAAGCCCTTGACGGCGTCGACCTGCTCACCGATTTCCAGCTGCAGATAGAACACGCCATCGACCTCGAAGGACGCGAACGCGTGCTGTTCGTCGATGCAAGCACCTCGGCAAGCGCACCGTTCGAGCTTGCCCGCCTGCAGCCTGAACAGGACGCCAGCTACACCACGCATGCCATGAGCCCGCAGGCATTATTGTCAGTGTACCGCCAGATCAACGGCTGTGAACCGCCGCCGGCCTGGCTGCTGTCCATCCGCGGCTACGAATTCGGCCTCGGACTGCCGCTCTCAACGGCCGCAAACAGGCACTTGCAGGCCGCCTTCGGCCATGTATTGAAGTTGCTTGACCCGGCACGGCCCGCAGACCGGGACGAACATATTGTCATTCCCGATTAATGCATTCGGAAAAGGTTCCCGGGGAAGCGGGACGTTGCGAAGTTCAGCTGGTTGCTGAACCGGACACGAACCAGCGGCTGGCAAGCAACGAGAGCAAGGCCCAGACGCCACCGGCAATCCAGCCGGCGATGATATCCGTTGGCCAGTGAACACCGAGATAGACCCTGCTGACGCCAACCAGCAGGGTCAGCAGCAATGACCAGCCGAGGATATAGAGTTTGATGCTGAGCTTGCTGCTTGCATGCGCCAGCAGCGCACCCAGAGTCAGGAACGCCACCGCAGACATCATGGCGTGACCGCTGGGAAAACTGCTCATTGCCGCGGCGGTCGAATGCGGTACCAGATCAGGCCGCGGGCGTTCGAAGAATTCCTTGAGCAGACTGTTGAAAAGTGATCCGCCCGCGATTGAAAGCAACACGAAGAGTGACATGCGCGGCTTGTGCTGCAGCAGGAAATAGCCACACACCGCAAGGGTCAGCATACCCAGGGTGATGACGCCTCCCAGTGCGGTCAGATCACGAACAATAACCTCAAGCCACGCCGGACCCGCCGGGTCGGCAAGATTTCCCGGGTTGCGCATCATTAACAGCAGTTGCTGATCAAAACCCGTTGTCTCGCCGTTTATCACCTCCCCCGTCAGCTTGATGAAGGCATACAAACCGAGCGAGATGATGACAATCACGATTTCCGTGAGATATTCCGGCAGATCGCTGCGCTCCAGCATGTGTGAATCTGACGGTGACATGAAAGCTGGTGTATTCCCGACTCTGCGCAAAATGATTGTTGAACAACCGATTACAGGTATACCCCTGTTATCGGGCAACCTGTCGATTCGAATACGACCGATAATCCAGCCGACATTCACGACCCTCTGTCCATATTAATTGATCCCGGTCAATAACTGCATTTCGTCTTCTGATACAATTCGCCTTTTATGGCATTGAGGGAGCAGAAAATGGGAGAAAGTAGCAAGCTGAACAAGCTGGTGACGACCCACAGGGGGCCCGGCGAGGTACAGGACTGGATATTTTCATTGACCCCGATTGGGGTGGCCTTTGTCTTCTATATTGTATTCATTATGTCCGCCAATATAGAACCCAAGGGACTTTTTATAGCCTATGGTGCAGCGGCTGGTTTTATTGGTCTGGAAAGCTACTGGATAGTCCGCGGCTGGCGCAATAATCATGCACTTACAATCGTGCGGGGGTTGATACGATATATGGATTCATCACACGACCCCGGCTGATCCTGCCGGGGTTGCATTACGGCACTGAAGGAAACCGGTCTGTGGGAACTCGGCAAATAGCCGGCGCGATCACAAATCGAATACGCTGATATCCGGGCGTTACTTCCGGCTTGCCTGGAAGTTCAGGAAAACCGGGCACCAACAAGGCGATTGGAATCGAATGCGATTTTGGCCCCTTCGGGGGCCTTTTTTTTCGGCAGAAAAAAAGCAGCTGATAACACGGTTAACCTGATAATTGCATAAACCGACACTGGGGCAGCACAGGCGAATCCTGGACTGCGTGGCAGATTGTCACATCATTAAGTGGTGATAATTTGATTCTGCTCAATAGATGTTCTTCACGTTTATGCAAGACTTGTTTTCCGGACAAGATCAGGCAGAGCGGTGAAACGAGCAAGGACCGGGCATTACCAGACAATTGACAGATCGCAGGGATGCCGCGATTCAGCTGGTAAGGCCCGCCCTGTCCGACGGCCGTTCCTCTGCCTGGCAGATGCAAAACAGGCGGTTCCCGCCCCCTCGCCCCATCAATCTCCCTGCAGCAGGCACTTGTCCGTCCTACGACACGTCGCCGATCGGTTTCCAGCCACATGACACGCACTATCCGCTACGGTGAATACCTGCGTAACGTCTCTCTGGTCGAGCACCAGATAAGCTACAACCAGCTCACGCCTGACATCCGCCTCGATACCAACGGAAAAATCATTCCCCATGTCGCGCCAGCGGTTAGCTTAAATAGCCTCGATGTCTTCCGCCTGGTCAAGACCCATGCCCAGGGCCGCTTCATGGAACAGTTCCGGGTCGTGATCCCGCTGGCAGCCTACCTGATAGTGTTCCTGATCTTTATCCTGAAGCAGAGTGTCAGCGCCCCCCTGGGCATGGCTTTCGGGCTGCTCGGGGTGATTATTGGCCTGATGCTGTTCCTGGAGGGGCTGAAGCTGGGACTGATGCCACTGGGTGAGGCGATCGGTCACACCCTGCCACGCAAATCGACACTGCCGGCAGTCCTGACCGTCGCCTTCATCCTCGGCGTGGGTGTCACCTTTGCGGAACCGGCCATCGGTGCACTGCAGACGGCCGGCCCCCTATCTCTACGCCATCCTCAACGACTGGTCCGGTGCCCTGGTGCTGGTGGTGGGCTGCGGTGTTGGCCTGGCGGCCATACTGGGTACCCTGCGTTTAATCTATGGCTGGAGCCTCAAGCCCATGATATACCTGACCCTGGTACCGGCCCTGGGATTGTCCCTGTATGCATCGTCCCGGCCTGAGCTGCAGAAGGTGCTGGGGCTGGCATGGGACTGCGGTGCAGTCACTACCGGTCCGGTCACCGTGCCGCTGGTGCTGTCACTGGGTATCGGTATTGCCACCGCGACCGGCAAGGGCAATGCAACCCTCTCCGGCTTCGGCATCGTTACGCTGGCCTCCCTGTTTCCCATTATCGGTGTGCTCGGCCTGGCCATTTACATTGCCGCCTCCGTCCCCGTCGAGACCATCATTCTGGCTGCCACGACCGGCAGTCGGGCTGCAGCCACGCCCGCCTGGTATCAGACGACGCCCGGCAGGGAAATCGTACTGGGTCTGCGTGCAATTCTTCCGCTCGTCGTGTTTCTCTATCTGGTAATGAAACTGATGCTGGGTGAAAAGATAAGGCACGCCGGCATGATCACGTACGGCGTTATCCTCACAGTTATGGGCATGTGCATCTTCAACCTGGGTCTGACCTACGGACTGTCCAGACTGGGCGGCAAGCTGGACACTCCGGGCATGGGATTCATGTACGTTACCCCGCTTGAAAAAGCGGCCACCTATATCCCTGAAGAACTGCTGAAGCAACTGGAACACAAGGATTTCGGGGACCGTACATGACCCTGCTGCAGGACTTCCCGCAGGCAAAGATCATCACCTGCATCCTGCCCGATGAAGGTCAGGACATAGCATTGTTGAAGGCACTGCGTACCGAGAAGGGTATTATTACAGCGAACACCTCCCAGTGCCGGGGTTTCGGCCTGCAGTTGCGCAGAAGATACAAGGGAAAACGTCAGGTTGCCGGTTATTCAGTCAGGGTGGTCACGGTCGTGGTCGATGAAGACCGGGCAGACGAACTATTCGAATATATTTTCTACAAGGTTAACTTCGATCACCCCTGCCCCGGCCTCATCTACCAGGGAAGCCTGCTGGCAGCAACACCCTACAGCCTTCCGGCAGGCGTTCTGGAAGAAAGTGGTGAGTAGATTCATGATGTACAGTGCCGGGTAAAGCTGCGGTGATAATGTATCAGGCAGCCCGCAGTAACAGGCTCTCCGGCTTGCAGCTATTTGCCTGCAGCGATCGATGACATTGCGCGTCCGTTTTCCGAATAGAGCAGGAGCCTCTTAAATAAAAATGATAGGCGCATAAATCATAATAATATGCAGACAGAATAAAAGGTAAAATAATCAGTGGTTAGCGGGTTATTGCTTACACGTTGCTTATCAGTACTATCCATATAGACTAGGTTGGTAATAGCTGGGGTTCGGCATTTCCTGTATGTTGAAGTCGAGTTTATAACGAAATAGGTGGAGACAATGGCTTTACTAAGAAGCATGAATGTTGAGCCCGAAATCGTCAACAGCACAGCGTGCGATAAGAATTACGCATGCCTGTCAGGGAAAGCCATGTGTCATGTGGAACCGTTCGTAGACAGGGAAGTGCAGCTTCTCTGGTGCAAGGACGAGAGCTCATGCGCCCACAAGAAGAAATATCAGGGTCGGTTTATCTGCACCTGCCCGGTCAACATGGCCTCGTTGAACCTCAGCTGAACATCATTCAGCAGGGGAGTCCCGGCGGTTTCCCTGCGCAGAAATCCGCGCATCGCTCCTGTCCGTCGTGTCAAGCACCGGCACGCACCCGCTGCATCGCTCCTAACCTGTAATCAACCCGTGGGAAAGTAATCTACGCAGACGAACAAGGCGACCTGCATGCCACCATGGCGTGTTACTCCAGGCCTTCTTCAGGATACTCCGGAAGGTTAGTAACACCGGCATCAATCCCGTTGTTGGTCGCTTTTACCCTGAGAAGGATATTCTTTACCCGTTTAAAGTTAACGGTGAATTCACCGGCATTGATTTCATTCAGTGCAATCACGTAGTGATGGCTTCCAGTGTAATCAAGACTCCTGAAGTACCAATGCCGTATATGCAGGTTGTGGTCATTATCGACGCCTTCGTAAAACAGGCATTCAACATTTTTACCCACACCCACAGTGTGCAACTCGCTCCCGGGCAGACCCTTGAATGGTGAAGCAGGCTCACGCGGAAATTCACCCGAACAAACAAACGCACCGCCAAGCGGAACCCGGGCATTCTCTTCTATTATCGTCGTGTAATACTCATCAGCATGGTAATAATATTTTGAATCCGCAGCCTGTGCAGCCGTTGTGAGTGCAACCGACGTCACGATAGCAAGCCAGCGCAAACAGCTGAACACGGGTGATTTCTTCATGTTGATTTCTCCGTAAGGCAATTATTCGTTGTTATACATTTTTAATACTTGACGGCATGTGCGGACACCCCACCCGAAATTAAAGCCGCTACTGGAACCGTCTGTTCTCAGACCGGGGCCGAAAGCCGGCGCCGCCGGGGCATGCTAGTAACGAACCGCCGGTGTTTCTATCCTGAGCCCATTGGAACGCGACATGATATACAGCCCCAGCAGTTTGATGTCTTCGGAGTCTGCAGCAAAAGGCTCCGCGCGCATCAGCGAGAGACATTGTTGTATGCGCTGGTGAAGGTTGGTTATTTCACCGGTATCAAGCCGGTAGGCAGGAAAACTGTTACCCTGCCCCTGGCTGATTTTCTGACCCCGCATCATTAACGCCGGTCAGTGTTACAGCAGCAGTGTGTCGCCCTGCCACAGGGCGGAAGTCTAGCAAATAATAACGAATAAAGGGATGCCACAGCCTGAACCACAGCTATGTGGTTCTTTTGGGTAATTTTCAGGATGAATTATGATGATCTCGCCCGGCAAGTATGGAAAAATCCAGCTGTCGGCAAATACGAACAAGAATACATCACTGCAGACACGCTGCCGGCGTCGTCCTTCGTCACGCATGTATTACCGTGAGGAGTGACCTTATACTGGCGGACTTCGACGAGTCCGGATAAAAAGGAAAAACGGTTAGATGCACATACATTCAATGACCCGATTCATCCTCTGCCTCGCATTGCTTTACCCCTTTGCCGCACAGGCAGAAGAACGCTGGTACAATTACGATCACCTGATGTTCTCCGCAGGTACTTATATACACTACGACCCCGACGACGATCATAAGGGCAACAGGATATTTGCCAGCCTGGAAGCGGTAAAAGCCAATAACTGGTCATACGGTCTGGCCCTGTTTAATAATTCCTTCGACCAGTTTTCCCAGTATTTATACGGTGGCAAGACCTGGAATTTTCATGGCCGGCTCGATGGCTTCCATGCCAAGATAACCGCCGGACTGATTCATGGCTACAAGGGTGAGTTCAAGGACAAAATCCCGAACAATGGCGAAGGTATAGCACCTGCAATTATCCCGGGTATAGGCTACAAGAAGGGGCGCTTCGGAGGCGATGTTTTTATACTGGGCATATCAGGCCTGCTGTTCACAGTCAGCATGGATTTCTAGCTGCAAGCGACAGGGAAAACGCAACAACGGGGCGTTTTCAATAAGCGCCCCGTTGCCTTGTGGGCCAGTTTAGGTGAAGCAGGCGGTTACTCGGCAGGCTCCAGCGATATTGCCACGGCCTCGGTGTAGGTTACCTCGACAATATCGCCTTTCTTCAATTCCTTCAGATAGTGTTGCAGATCCGGCGAATTCTTTAACGAGATCTTGCGCAATCCGCGGTCCGGGCTGCGGAAAGAAATAAACTTCTGGTACGGATCGACAAAAACGACTTCGGCCCTGCGCGTCACCTCGACACCGAGAGCACCGGCCGGCTTTTGTCCAGCAGGTGCAGAAATCCTGGCCGCGCCTGCAGTGGTACCGAGTTCGGTATCACCACCTGCCTTGACGACATCGACAATCGCGCTCAGGTAATACTTGATGTTGACCTTGTCACCAATCTCGACCTGCGGCAGATTCTTCACCTGCTCGGTTACCTGGATGACAGCTGAATTACCTTCCGGTCCCTCAATGGTGACCAGACGGTTTGGCATGTCGACAGCCGTTACCGTGGCGGTTACCTCAATCAGTGTTTCCGTGTTGAGCCCTTTCGGTGGCTCCATGCGCATGTCAGGCGAGGTATCGAACTTGTCCATTTCCGGATCATTGTTCATGGCCGCCTGCGAGGGTACGGCAGTGATGAGTAGTGAGCAGGCAAGTAGTAATTTGATGCTTTTCATTGTTAATTCTCCATTGGTTTATGCTTCCCCGACATACAACGCTATCGGGGACAGGAAGCTTAACCCGCCTGTTTCGAAAGTAGCAACCTGGGAGTGCGTTATTAATACCCGTTTCAGGTCTGCAGAAATGCTGCCGGCTGCTCCCAGCCCGAAGAGAACACCGTTTCCGTCAACGGCTTTCTTGTCCGTGGTTCCAGTTCACTGGCCCGCATGGACTCATCCAGCGAATCCGGATCACCTGGATAACCAATGGCAAAACCGGTGAGGACATCGAAATCACCCGGCACCTGGTAAATTTCTGCCGCCCGTTGCGGGAGAATCCCGCCCATTGAATGCACATGCAGACCCAGTGCAGTGGCCTGCGCCATCAACCCCGCAGTCGCCAGTCCCAGGTCATGATGGGCGAAATTGTTTGCTTTGCCGTTCATGGAGAAGGTTTTCTTTACAATACCCAAGCCTAGCACCGGTGCCTGTATGGCCCAGGCCTGGTTACCCTCGACCAGGCAGTTCAGCAGTTTCTGGTATTCATGCTGCTGTTCACGCCGCGCAACAATGAAACGCCAGGGTTGCTCGTTGTAGCAGGAAGCTGCCCAGCGAGCGGCCTCGAACAGGCTGCCAAGGTCCTGCGCCGTCACCGGCTTGTCTGCAAAGGCGCGCGGACTCCAGCGGTGTGCGAGATGGTCATGAATCGGATAGTGGGTGTCGGCTTTCTTGTGCATGTAATCTCCTGCTCCTGAATGGTTAATAACGCTTACGCCTGCCGGATGGCACCCATCCGTCCCTGCTGATAGTCCTGCAGGGCCTGGTCGATCTCTTGCTGGCTGTTCATCACGAACGGGCCGTGTTGCACCACGGACTCACCCAGCGGTACACCTCCCAGCAACAACAGCTGTGTCGTTTCCGTGGATGCTGCCGGCACCGACAGATTAATGCTGTCCCCCTTGCCGAGCACACCCATCTCGCCATCCGCCAGGTGCTCGCCATTGGAGACCAGTCCACCGGCGAAAACATACAACAGGGCATTGCAGTTCTCCGCTAACGGCTGATCGATGTCTGCACCGGGTTGCAGTATCCAGTGCTGGTAGACAATCGGGGTATGCGTATCGATGCGTGCGCCGACACCCAGTGCCTCACCGGCTATGACGCGCACCCGCGCCAGCCCGTCCTCACTGACTGCTTCAGGGATTTGGCTGGCAGCGACTTCCTGGTAGCGCGGTGCCGTCATCTTCAACCGTGCTGGCAGATTGACCCAAATCTGGAAACCGTGCACGCGTCCACCCTCCTCCATGATGCGCGCCGAGGGCATTTCTGAATGCACCACGCCGCGACCGGCGGTCATCCACTGGACGTCACCGGGTTGCAGGCGACCGGCATGCCCGGCCGAATCCCGGTGTTCGAATTCACCCGCCAGCATATAGGTTACCGTTTCAAAGCCACGATGCGGATGATCCGGCGCGCCAATCGCCTCACCCGGCAGGTAATCCACCGGACCCATCTCGTCGATCATCAGGATCGGGTCTATGTAGCGCACACCGGGCGCCGGCAACGGCCGCCTGATCTGAAAACCGCCCCCCTCCGTCTGACGGCGGGCCTTGATGACTTGTTTGATCGCTCGCTTCATGGTTCACCTCATCAAACGGATTATCGAGCAGATAAGAGCCGCTTTAGCGTTTAGCATTCAGGTGTACCGCGCATACATTGCCATACCTGAATGCCATGATTTACCCAATGGATTAGCACTTTCTTAATCATTCATCCCGGATTCCAGCACTTCCCAGCGGCCGTAGCAGACTTCGAGCGCCTCCTCGACTGTCTGCAGACGCTCCAGTATCACATTGACCTGCTCGTGAGACTGCTGATAGAAACCGGGGTCACCAATGGCCGCCTGCAGCTGTGCCTGCTCTGTTTCCAGCTGTTCGATTTTCGCGGGCAAGGCATCCAGCTCGCGCTGGTCCTTGTAGGACAGCTTGACTGGTTTTGCTGCCGCCGCGGGCGCTGCCTTCACGGCCGGGCCGCCGCTGTCCTTCGCGGTCGGCTGAGCGGCCGTTGTCTTCTGGCGCAGCCAGTCCGAATACCCGCCGACGTACTCGCCAATATGGCCCTGCCCCTCGAACACCAGTGAAGCGGTGACCACATTATCGAGAAAGGCGCGGTCGTGACTGACCAGTAATAGCGTGCCCGGGTAATCCATCAGCAGTTCTTCGAGCAATTCCAGTGTCTCCACATCGAGATCATTGGTGGGCTCATCCATCACCAGCAGGTTTGCCGGCCTGGCAAACAAACGTGCCAGCAACAGGCGATTGCGCTCGCCACCGGAGAGTGTGCTCACCGGTGATTGCAGCCGCTCGGGCGGAAACAGGAAGTCGCGCAGATAACTGGCCACGTGCCGGTCACGGCCGTTCACCTGCACATGCTGGCTGCCGTCCGCGACATTGTCCATCACCGTCTTGTCGGTATCGAGCTGCTCACGTTGCTGGTCAAAATACGCGACCTGCTGGCGGGTCCCGCGGCGCACGTGACCGCTATCCGCTTGCAATTCCCCGAGCAACACCTTGATCAGGGTCGACTTGCCGATTCCATTGGGACCGATGATGCCCACCCGGTCACCACGCAGAATAGTGGTCGAGAAATGGTTTATGACCGTGTTCCCGGCAAAGCTCAGCGACACGTCCTCAGCTTCCAGGACAATCTTGCCGGACTGCTCACCGCCATCCAGCGCCAGCCGGGCGTTACCCGAGCGCTTGCGGCGCCGGCGGTGCTCTTCCCGCAAGGCCTGCAGTGCCCGCACCCGCCCCTCGTTGCGGGTACGACGTGCTTTGATGCCCTGCCGGATCCACGCCTCTTCCTGCGACAGTTTCTTGTCAAACAGGGCATTGTGACGCGCCTCCACATCCAGTTGTTCTGCCTTGCGGCGCACATAGTCATCATAACTCCCGGGCCAGGACATCAGCTGGCCGCGATCGAGCTCGATGATGCGCGTCGCCAGGCGGCGCACGAAGGCGCGGTCATGGCTAACGAACAACAGCGCACCACCGTAGTCCACCATGAAATCTTCCAGCCAGGTGATGGCCTCGATATCGAGGTGATTGGTCGGCTCGTCGAGCAACAGCACATCCGGCGCACACACCAGCGCTCGTGCCAGCATGACACGGCGACGCCAGCCACCGGAGAGCGAATGAAAGATGGCATCGCTGTCCAGTTGCAGGCGCGACAGCACGGACTCGACACGTTGCTCCAGCTGCCAGCCATCAGCGGCCTCCAGCGCCTGCTGCAGGTCAGACAACCTTTGCAGGGTAACGGGATCACCGGACTGTTCCAGCTCACTGGCGGTGTGATGGTAATCGGATATCAGTTTGCCCAGCCCGGGCAAGCCGGCGGCGACCACATCGAACACCGTGTCGTTGCTGTCCATGCCGATCTCCTGCGCCAGGTAGGCGACTCGCATGGACGGCCGTATCCAGCACTCCCCCTCATCCGGGACCACCTCGCCACTGAGTATGCGCATCAGGGAGGACTTGCCTTCACCGTTGCGCCCGACCAGGCACACGCGCTCACCGCGGTGGACTTCCAGGTCCACCGCGTCCAGCAAGGCGCGGTGGCCATAGGCCAGCGATACTTTATGCAGTCGCAACAGGGGCATGGATTTACAGGTCCGTACAGGGAATGCCGTATTCTACCCATGCAGGCGCTGGATGTAACACCGGCAGGCCATTATCATCATAACAATGGCCCTACCCGCTAACATGGACTTCGATTGCTACGCCGAACGCCTGCTGAACCCGTTTCGCGGCATTATCAATACCATCCGCTACCGGTCAGCGGAGGCAGTGACCGCAGACGGTGTCCGCTGGGATATCTATGTCAGCAACGAGGCCTTGCAGGGGAACCTGCCCGGCACCGGACGGGCGCAGGTCAGCGATATCCGTTATGGCAGCTGGAGTGCAGACAGCGGCCTGAAGCGTGGCCCGATGTTCCCGTCCGAGGAATTCAGGGCCATGGAAGCCATGGGAACGGCCGTGTTCAGGCAGCTGCTCAAGCTTCATAAGGACATTCCTTTTGCGTTCACCGACCGCTTCGAGCTGTGGCTGCTGGACAAGCAGCAGCGACCGCTCGTATTGATTGACAGTGCCGATGATGCCGCGGCTATCGACCTCAAACAGGCCTGTGTATGGCGGCCCGGCATAAACTGCCGCAAGACCTTTACATCAACAGCGGCTGACAGGCTGGGTATCGATCCATCACGGCACGGCGCCATTACGGATTACCTTGCGACCTACATCAATGCACGTACCGCATCACGGGCCAGCGCCCAGATATTCGAACGCAGCCCCGATCATGCCGGCCGCGGCCTGCATGGCATCAACCTCGACAGTGCACTGCAACAGCGCCACCTGCCAGCCGCGGATTTCCCTGCCATGCTGATCGAGACAGCATTCCACGACGACAGGCACAAACAACTGCTGCATGACTTCAACTGCTGGCAGGCGCCGTGGTTGCTGCTGTTACCGGCACTGAGCCCCGAACTGCGTCGCGACTGCGAACTGCATGCCCGCGTACAGGCGCTGAAGGTTGCCGATCAATACCATCTATACCCTGCCATTATCGACCAGTCAGTCATCGATTCCGCACGCATCGAGGCGCGCCTGCGTAAAACCGTGCCGCAGAAAAAGCAGGACGACACGACACTGTCACCCTTCTACCTGGAACTGGACTCCGAATAAAAATACGCCATGAGTACACAATCGGAACTGGCCAGGGGATGAATGCAGAAGAACCGGCAAAAAAACCCGCGACTCAACAGTCGCATCGTACACGATGTCAACGCAGATACCGCCCTGCCGTTTGATGATGACTGCTTTGACGCCATCATTTGCAGGGTATCTGTTGAATCCCTGCTGCAACCTGTTACTGTAGTCCGTGAACCTGGCCGCAAACTAAAACCCGGCGCCCCGGTATTCGCAGTCAGGGCGGTAGCCGCCCGTTGAGAAATCCCTACCTGTCACTATAAGGAGATCACAATGAAACTTGCATACGATGTTATCGAGGATGCCTACGACGATACGACGCAAATCAGGACCATGACCGAACAGGCGCAGCTGCCGTCCGGGGAATGGCTCATCAGAACCACGATCTATACACCGCACCATATCAGCATGGACGTCACTCACATCCGCGGCAAAAAGAATCGAAAAAACCATTTCAAGGCGTTGCGCTAAA
Organism: uncultured Ectothiorhodospiraceae bacterium; assembly: GCA_947258515.1. Taxonomy (GTDB): domain Bacteria; phylum Pseudomonadota; class Gammaproteobacteria; order UBA9214; family UBA9214; genus UBA9214. The sequence continues at coordinate 28,319 of CAMYIO010000062.1, forward strand.
CCACGTATTGCAGCCCTGGCATCCAGGCCGGAAATCAGGCGCCTGAAGCAGCCCTGCTGCGTATCCGTACCCGCACCGCATCCTCGAATTCCAGCTCTTCGAGGTGTGTCGTCATGACATGCAGCATCTCCTCGATTTCCGGCAGGATGACGTTTTCAAGTGCCCGGGCACGGCGTTCCGTGAGGCGGTATTCCACCAGCAGGCGATACAGGTTGCCGGATACACCGGCAATGTGGCTGCTCAAATCGAGCAGTTTGCGAAACGCCACCTTGCAGTTATTTGCCTCCGACGAGGGACAGGCTGCGATTGCTGCGGCACTGTCTTCCGCCAGCTGCAAGCGGGTATCGGCCAGTATCACGCCCATGAAATTACGTGTTTCAGTTTCGAAGCGTGTTGCCTTGATACTGGCAACAGGATAGACACTCAATCCCTGCAGACCGTGCTGGGCGACCGCATGCAGCAGCGCAGTGACCGCCTGCTGGCGCAACTGTTCAAATTCCTGCTGCAGGCGTTCGTACTCCGCCAGCTGGCGCAGCAATTCGGCGGCCAGTAACAGGCGTTTCTCATCGAGAAAATTATAGGCCTCGCTGACCACGAGCCGCTCGGCCTTCAGTTCCAGCACCGCGGAACGCGTTGGCACCGTGCGCATGGTACTCATTCCGGTCGATCGTCCTCTTTAATGTACTTATCGATCTGCCGGTCACTGAGCCGGTGCAACTCCGATATCGGCAGCGTGCGCAACAGTTGCCAGCCTATCGCCATGCTCTGTTCGAGGCTGCGTGCGTCCTGCTGGTTGACCAGCTGACGCTCGAAAAGATCGCCGAAATCAAGAAATAGCCGGTCGGTCTCGGCCAGCCCCTCGCGACCGACGACGCTGGCAAGCACACGCATATGCACGGCCCGCGCATAGGCGGCATACAGCTGGTTGGCAAGATCGGGGTGATCGGCATGGGTAAAGCCCTCGCCGGTACCATCCTTCATCAGGCGTGACAGGCACGGCAGCACATTGACCGGCGGATAGATATCCGTGCGGTCGAGGTCCCGATCCAGCACGATCTGGCCCTCGGTAATGTAGCCCGTCAGATCCGGTATCGGGTGCGTGATGTCATCCGATGGCATGGTCAGGATCGGCAACTGTGTCAACGAGCCTGCCTGCCCGTGCAGACTGCCGGCACGTTCATACAGGGTGGCCAGGTCCGAATACATATACCCCGGGAAACCCTTACGGCTTGGTACCTCGCCATGACTGGCAGACACCTCGCGCAACGCCTCGCAGTAATTGGTCATGTCCGACATCACCACCAGCACATGCTTGCCTGCATCGAAGGCCAGGTATTCTGCTGCCGTCAGTGCATAACGCGGTGCCAGCAGGCGCTGGGTACTTGAATCCGATGCCAGGTTCAGGAACAGCACCGTGTGTTCAAGCACGCCACTGTCCTCCATCTCGCGACGGAATCGATCGGCGGTGTCATAGGACACCCCGATGGCCACGAATACCAGTGCGAATTCGCCGGCTGCCGCATCGCGCAGGCGTGTCTGCCTGGCAATCTGTATCGCCAGCAGGTCATGCGGCAAACCGGCGCCGGAAAAGATCGGCAGCTTCTGGCCGCGCACCAGGCTGTTCATCAGATCAATGGTCGAGACACCGGTCTCGATGAAATCGGTCGGCACGGTGCGTGCCGCCGGGTTGATCGAACGACCGTCGATACGGCGCATTCCGGTGGCAGCCACCGGCGGGCCGTTGTCGATGACCCGGCCAACGCCGTCAAAGACGCGGCCAAGCAGATCGGGACCGACCGCAAAGGTCAGCGGTTCGCCACGAAAACGCACCCGTGTATTGTCGAGATCCAGCCCGGTGGTCGATTCCAGCACCTCGACCGTCAGCGACTCATGGCTGAGCGCGGCAATTCGTCCCAGGCGGGCATTGCCCTGCGCGTCGACAACCTCGACCGCCTCATTGAGGCCGACATTCACGGTGCGCTTCAGGAACAGCAGCGGACCCTCGATGCGGGTCGCCACGAAATCAGCATAGACATCAGCTCGCATGATCGACACTCCCGTTGGTCAACGCCGCAAACGCCCGGTCGAGTCCCTTGCCCAGTACCTCGAACCGTTCCAGCTCGTCGTTATCGATCTCTTCGCCCATGCGGCGCAATTGTCGCATCACCGGCAGGCTGTTGATGGCAGCAACATCAACGCCGGCCGCGACGGCCACATCTGACAATTCGATGAAGTGGTCGAGCAGTTGCATCATGGCAATCTGCTTGGTGGCCGGACAGAAACGATCGGTCTCCGAAAAGGCCGACTGGCGCAGGAAGGACTCGTTGATCAGCTCGGCACACAGCAACACGTTTTGCTGACGCGGCGGCAAGGCATCCTTGCCAACGATGCGCGCCATGCGTTCCAGCTTGGCCTGCTCTTCCAGCAGTCCGAGGAAACGGCGGCGCTGCGCCATCCATTGCGGATTGCCCAGTTCGCTCCAGAACGGCGCCAG